>JAFAPY010000036.1 GCA_019246795.1 Streptosporangiaceae bacterium | reverse complement strand
CGGGTGCTGCTCCGCTACCGCCGCACCGGCTGACCTCAGCACCAGGCTGCCGCCCCGCGCCTTTTCGTTGAGCCAGAAAGAGCGATGGGTCCCGGCCGCCTCATCCGGCTCCGGCCCGGGTGCTCACGCCAGCGGCCCCGCTGGCCTGGGTCAGCGGGGCCGCCGTGCCTCAGCGCGCCGGCCTCAGTGCCGCAGCCCGGTGTCCGGCAGCTCTTCGTGCCCGCTCTGCCGGGCGATCAGCTCCAGCGTCTCCTCGCGCGGCAGGCAGGTGTAGATCGCCCAGTAGTAGATGACCAGGCAGAAGACCGCCACCACCCCGAGATCCCACCAGAAATGGATGTGGCCGGTGTTGAGCGGAGGCGCCTTGGACGATTCGCCGCTGAACTGGCCCTGCCAGGAGATGATGCCCATGCCGATCAGGAAGGGGATCAGCCAGGTAGCGGACTTCCAGTCCAGCGGCGGCCGCTGCTTGTCAAACGCCATGGAGATGCCGATCAGGACGTAGCCGATCACCACGCAGACGCCGAGCTTCCAGACCGTGGTGAAGCCGGACCAGTAGATGAGCAGGCCGCAGATGATGAAGGCGATCGGGTTCAAGACCGCGGCGCCGGGTATCTTGTAAGGCCGCTCCGCGTCCGGGAGCGTCCTGCGGAAAACGCCCAGGGACAGCACCGAGCCCGAGTACATGAGCACGCTCGCGCTGGTGACCAGGACGACCAGCACGTTCCAGCTCGGGAACGGCAGCAGGAAGAAGATGCCGAACACGAACGCCATGATCAGGCTGAACCAGGGTATGCCGTTCCGGTCGACCCACTGGAAGGCCTGCGGGAAGTACCTGTTCCTGGCCAGGCCGTACCCGACCCGCGAGGTGGAGGTCTGGTAGATCATGCCGGTGCCGAACGGGGACACGAACGCGTCGATGCGCAGGATCGTCGCCCAGAAGGCCAGCCCGGCCAGCCCGGCCACGCCGGCGAACGGCCCGGCGATGACCACCGGGTTGGTAATCCCCGCGAACCCATGGGTCAGCTCGCGGGGAGGCATCGCGCCGATGAACACCACCTGGAGCAGGATGTAGATCGCCGTGCCGAGCAGGCACGCGATGATGATCGCCAGCGGCAGGTTGCGCTTGGGGTTCTTGACCTCCCCGGCGAGCTGGTCGGCCTGCTCGAAGCCGAGGTAGGCGAACACGATCGCGGCGCCGGGAATGGCGGCGAAGACGGCCTTCATGCCGCCCGGGTTGAATCCGCCGGGGGGGCTGAAGTTGCCGGGGTGGAACTTGAAGAGCAGGATGATGATGGTCAGGACCGGGATCGCGACCTTCCACCAGGTGATCGCGCTGTTGATCCGGGCGAACATCCGCACCGCAAGGAAGTTGAGCGCGGTGAAGATGGCCATCAGGATGATCGTCATGATGAAGCCGGTCGTGGTGATGTGGCCGGTGGTCGTGTTGAACAGGCTGTGCCAGTAGTAAGATCCGTACGTCATCACCGCGTAGCACTCGACCGGCGCGACGACGACCGCCTGCAGCCAGGAGAAAAAGCCGAACGAGATGCCGGCGATGCTGCCGAAGGCCAGGTGCGGGAACCTGGCCGTCCCGCCCGCAATGGGGTACATCGCGCCGAGTTCGGCGTGGATCAGCGCCAGGATGACGACGCAGACACCGCCGATGATCCAGCCGTAGAGGGCCGCCGGCCCGGCCGCGACCGTAGCGAGGTACGCGCCGAACAGCCATCCCGAGCCGATGATCGAAGTCTCCGATGCCCAGGTGGCACCGATCAGACCTATCTCCCGCCGCAGGCCGACGTCGGCCGGCCTGGTGGCAGGTACCCCAGTAGCTTCAGTTGCCATGGTCGATCTCTTTCCCGATCGAGCCCCGCAGGGCTAGGCCCGCCGGGCGAGATCCTCGCCCGTGCAGGTGAGCGTCTCGTATGCGCGAGTGAGATCATCGTAGAGATCATCGTGATAGCTGAGAAGTGCTCACCCGGATTCGTTTTGATAACGCAGGTCACAGCCTGATTTTGGCCATAACGGGGCTTGTGTCCGCCGCGGTCGTCATCACGCCCGGATGTCACGCAAACACGGCGCCGTTACGATTTCCGCGTTGTGGGAAGCGGCAGCAGGAAACCGCGATGTTAAACTGCACCGCGCTTATGACGTTCACGTCAGCGAAGCCGCACTTCCCCGGCGCGCCGCGCATAACGCGGACAGATTGGCCCGGTTCATGCACAGCTCCGAGCAGTACCGCCTGGTCTTCCCGGCGCCGGTGTCGATGTATACCCCGGTGCAGCCGGGTGCCTGGCAGCTGCCGAACCGCTCGATGCCCAGGTCGGTGAGCCGGACGGCCAGGCCCATTGCGGCGCCGGCCGCGTATTTGTCCGCGACCGAGCCGCTGTCGGTGTAGTGCACGTGCCAGGGCTGGCCGTCGTGCCCGGATAGCTGCGGGTGGACCGGATGCTGGATGAGCAGCGCGTTCAGCCTGTCCGCGGCGTCCTCGCCGTCGCCTGCGGCGCAGGAGGCGAAGAAGGCCCCGAGCTCCGCGCGCAGGGCGCGCAGCGCCTGCAGGTCGTTGCGGGTCACCCCATGGTTGAGGTGCTGGCGGTCGGCGACCAGGGCGCGCAGCCCGTCCAGGTTCGCCAGCAGGTCGCCGTCGCGTCCCCCGGTGCCGGCCGAGTTGACCAGCCGTACCGCCAGTTCGGCGTAGGAGTTGAGGTCCACTCCCGCTCCCGGGGCGTCGCCGGTTGCGACGAGGTTGCGTATGAGGCCCGTGCCGGTATCGAGTATTACACCACGTTCCCGGATGACGCCAGCATGTGACCTTGCTGCAACGGCACCCCGTTGCCAAAGGAACTGTTCGCCGAGGTTACGAATCCGCAGGCTTACCGTGCCGATCCCGCCACCATCGACTAGGCGCTGGCAGTCGCCGAGCTGATCCGGAGCCAGCCGCACGCCCACGTGGTCAGCCCCGGCGCAAGGTTCTGGGACATTTTCACCGGCTTGTCCCGACAGGTCAACGCCCGCGGCAAGCTCGTGCCCGACGCCTACCTGCCGCGCTGGCCATCGAGCACGGCTGCGAGCTGATCTCCGAAGACAAGGAGTTCCGGCGGTTCCCCGGCCTGCGCTGGCGGCACCCGCTGAACTAGGGTGGTTGCCGTGTTTGCCGTGACTGCCGCGCGCATCGACGCCGGCGACCCGCTGGCCGGCCTGGAGATCGGCGAGCGGCGGGAGCCCCCGGCGCCGGACGGGTGGGTCCCGGTCCAGGTGAGGGCGGCCTCGCTGAACCACCATGACGTGTGGACCCTGCGCGGCGTGGGCATCTCCGCGGACCGGCTGCCGATCGTGCTCGGCTGCGACGCCGCGGGCACCGATCCGGACGGCAACGAGGTCATCGTGCACTCGGTGATCGGCGACCCGGACGCGGGCGACGGCGACGAGACCCTGGACCCAAGGCGGTCGCTGCTGTCGGAGCGCTACGACGGCACGTTCGCCGAACGGGTCAGCGTGCCGCGCCGCAACCTGGTGCCGAAGCCGCCCGCGCTGTCGTTCGCCGAGGCGGCCTGTCTGCCGACGGCGTACCTGACCGCCTACAAGATGCTGTTCGCCAGCTCCGGCGCCCGTCCCGGCGCGACCGTGCTGGTGCAGGGCGCGGGCGGCGGCGTGGCCACCGCGCTGGTCGTGCTGGGCCGCGCGGTCGGCTACCGGATGTGGGTGACCAGCCGCAGCGAGGCCAAGCGGGAACGGGCGGTCGCGCTGGGCGCCGACCAGGCGTTCCCGGCCGGGGCCAGGCTTCCCGAGCGGGTGGACGTGGTCATGGAGAGCGTCGGCCGGGCCACCTGGGCGCATTCGGTCCGCTCGGTCCGGCCGGGCGGCCGGATCGTGATCTGCGGGGCGACCAGCGGCGATGCCTCCCCGGCCGAGCTGACGCGGATCTTCTTCACCCAGCTGTCCGTGGTCGGTTCCACGATGGGCTCCCGCGACCAGCTCGCCCGCCTGGCCAGGTTCTGCGAGTACTCCGGCGCGCGCCCGCTCATCGACCGGACGCTGCCGCTGGCCGAGGCCCGCGACGGTTTCGCCGCGATGATCGCCGATGACCTGTTCGGCAAGGTGGTCTTCGAAGCCTGATTCCCGGTGCCTTCCGGAGCGCGCGCGTCGGGCAAGCCGCCGCGCGGCCGCTCAGTGTTGTCCGGACCGCGCGTCGGGCAAGCCGCCGCGCGGCCGCTCAGTCGCCGCGGTCGCCGGGGGAGCTGGCGGCGTCCTCACCGGCGCCTTGGTTGCCTGGTGCCTCGCGGGCAGCGCCGAAGATCTCCGTCTTCACCCGGTCCAGCGCCTCTTCCAGGATCACGCGCAGGTCGCTGATCACGTTCTCGCCGGCCGCGGTCGATTGCATGGCCAGCTTCTTCAGGTCGGAAGTGAACTGGACGGCTACCCGCTCCAGGTCGCGGAACGTGCCGAAGTCCAGCGGCCCTGGCCGGCCGCGCCGCCCGCGCGCCCGGGCCCATTCTTCCCAGCCCCGCCGGCCCGGCCACTCCGTCCAGCCTGGCCAGCCCGCCGGCCCGGCCCAGTCCGGCGGCGCATCGGTGCCCTGGCCGCCCGGGCCTGACCGCGCACCCGCCTCCTCCCGCGTCCGCTGGGCCTGCTCGCGAAGCTTCCTCGCGTGTTCGTGCACCCGCCGGGCGGCTTCGGTCGCCAGCGTCTCGTCGCGGAATCCGGCACGGCCGCGCGCTTCGTCACGCGCCTGCCTGGCCTGCTCACGTGCCAGCCTGGCTTGCTCGCGCGCGTCGTCACGCGCCTGCCGCGCCTGCTCGCGAGCTTCCTGCCTGGCCTGCTCGCGCAGGTCGGCTCCCAGATCCCTGCCCATCCTGCGGGACTCGCGGGCCGCCCAGGTCAGCTCCTCCCGCAGGCTGCGCACGGTCTCCCGGACGTCTTCTCTCACCTCGCGCACGATGTCGCTGACCGACGCGGACAGCTCTTCCTCGAGCTCGTCGAGCTCCTCGCTCCTGGCGCGGAGCTCCTCCCTGCCTGCCTCGGTGATCCGGTAGACCTTGCGGCCCTCCACCTCGTCGTGGGTGACCAGGCCCTCTTCCTCCAGCCGGGCCAGCCGGGGATAGATCGTCCCGGGGGAGGGCGAGTACACGCCCATGAACCGGTCGCGCAGCAGCCGGATGACCTCATAGCCGTGCCTGGGCTCCTCGTCGAGCAGCTTGAGCAGGTACAGCCGGAGGCTGCCATGGCGGAATACCGGGCTCACCTGGCCTCGCCTTCCATCTCGTTCGCATCGTCGGGCTGGGTGTCCCTGGCACGCCGCAGCAGCATGACCCTGCCGGACATGGTGGTCACGGACACCTGACCTGAGCCGGCGCCAAGGCTACCGCTGACGCTGCGAGAAGCAGGCGCCGAGGACTGCCTGAGCTGGGCGAACTCGCTGCGGACATCACCGGACACCGAATGCAGGCTGACCCGCGCGTCGGCATCGGCCGGCAGCCTGAGCGTCACCTCACCGGACACCGTGGTGACGTGCATGCCGCCCAGCGGGTCGAGGTCGATGTCGGCGGTCACGTCGCCGTTGACCGCGTTCGCGTCCAGCCGCTCCAGCCAGCCGTCCGCCACCGTCAGGTCGCCGGATACCGTGTTGAAGCTGAGCGTGCCGGACAGTCCCTGGGCCTCCACCGCGCCGGATACGGTGTTGGCGTCCACGTCGCCGGTGATGCCGTCCAGGGTGATCCCGCCGGAGACGCTCTTCAGCGATGCCTTGGCGCTGGTGCCGGACATCACCGCCGCCGCGCTGACGACGCCGAGCTGTACCGGGCACGTGCGCGGCACGCTCACCGTCACCGTCGCGGAATGCCGCTGCGGCCGCAGCCAGCTGAGCAGCCCCTCCCAGGTGAGGTTGTCGTGCGCGATCGTCAGCACCCCGTCCTCGTGGGTCACGGTCAGCGGCTCACCGGACACGTCGGCCACGTCCAGCGAGGCCTGCCCGTCGGTGGCCAGCACAGCCACCGATCCGCCGAGCAGCCGCACCCGCAGCCCGGTCACGTCGCCGAGGTCCAGGCTCGTCGGAGCCCCGATGCTCCACCGCTCCATCCCGCCGTCCTTCCCGTGCGCCCCGCGCCTACACCAACGATATATCGCATACAGCCACAGTCAAGACATATCGCATCTGCCGCGGGAGCCGGTGCGCTACGGCGGGGGCATCCGGTACGGCAAGTAGCCCCGGCGGCGCGCCCGGCCCGGGAACCAATCGGGGGCGGCGCCGGTTCCCCTAGCGCGCCGCTATCCCCCGCTATGGCGCAAAATCCTCCTCGTCGTCCAGCCGCGCCAGCCAGCTCGCCAGCCGGTCCACGGCGGTCTCGAAGCTTGGGTTGAGGTCGACGAAGTCGCGCAGCCGCTCCGCGAGCCAGGCCATGGTGACCTGCTCGCCACCGCGCCGGTCCTCGAGTTCCTCAATGCCGCGGTCGGTGAAGTACATCAGTTTCCCCCAGGCGCTACGGCGACGCGATCGCCGCCTCGATGATCGCCTTGTGCGCGGCGGCGTGCGTGGCCGCCGAGCCGGTCGCCGGGGCCGAGCTGGCCGGCAGCGACACCACGTCGACGGGGCGGCCGAGGTGCCGGGGCAGCTTGAGCGCCATGGTCGGCCAGGCGCCCATGTTCGCCGGCTCCTCCTGGACCCAGGTGACCGACTCCGCGGCGGGGTAACGGGTCAGCTCGGCGCCCAGCTCAGCGGCTGGCAGCGGGTAAAGCCGCTCCACCCGCACGATCGCGGTATCGGCGGCGCCGACCTGCTCGCGCCGCGCGGCAAGGTCGTAATACACCTTGCCCGCGCACAGCAGCACCCGCCGCACGCCCGCGTCGGAGCCGGGTGGGACGCCGATCAGCGGCCTGAACGACCCGGCGGTGAAGTCGGTCACCGCCGAGGCGGCCGCCTTCAGCCGCAGCATGGACTTCGGGGTGAACACGATGAGCGGCTTGTGCCTGCCGCTCATCGCCTGCCAGCGCAGCAGGTGGAAGTAGTTGGCCGCCGTGGTCGGGATTGCCACGGTCATGTTGTCCTGCGCGCACAAGGACAGGAACCGCTCGATCCGGGCCGAGGAGTGGTCGGGTCCCTGGCCGTCGTAGCCGTGCGGCAGCAGCAGCACCACGCTGGAGCGCTGGCCCCATTTCTGCTCGCCGGAGCTGATGAACTCGTCGGTGATCGTCTGCGCGCTGTTGACGAAGTCCCCGAACTGCGCCTCCCAGCAGACCAGGGCATCCGGGCGCGCGACGGAATAGCCGTACTCGAAGCCGACCGCCGCGAACTCGCTGAGCAGGGAGTCGTACACGAAGAACTTCGCCGCGCCGGAGCCGAGCTGCCTGAGCGGGGTGTACTCGGCGCCGCTGTGCCGGTCGACCAGCACCGCGTGCCGCTGCCCGAAGGTGCCGCGCCGGGTGTCCTGGCCGACCAGCCGCACCGGGTGCCCGTCGATGAGCAGCGAGCCGAACGCGAGCAGCTCGCCGGTCGCCCAGTCGATGGCATCCTCTTCGGCCATGGCGGCGCGGCGGTCCAGCAGCGGTTTGAGCCGCGGGTGCAGGGCGAAGTCCGCCGGCAGGTTGACCTGGGTGTCGATGATCCGCTTCACCACCTCTGCGGGCACCGCGGTCGGGACGGCCTCGTGGTTGACCGGGCGGTCCTCCGGCTCGGGCCTGCGTACGGTGCCCGGCTCGGCCGGGCGGCCGGCGGCGTCCCTGGTCTCGGTGAAGGCGCGCTCAAGTTGCTGGGAGTAGTCACGCAGTGCCGCCTCGGCTTCCTCCATGGTGATGTCGCCGCGGGCGATCAGCGCCTCGGTGTAGAGCTTCCTGACCGAGCGCTTGGCCTCCACCAGGTCGTACATGAGCGGCTGGGTGAATGACGGGTTGTCGGTCTCGTTGTGCCCCCGTTTGCGGTAGCAGATCATGTCGACGACGACGTCCTTGGTGAACGTCTGCCGGTAGGCGAAAGCCAGCCGCGCGGTCCGCACGACCGCTTCGGGGTCGTCGCCGTTGACGTGGAAGATCGGCGCCTGGATCATCCGCGCCACGTCGGTCGCGTACACGCTGGACCGCGCGTACTGCGGGGCGGTGGTGAAGCCCACCTGGTTGTTCACGATGACGTGCACGGTGCCGCCGGTCCGGTAGCCGCGTAGCTGCGACAGGTTCAGCGTCTCGGCGACCACGCCCTGCCCGGCGAACGCGGCGTCCCCGTGGACCAGCAGCGGGAGCACGGTGAAGCCCGGCTCGCCCTTGTCGATCACGTCCTGCTTGGCCCGTACCACGCCCTCGAGCACCGGGTCGACCGCTTCCAGGTGGCTCGGGTTGGCGACCAGCGAGGTCTTGATCGTGCCGCCGTCAGGCGCGGTGAAGATCCCATCCGCACCGAGGTGGTACTTGACGTCGCCGGAGCCCTGCACGCTTCCCGGGTCCAGGTTGCCTTCGAACTCCTTGAAGATCTGTGCGTAGGACTTGCCGACGATGTTGGCGAGCACGTTTAGGCGGCCGCGGTGCGCCATGCCGATGACCGCCTCGTCCATCCCGGCCGCCGCCGCCTCGCCGAGCACGGCGTCGAGCAGCGGGATCAGCGATTCCGCGCCCTCCAGGGAGAACCTGCGCTGGCCGACGAACTTGGTCTGCAGGAACATCTCGAAAGCCTCGGCCACGTTGAGCCGGGACAGGATGTGGATCTGCTCGTCGTGCGAGGCGCGCGGGTGCGGCACCTCGATGCGTTCCTGGAGCCAGCGGCGCTCCTCCGGGTCCTGGATGTGCATGTACTCGGTGCCGACCGTGCGGCAGTACGCGTCGCGCAGCACGCCGAGGATGTCCCGCAGCTTCATCCTCGGCTTGCCGCCGAAGCCGCCGGTCGCGAACCCCCGCTCCAGGTCCCACAGCGTCAGCCCGTGCATGTTGATGTCCAGGTCCGGGTGCCTGCGCTGGGTGAATTCCAGCGGGTTGGTGTCGGCCATCAGGTGCCCGCGCACCCGGTAAGCGTGGATGAGCTCCTGCACCCGGGCGGGCTTGCTGATGTCGTCCTCGTGGCCGGCCGGGATGTCCCTGACCCAGCGCACCGGCTCGTACGGGATGCGCAGCGAGGCGAAGATCTCGTCGTAGAAGCCGTCCGCGCCGAGCAGCAGCTCATGGATCCGCTGCAGGAATTCCCCCGACTGCGCGCCCTGGATGATCCGGTGGTCATAGGTCGAGGTGAGCGTGATCGACTTGCTGATCGCCAGCCGGGCCAGGGTCTCCGCCGACGCGCCGGCGTAGGCGGCCGGGTACTCCATCGCGCCGACGCCGACGATGCAGCCCTGGCCCGGCATCAGCCGCGGCACGGAGTGCACCGTGCCGATCGTGCCGGGATTGGTGATGGTGATCGTGGTGCCCTGGAAGTCCGGCACGGACAGCTTGGCGGTCCGCGCCTTGCGCACGACGTCCTCATAGGCGGTCCAGAACTGGCGGAAGTCCAGTTCCTCGGCGTGCTTGACGTTCGGCACCAGCAGCTGTCTGGTCCCTTCGGCCTGCACGTCGATGGCCAGGCCCAGGTTGACGTGCTCGGGCCGGGCGACGGAGGGCTTGCCGTTCTCCTCGGCGTAGGCGTCGTTCATCTCCGGCACCGTCTGCAGCGCCGCGACCACCGCGTACGCGATCAGGTGCGTGAACGACACCTTGCCGCCCCGGCCGCGCTTGAGGTGGTTGTTGATGACGATCCGGTTGTCGACCAGCAGCTTGGCCGGCACCGCACGAACGCTGGTGGCAGTGGGCACGGACAGGCTCGCCGCCATGTTGCCCGCGGCGCGGGCGGCGGCGCCGCGCAGCCTGCTGATCTCGGCGCCCGGCACCACGGGTGGCGCGGGGGCGGCAGCCGGGGGAGCGGGCGCAGCCGACGGGGGAGCCGGGGCTGCCGGCGGGGGAGCGGGCGCAGCCGCCCGGGGAGCAGGGGCTGCGGGTGGTGCCTGTGCTGCTGGCCGGGCCGGAGCCTGCTGCGGGTAGTCCGCGAAAAAGCTCCACCAGGCCCTGTCGACCGACGCTGGATCGGCCAGGTACCGCTGGTAGAGCTCCTCCACGAGCCATTCGTTGGCGCCGAAGTCCGCCTGGTTCGCACCGTGATCCGGTGCCGTTTCCTGGTGCGTCGCGTTAGCGGGCTGGGACCCGGAAGGCACGGCGGACATCGACCTTCAAACCTCTTCCGAAGATGGTTGAGCGTTCAACCGTTGGTGCGGTCCTTCGCCTTCAGGCTACCTGCCCGGCCGCAGGCTGGCCCAGATTGCGCGGACGGCGGGAACCCGGATTGCCCAGCCTGACCGAGGTACCGCCCGGTACCATCGGCGGGAACGGCATGTGGTTATCCCGCCGATCACATGGCAAGGCGAAGGTGACAACGGATCCGACCGGCAGTCCTGGGCCTGAGCGCGCGGGTCGCCGTGACCCCGGCAGGGCGGCGGGTCCCGTGGAGCCGCCGGGTCATGCCGCGGGCCCGCCTCCCGGTGTGGGCCGGACCATCCCCGGCTACGCAGACGGGACGATCCCCGGGTACGAGTTCGAGGGGCCGCGCGCCCGGCCTGGCCGCGGCTCGAGCGGGGCACGGCGGCTCAGCTACACGCCGATGGCGAACCCCCCGCGGCTCGCCCTGCAGCAGGCACCGCCGCAATGGCCTGGTGGCGAGGCCATGCTACCCGGCTTCGAGTTCGACGGCCGCGTCCGGCCGCCCTCCGGCAGCCCGCGCCACGCCGCCCCGCAGCCGCCGACCGCCATGTCCGAATGGGCCGGGCTCATGCGCTCCTTCCTGCCCCGGCCGGCCGAACGCAGCTGGCGCAAGGAATTCCTCGCCAACCTGGAGCTGCGCGGGCTGGCGCTGCGGCTGGGGATCGTGATCGTGGCCATGATCGTGCTCGGGGCCGCCGTCGCCGTGATCTCCGGGTCGAAGAGCAGCAATACCGGCTCCGCGCCCGCCGCGACGTCGCTGGGGTTCCCGCCCGCCACTCTCGCGGGCGGCCAGTTCACCGCGGCCGAAAGCGGCCGGGGCATCGCCGATTCGCTCGCAGGGATGGCCAGCGACGGCACCCAGGTCGTCGCGGTCGGGTCGCAGACCGGCGCGCGCATCGCACGGGCGCAGTTCTTCGTGTCGCCGAACGGGGGGCGTTCCTGGGCCATGGGCTCGGTCCGCACCCCGGGCGGCGGCACGCCGCCGCCCGGGCACCCGGCGCGCTTGGTGGCCGGCGGCCGCGGCGCCTGGGCCGCGGTGGGCCCGGATGGAGTTTGGACAAGCAGTGACGGCCGGACCTGGACGCTGACCTCGGCCACCGGGCTGCCGCTGCTCCCCGGGGACCGGATCAGCGTGCTCACGCGGACGGCGGCCGGCTTCATCGCCGCCGGGGTGAACGTGCCGGGCCGGGACCTGGCGAAGGCGACACCGGTGCTGTTCACCTCCGCCGACGGGCAGGGCTGGCACCGGCTCGGATCGGCGCAGCTCCGCCTTCAGGTGCACGGGGGCCGGCCCCTGGACATCAGGTACGCGGCCGCGGAGGGACGGCTGACCCTGATTGCCGGGGACGTGGCAATACCGGGGCACGCCGTGGCCGGCGCCGCCTGGGTGAGCGACGACGGCGGCGGCACCTGGACGCCCGTGGTCACGCCAGGCGGGCATGGCGCCCAGCCGCAGGTCGCAGGCGCGGCCGCGGCCGGCGGCGCGCTCGTGCTGATCAGGCCGGCGACGGCGGCAGGCCGGGCCGCGGCGGACGTGTACCGCTCGGCGAACGGCACCGCATGGACCTTCCAGGCCACGCTCGGCCTGATCCCGGGCGCGGTAAACGGCGGCCCGGCCGGCGCGGTGATCACCGGGCGCCGGGGCGGGGCGCTGGCGGCCATCGTCTCCCGCGACGGCGCGTCCTGGCAGCCGTCCGCGGCGCTCGGCAGCGCCGGGTCCGAGTCGGTCTCCGGCGTGGCCGTCGCCGGGCCCGGCGCGTTCGTCATGGCGGGAACCACCGCCTCCGGCCCCGACAGCCGCCTGCCGGTGCTGACGGTGGCCGACGCGGGCGCCTCCCCGGTCCGCGTCGGCGCCGCGCAGATTCCCGGCGCCTTCGACCCTGAGCTTGCCGTCAACGCCGTCGCCGCGGCGGGCGGCACCATGGTCGCGGCCGGCAGCGCGAACGGCTTCCCGGCGGCCTGGACCTCCGCTGACGGCGGCAGTTCGTGGACCCGTGCCGCCGGCCGGGCCCTGACCGGCCGGCCCGGGCTGCAGCAGCTGACCGGCGTGGCCCACGGCAGCGCCGGGTGGCTCGCCGTGGGCGGTGCTGTGCCAGCTCCCGGAAGCCCGGGCCAACCCGCTGCCGGGCACCCTGTGGTCGTCGGCTCCGCCGACGGCCGTACCTGGCAAGCCGCGGACCGCGAGGCTGCCTTCGCCGCAGCCGGCCTGGTCACCGAGCAGGCGGCCGCCAGCGGCAGCGGCTACGTCATCGTCGGTCACGCCGGCGTCCGGCGCTCCGGCGCCGGCATGATCGCAGCGGCCTGGTGGTCGGCCGGCCTGACCGGGTGGCGGCGCGCGGCAGTCCCGGCAGATCCGGGCACGCAGATGCTGGCCGTCGCCGCGACCGCGGGCGGTTTCGTCGCCGTCGGCGGCCATGGCAGCCAGCCCGCGGCCTGGACATCGCCGGACGGCCGCGACTGGAGCCAGGCGAACATGCCGCTGCCGCCAGGCGCGGCGCGGGCCGTGCTGCAGCACGTGGCGAGCAGCGGCCGCACCGTGGCCGCGGTCGGCACCGCGCTGACCGCCACTGGCCAGCGAATGCCGTTCGCGGCGCGCTCAGCCGACGGCGGGGCGTCCTGGACCGAGCGCACGCTGCCGGTTCCCTCCGGCCTGGGGTCGGTCACCGCGCTCGCCGCGACGGGGGATGGCTTCACCGCGACCGGCACCGTCGGCAGCACGCCGGGCCACGCCGACGTGGTGGTCTGGACGTGGGCGGGCGGGGCGGCCTGGCGCGTGGCCACGCCGGCCGGGCAAGGGCTGAGCGGTCCCGGCATCCAGGCGATCACCGCGCTGACCGCCTCCGCCGCCACGCTGACCGGCGTCGGCTTCACCGCCTCGCCGGCCGGCGAGCAGCCCGTGTTCTGGCAGTTCCCGATCCGCTAACCGCGGCCCTGGCCAGGCTCTGGCTCCGCTTTCTCCCCCACGCCCGCCGAAAGGTTCCCGAAGACGTCGTCCCTGCGGTTGGCCAGGCTCGGCACGGTGGTTCTGACGGTGTCGACCAGCTCGGTGCTGACCTCCCCGACCGCCACCGCGGGCCCCGGACCCAGGTCCATCCTGACCACGCCGAGCGGATCGACCAGCATGCTGCGCCCGATCCCGGTCGGCGCCCGGGTCGGCGGTTCGGCCGGGTCGGGGACCTGGCCCGCGGCGGCAACCCACACCGTGTTCTCGATGGCCCGCGCCCGGACCAGCGTGACCCAGTGCTCCTCCTTGAGCGGGCCCGCCGCCCACGCCGCGGGCAGCACCAGCAGCGACGCCCCGGCGACGGACAGCGCGCGGGACAGCTCGCCGAAACGCAGGTCGTAGCAGATCTCCAGCCCCGTGCGCACCCCGGCCAGCGTGCAGATCACCGGCGCTGACCCCGGCGCCACCTGCTCGGATTCCCGCTGCCCGAACGCGTCGAACAGGTGCAGCTTGCGGTAGCGTGCGGCAAGCTCCCCGGCACAGTCGAAGGCCACCGCGGTGTTGTACACCCGGCCGTCCGGGGCGGGCTCGAAAACGCCGGCCACCAGCGCCACCCCGGCGTGCTTCGCCGCCGCCGCCAGGCCGGCGCAGAACGGTCCGTCCAGCGGCTCGGCCGCCGCACGCAGGTCCGAGCCGAACCTGACTTGCGTCCCTTCCGGGAACACCGCCAGGTCCGCACCGTGGTCCGCGGCGACGGCCAGCGCGGACCGTACCCGCGCCAGGTTCGCCTCCTGCCGGGAACTGACCTGGATCTGGCACAACGCGACACGCATACCCGCAGCCTAGCTCGCTGCGGCATCATGGTCTGGGTGAGCAGACCTGTGCTGAACCGGCGGCTGGCCGGGCTCGGGACGACGATATTCGCGGAGATGTCCGCGCGGGCGGTCGCGACAGGATCGATCAACCTGGGCCAGGGCTTCCCCGATACCGACGGGCCCGAAGCCATCGCGGCGGCTGCGGCCGATGCCATCCGCCAAGGGCGCGGCAACCAGTATCCGCCAGGCCCCGGCGTCCCGGAACTGCGCGAGGCCATCGCCGCCCATCAGCAGCGCTGGTACGGCCTGGCCTACGACCCGGGCACCGAGGTGCTGGTCACCGCGGGCGCCACCGAGGCGATCGCCGCCGCCATGCTGGCGCTGGTCGAGCCGGGCGACGAGGTGATCGCGTTTGAGCCGTACTACGACTCCTATGCCGCCAACATCGCGATGGCGGGCGGCATCCGGGTGCCGGTGACGCTGCGGCCGCCGCGGTTCCGCCCCGACACCGGCCAGCTGGCCAACGCAATCACCGGGCGCACCAGGCTCATCTTGCTGAACAGTCCGCACAACCCCACAGGGTCGGTGTTCACCCGCGACGAGCTTGCCGCCATCGCCAGCCTGGCGGTCGAGCACGACCTGCTCGTGGTCGCCGACGAGGTCTACGAGCACCTGGTCTTCGACGGCGAGCACGTGCCGATCGCGCGGTTCCCCGGCATGCGGGAGCGCACGGTATCGGTGAGCTCGGCAGGCAAGACGTTCTCGTTCACCGGGTGGAAGATCGGCTGGGTCACCGCCGCGCCGGAGCTGGTCGCCGCGGTGCGGACCGCCAAGCAGTTCCTCACCTACGTCAGCGGCGGCCCGTTCCAGTACGCGGTCGCGCAGGCGCTCGCCCTGCCCGATGGGTACTTCGCCGCGCTGCGCGACGACCTGAAGGCCAAGCGGGACCTGCTCGCCGCCGGCCTGCGCGACATCGGCTTCGAGGTCTACCCTCCCGCAGGCACCTACTTCATCACCACCGACATCCGCGGCCTCGGCGAGGAAGACGGCGTCGCCTTCTGCATGACCTTGCCGGAACGCGCGGGCGTCGTCGCGATCCCGTCCGCCGTCTTCTACGACGACAAGGAAGCGGCTCGCACCCAGGTGAGGTTTGCGTTCTGCAAGCGCCCCGAGGTCCTCACCGAGGCCGTGGGCCGGCTGGCCCGGCTGCGGCAGGGAGCGGCCCGGTGACATCCGGACGCGCGGCCGGGATCGATGCCGGCCTGGCCCGCGCGGCGCAGCAGGCACCGGGCTTCATGCCGCCCGCGGAGGGCCTCGCGCTGTACGACGCGGCCGCGGCGTACTGCGGGCGCGGGCCGGTGCTCGAGATCGGCAGCTACTGCGGCAAGTCCGCGATCTACCTTGCCGCCGCGGCCAGGATCGCCGGCCAGCTCGTGGTCACCGTGGACCATCACCGCGGCTCCGAGGAGCACCAGCCGGGCTGGGATTATCACGACCCGCGGCTGGTCGACCCGGCGACCGGGCGCCTGGACACGCTGCCCGCGCTGAGGGCCACGCTGGCCGCAGCCCGGCTCGAAGACGACGTGGTCGTGGTGGTGGGAAGGTCCGCGGCCGTGGCACGGCTGTGGCGCACACCGCTCGGCCTGCTGTTCATCGACGGCGGCCATACCGAGCGCGCCGCGACCGCCGACTATGAAAGCTGGGCGCCGTGGGTAGCGCCCGGCGGAGCGCTGGCGATCCACGACGTGTTCCCCGACCCGGCTGACGGCGGCCAGGCGCCGTATCTGATCTACCGCCGCGCCCTGACCTCCGGCGCATTCACCGAGATCCGCGCCGAAGGCTCGCTGCGCCTGCTGGAGCGGACCGGTGACGGCATCGGCTGAGAACGCCGGCCCGCGCCGCGCGTCGGCGCTGGTTGATTGCTCGCCGCCTCGGGCCGGACGTAACCAGCATTAACGCGAAGGAAAAGTGCCTGACGTAGAAAAAGCGGCCGAATCTGACCACTTTTCCTTCGCGAGGCACAAATCTTACGTCTAATTAGATGCTTATCTCGGCATTTTACCGGATATAGTCCGTTTTGTTCCGGATCAGCGGGGACGCCTGGCCGCCAGCCTCATGCGCCGCGCTCGCTGCCTGTCCCGCTACGTCGGCGCCGCGGCGTCCCGGAACACCCCGGCGCCGCTGCTGAAGCCTCCCAGCGCGTCTGCGGCGAGCACCACCGCGGCCGCCGTCCAGGCGGAGCGCTCGCGGGGGAACGGCATCCGGCTGGCGTACTGCCAGCCGGTCCAGTACGAGCCGTCCTGATGGCGCAGGTGCTGGGCGGCCGCGAACACTCCTGCCGCCCGGGCGCGCAGCCCGCACGCGTCCAGGGCGAGTGCCAGCTCGCAGGTCTCCGCCCCGGTCACCCACGGCTGGTCGCTGACGCAGCGGACGCCCATTCCTGGCACCACGAACCTGTCCCACCCCGCCGCCAGCCGCCGGGCCGCGTCGGCGCCGCGGACCGCGCCGCCGAGCACCGGGTAGTACCAGTCCATGGCGAACCGGCTCTTGTCTGCGAACGTCTCCGGGTGTGCCGCCACCAGGTGCGCCAGCCGGTCCGCGGCAAGCTCCCAGTCTGGCCGCGGGTCGTCGGCCAGCTTGGCCAGCGCGACCGCGCAGCGCAGGCCCTGGTGGATGCTCGAGCAGCCGGAAAGCAGCGCATAGCTGCCCGCCCGGCCGGCCGCGTCGCGTTCCCAGGCGACGTGCCCGCGCGGCATCCGGAGCCCGAGTGCCCAGTCCACGGCCCGGCGGACCGTCGGCCACATGGCAACAACGTGCGCCTCGTCGCCGGTGACCATGTACTCATGCCAGGCGCCGACGGCCACATACGCGCCATGGTGGCTTTCCGCCCCCGGGTCGGTCACCACGCCGCCCACCGTCGACCGCGGCCACGACCCGTCGGCGCGCTGGAAGTGCCGCAGCCACGCGTAGGCCCGCCTGGCGGGCCCGCGCAGTCCGCAGGCGCTCAGCGCCATCGCGCATTCGACGTGATCCCACACGTCGACGTGCCCGTCCGGCCACGGGATCGCCCCCGACGGCTGCTGCAGCCGCGCGATGGACTCGGCGGTGGCACGCAGATCCGTCTCGTCCAGCGTTGCCCCGTGAGGCCACTGCCGGTCACCGGGAACCCCCTGGCGCTGGCCGGCCGCGGAGGGGTTCCACCCCCCCGGACCTCCGTGGCCTTCGGCAACAGGGAGCCCCCCCTTGTCGCCTCCGCTCACGGGAGCGCTTCCTGCCCTGCCTCCTGCCGGGAGGGTCCCCCACCCGGTTCCCCTGGCATGCCTGCCCGGCACCCCAGCTTGGCCGCGTAGACAACCAGGCTCTTCCCGATCAGCGGGTTCAGCGCCCGGTCGGCCAGCCTGGTGGCAGCGGGCCTTCGCGTGATGTCCCAGACCAGCATCTTGTGGTAGGAGCTGACCAGCGGGTGGCCGTCCTTGTTCACGCCGACCGCGCATTTCAGCCACCAGTACGGCGAGTGCAGGCCGTGCGCATGGTGGTGGGATCCGACCACGAACCCGGCCCGCGTCAGCTTGGCCTCCAGCTCCGCCCGCGTGTAGATGCGCACGTGGCCGCCGGGCACCTGGTGGTACTCGGCGGACAGCGCCCAGCAGATGCGTTCCGGCAGCCAGCTCGGCACGGTGACCGCCGCGAGCCCGCCGGGCCGCAGGACGCGGGCAAGCTCGTACATCGCCCGCTGGTCGTCGAGCACGTGCTCGAGCACCTCGGCCGCGATCACCCGGTCGAACGTCGCGTCGCCGAACGGCATCGCCGTGGCATCTCCGGAGACGGCCGTCGCGCTGGCTGTCCCGGCCGTCTCGCCCGCTGCCCGCATCGCGCCGAACATGCCGGTCACCGGGCCCAGCTCGGACCGGTCAAGGTCGAAGGCGACCACGTGTGCGCCGCGCCGGTACGCCTCAAACGCGTGCCGGCCGCCCCCGCAGCCCAGGTCGAGCACGCGGCTGCCCGGCCGGATCGGGAACCGGCTGAAGTCGACGGTCAGCAAGGCCGCGGGCCTCGTGCCGCTATGGCCTCGTGGTACGCCGCCGCGGTCGCCTGCGCGACCGCGGGCCAGGCAAAGCGCTCGCCGACCCGGCGCAGCGCGCGCCGGGCGAGCGCCGCGCGCTCAGCGGCATGGTCGTGCAGCCGCCGCAGCGCGGCTGCGAGTTCCTCGCTGTCGGCCGGCGATACCAGCACCGCGGCGTCGCCGGTCACTTCGGGAAGGGCCCCGCACCGGCTGGCCACCAGCGGGGTGCCTGACGCCATGTGCTCGAGCGCGGGCAGGGAGAAGCCCTCGTACAGCGAAGGGACGACGGCGATCTCCGCGCTTGCCAGCAGCAGGGAGAACGCCTCGTCGTCCAGCCCGTGCCCGAACCTGAGCCGGTCGCCGAGCGAAAGCTGGCCCGCGAGCCGCTCGGTGGCCTGCCCCGGCTTGCCCACCACGACCAGGTGCACGTCCCGTTCCGTGGCCAGCTTGCCGACCGCGCGCAGCAGGGTGCCGACTCCCTTGATCGCGGAGTCGGAGCTCGCCACCGCGACGATCCGGCCCGGAACCCGCGCCCCGGGGCGCGGCCGGAACATGCGCGTGTCCACGCCGAGCGGGATGATGCGCACCCGGCCCGGCGGGACCCCGAAGTCGCGGCAGATGTCGCGCTTGGAGGACTCCGACACGGTGATCAGCGGGCCTGGGCCGGCGATGCGGCGCGCCACCCTGGCCTGCATCGTGACGAACCCGTACCAGCGCCGCCGGGACAGCCGGTCACCGAAACCGAGCGAGGCCAGCTCGATGCGGCGGTCCACGGTGATCGGATGGTGGATGCTGGCCACCAGCGGCAAGCCCAGCCGGGGCACGCCGAGCAGACCGTAGCCCAGCCCCTGGTTGTCGTGCACCACGTCGAAGTCGGCGGCGCGCCCGGCCAGCGCCCGCAGCGCCCGGATGCTGAACGTGAGCGGCTCGGGG
>JAFAPY010000007.1 GCA_019246795.1 Streptosporangiaceae bacterium | reverse complement strand
CCGCGGCCTGCTCGGTCCGCTGCCCTGCGTCTGCGGCCTGGAGTTCCGCGATGGCCGCGCAGGCCCGCGCCGATGGCCGTGACCGTCCCGCTTCCCAGCGGTTCACGGTCGCGAACGACACGCCCAGCTGCGCGCCAGCTGCTCCTGGCTCAGTCCCAGCCGGATCCGCAGCAGCTTCAGCCGCGTCGCGAACGAAACCGCATCCTGCGGCTCGCTGCCCATACCGGCAGGGTACGCCGACTTGCGCCGGTACCGCCGGCCGGTGTAATGAGGCTCTCATCTGCCTGACGGCCTCGCGGTAAAGGAGAAGCTGGTGTCGGCCGACAACGAGGCGCCGTCCAAGACCGGTAGCGTGGCCGCGAGCGCATCGCTTTTGGAGCGCGCGCAGGATCTGGTGACCGTCGTGGTCGGCGCGGTGCTGATCGTGCTGGCGGCGGGCGTGCTCATCACCGGCATCGTGGATTTCTTCACCAGTGTCCGCAAGACGTCTGTCGAGACGGCGGGCGTCAGCCTCCTGGACCGGGTGCTGCTCGTCCTGATCCTGGTCGAGATCGTGCACACGGTGGTCCTGTCGCTGCGCTCCCACGAGCTCGCCGCGGAGCCGTTCATCATCGTGGGCCTGGTGGCGGTGATCAGGCGCATCCTCGTAGTCCTCAGCGGCACGGGGACCGTCCCGACGACGGAGCTCGCGCTGCTCATCGCCATGGTCTTCGTGTTCGTCGCCGCGCTGATCGCCGTGGCCTGGTTCGGCCGCCGCAGCGGATCTGGCACGCCCGAAGCCGCTGGGCTGGAGCAGTCCTGACGCCGGCCAGCCGTCCACCGGGCTGGCTGCGCTGGTCGGGCTGGCGGGATTTGAACCCGCGGCCTCGTGCACCCAAAGCACGCGCGCTAGCCAAGCTGCGCTACAGCCCGTATCACCCGAGAGTGTAGCCGCTCACGCCCGGCCGGGCCGAGCCGCGGACTCCGCGTGCCTAGCCGCGGGCGCCAAGCCGCTCGCCGCTGTCGAGCACGCCCAGCAGCGCCCGGACCGCGGAGGTGACCGGCTCCAGCGCCTCGTCGTCTGGCAGGGCCGGTGACGCCATCAGCGCGGTGCCGGTCGCGGCCGCCTCGCCTGCCGAGCGCAGCGCCGCGGCCAGCTGGCGCACCTCTTCCGGCGGCACGGTGCTGGCCTGAGCGGACGGCGGCCCCCTGCGGCCGGCCACCGCAACCGAGGTGATCGCGTCCATGGCCTGCTCCAGCGCGACCACCGCGGGCCACCATGCGGAGGCACGACGGCTGATCGCCGGCGGTTCGGACATGGTGCGCTGGAACTCGGTGCGCAGATCGGACAGCGCGCGGTACGTCGCCCGCCGCAGCCGCCACGCAGCCTGGGGCAACGCCGCGCCGCCGCCGTGGTCCGGCGGAGCGCTCGTCGCTTCCTCCAGGTAGGCCGCGACGTCCCGCGCGGTCCGTGCGAACTGCGCGGGCAGGTGCGCGTACCAGCTCATCGGCCACGGCGCGAACCCGATGAGCAGCACGATCGCGCAGCCGATCAGCGTGTCGATCAGCCGGTCGGTGGCGAGCCGCCAGCCCGCCGGGCTGATCAAGTCGATGAGGATCACGACCAGCGGGGTGAGGAACGTGGAGAGCAGACCGTAGTTCCTGCTGCGCCCGTAGGGCAGCAGCGCGGCCAGCACCGCGAGCGGGATCAGCAGCCAGATGCCGTGCACCAGCGCGAGCAGCACCGCCCCGACCACCGCGCCCACGATCGTGCCGACGCCGCGCTGCACCGCCCGCGCGAACACCGAGCCGAGGTCCGGCTTGAACACGATGGCAACGGTCAGCGGCACCCAGTACGACCGCTGCAGCGGCGTCACCTCGGTCACCACCCCGGCCACGCCCATGCATGCCATCAGCCGGATGGTGAACAGGCTGCTGAGGGTGCCGCCGCTGAACTCCTCTGCCAGCCGCTGCAGGGACGCCTTGGCCCGTCGCAGCCGCGCCGGCCCGGCAACCCTGCCCCGGGACCAGTCACCGCGCCGCCGGCCTGCTGCGCTGCGGGACCAGTCGGCGGAAAGCACCCGCGCCAGGTCGGCCATGCCGTCGTGCAGCGCCAGCGCGCCCGGGCTGTCGTCCCAGGCCGGCGGGATCGGCGGCGGCGCAGCGCCGGTGCGTATCGAGTCAGCGAGCTGCTGCACGGTGTCGATCACCGGCGGCGGCGGTCGGCTGCCTGCCAGGCCGAGCGTGGTGACCGCCTCGGTCATCTGGTGGCTGGAGTTGAGCGCCGCCATCAGGCGGGTAATCCGCGGGTTGCGGCCCGGGGCGGTCGACCTGGCGGTGATCAGCGTGTCGTATGCGCGGTTCAGCGCGGCGGTCAGCGCCTGCCGGGCGGCCGTGAACCCGCCGGTGCCGACCGCGCGCAGCTCCGCCGCCACCGCCTGGTACACCGCGGCCACCACACGCTGTTCGGTTTCGTGCGGGGACAGCAGCCAGCCGGGCAGGGTCAGCAACAGCGCCCAGGCGACCCCGAGGAGGAAGCCCACCACGAGGTGCCACACCGGCCGCTGCGCCCCGAGGGGCCCGATGCCGATCGAGGAGTAGACCAGCAGCTGCAGCCCGGTGATCGAGCCGACGTCCCCGACCGCGCTGAGTATGCCGGACACGCCCGCCACCAGGATCAGGGCGAGCACCGCCAGCCAGCCGTGCCCGTGAATGACCGAACCGATCGCCAGCCCCACCGCGCCGCCGAACACCGCGGCGGTGCTGACCCGCCTGAGCCGGTTCCGGTAGGAACCGCCGGTATCGACCATCGTGCCGAGCAGGCCGCCCATGGCAGGCAGCACGCCGAGCGTGCCCTTGCCCACGGCGAAGGCCGCCGATAGCGGCACGCAGATGGCCAGCGCCGCGCGGATCATGGCCGGCCATGGCGGCGGGGCCGGCTTCGGCCGGACCACCTCGGCCAGCCAGCCAGGCACCGCCGACCGCACTGCCGCGGCGCGTGTCCTGGTTAGCACGCCAGCCTCCTCACCGGGACGCCGATTGCGGGCAATGCCCACTACCCTGCCAGGGCCGTCAGATGTTATCTAGCGAGCCGCATCCCACCGGTGTTATCTAGCGAGCCGCATCCCACCGGTAACGGCAAGTCGAGTAATAACTGGTTCATGAGGTTCTTGCTCCGGGTGGCGGTGTCCGCCGCGGCCCTCGGTGTCGCGACCGCCGCGGTACCCGGCATCGAGCTGCCGGCCGGCGGTACCTGGTCGAAGATCGTGACGCTGCTGGCGGTGGCGCTGATCTTCGGCCTCATCAACGCCACGCTCAAGCCGCTGATCAAGGTCGTGGGCTGTGCGTTCTACGTGCTCACGCTCGGCCTGGCAGCGCTGGTGGTCAACGGCATGCTGCTCTGGCTGACCAGCGTCATCGCGGGCGCGCTGAAGGTGCCGTTCCACGTCACCGGGTTCTGGCCTGCCTTGTGGGGCGCTATCATCGTCGGGCTGGTGAGCTGGGCACTGCACCTGCTGGTCGGCGACGAGCGCAGGCGCTACCGGGAGCTACCGCCGGTGCGGGTTGGCCGGGTGCGCTAGGGATACCCGTAGCCCCTAGACTGACGGCTTAGACGTCTCAGCGATCCAGCGCTGAGTTACCACCGCCCGATCCCGGAGTGACGCGACGTGAAGACCGACGTCGAAGAGCTGAGCCCGACCCGTGTCCGGCTGAGCGTCGAGGTGCCGTTCGATGAACTGAAGCCCAGCCTCGACAAGGCCTACCGCGAGGTCGGGCGGCAGGTCCGGGTCCCGGGCTTCCGGCCGGGCCGCGTGCCGCCGCCGGTGCTCGACCGCAGGGTGGGCAGGGATGTCGTGCTCACGCAGGCCGTCAACGATGCGATGCCGGACCTGTACGCCAAGGCCGTCGCCGACGGCGACGTCTCGGCCCTCGGGCAGCCCGAGGTCGAGATCACCAGTCTCGACGATGGCAAGGAACTGACCTTCACCGCCGAGGTCGACATCAGGCCCAAGTTCGAGCTGCCCGATCTGGCCAGCCTGTCGGTCGCGGTGGACGACACCAAGGTTAGTCCGGACGAGGTGGCGGAGTACCTCAGCTCGCTGCAGGAGCGGTTCGCCTCCCTGAAGAGCGTGCAGCGGCCGGCCGAGGACGGCGACTACGTCTCCATCGACCTGTCCGCCTCGGTGGAGGGCGAGTCCGTCGAGGATGCCCAGGCCAGCGGCCTGTCCTACCAGGTAGGCAGCGGGTCTTTGCTGGACGGCCTGGACCAGGCACTGACCGGGATGGAAGCGGAGTCAAAGACCTTCCGCACCGAGCTGGCCGGCGGCCAGTTCGCAGGCCGCGAGGCGGACGTGACCGTAACCGTGCACAGCGTCAAGGTGAAGGAGCTACCGGAACTCGACGATGACTTCGCCCAGCTGGCCAGCGAGTTCGACACCCTGGGCGAGCTGCGGGCCGATACCCGGGCGAAGCTGGAGCGGATGAAGAGCATGCAGCAGGTGGTTCAGGCTCGTGACCGTGCCCTGGAGGCGCTGCTGGACAAGATCGACATCCCGCTGCCGGAAGGCGTCGTCGCCGAGGAGGCGAGGGAGAGCAGGGAGTCGGTGCTCCAGCAGCTCGACCGGGCTGGCACGAGCCTGGATGACTACCTGGAGATGTCGAACCAGACGCAGGAGCAGTTCGACACGGACATCGAGCAGCGGGCCCGCAGGGCGGTCAAGGTCAGCCTGGTCCTGGATCAGCTGGCCCGCGGCGAAGAACTCGGCGTCGACCAGGCCGAGCTGTCTGCCTTCATCGCCCGGCAGGCCGAGCAGATGGGGGTGGCACCGGAGCGCCTGGCCAAGCAGCTCGCCGACAACGGCCAGCTGTCCTACGCCGCCGCCGAGGTTCTCCGGGCCAAGGCGATGAACCTGATCGCGGAGCGCGTCAAGGTGACCGACGCCTCCGGCAACGAGGTCGACATCAAGGCCGCCATGAACGCCCCCGTCCAGCCTCCGGGCTCCGTCGAAGCGGAGGATGCCCCCGCCGACGACTCCGGGGCCGGAGAGCCCGGCGCCGCGTCCGCCGGAGAGCCCGGCGCCGCGTCCGCCGGTGACCCCGCCACCGCCGAGGACTCCGCTGCCGCCGGGGAGTCCGCCGCCTCCTCCGCCGGGGACCCGGCTGCCGCCGGGGACTCGGCTGCCGGTAACTAGGGCAACGTCGTTACCACGAGTTGCAGCCGACCCGTTGCCGCCCGGATTAGGGCGAACGATTTGTGCCCGGCGAAGGAAAAGCGGCCAAATTCGGCGCACTATCCTTCGTGAAGCACAAATCGTACGTGATAATCGCGGCGCCGCCGCCGCGCTCGGCTCGCTTGTGCCCATGGCGCTCACGGGCTCAGTTCTGTCGGTGCCTGCCGCCACACTGGGCGTCATGGCCACCGAGATGCCGTCCGCCCTGCGGCAGCTGATCAGGATCCAGCATGGCGTTTTCTCGCGGAAGCAGGCCCTCCGGGCAGGGCTGAGCCCCGACATGATCAGGTCCAAGATCCGCCGGGGCACCTGGCGGCGGCTGTCGGCGGGCGTCTACACCATCGGGACCGGAAAGCCAGGACGTGGCGCGCGGCTGTGGGCGGCGGTGCTGGCGGCAGGCGCCGGTGCCGCGCTCAGCCACGAGACCGCGGCTGAGCTGCATGGGTTCGCCGGGAAGCGGCTTGACGACACGGTCCATGTATCCATCCCCGGCGAGCGGCGCATCGCGGGCATTCCGGGGGCCGCGATCCACATCACGGCGCGGGCCCCGGTCGCGGTGCAGGCGCGGAGCTATCCGCCGCGGACCACGGTGGAGGAGACCGTCCTCGACCTGGTGGATGCGTCGGTGACTCTCGATGACGCGTTCGGCTGGATCAGTCGCGCCGTGGCCGGCGACCTGACCGATGAGGCCAGGCTGGCGGCGGCCATGGCAAGGCGGCACAGGCTCCGGTGGCGGCCGGAGCTGAAAGGACTGATCAAGGCCGCGGTGACGGGGAATCATTCGGTGCTGGAATTCCGGTACGACCGGGACGTGGAGCGGGCGCACCGGCTGCCCGCATCGGCCTGCCAGGTTTCGTTTGCCAGAGCGGACGGGCGGCGGGGACGACGGGACCGGGTGTATGAGCGGTTCGGGCTAGTGGTGGAGCTGGACGGGAACCTGGCCCATCCGGAGGAGAGCCGATGGCAGGACAGGGCGCGCGACAACTCCGCCGCGCTGGCCGGCCTGCAGACGATGCGGTACGGCTGGACGTCGGTGCGCCACCAGGCGTGCGCGACTGCGGTGGAGGTCTCCAGGGTGCTGCGGCTTCGCGGCTGGACCGGTCAGCCCAGGCCGTGCTCGTATGGCTGTCCGGTCCGCGGCGAGTTCCCGGCTGAACTTTCCGGGCCACGCATCACCACCCGTTCTGGATAAAAGCCATGCGGTCGCGCCCGGGCGGCCGCAGCCGAGGGCAATCCGGTGCGCCGGTAGCGAACAGGGCGCTGGGCGGGACGATCGGGCTCGGCCGCGGCGTTATGGTCCTGTCAACGACACTAGACGTGACTGGAGCAGGTGAGTAAGCGTGACTCAGCCCCTGTGGACCCCATCTCCGTCCCCGGTTGTGGCGGCGTCCCCGGAAGCGCCCGTGCTGCCGTTGGGGGACCAGCTGTTCCAGCGGCTGCTGCGGCACCGGATCATCTTCCTCGGCCAGCAGGTCGACGACGACATCGCCAACCGGATCTGCGCCGAGCTGGTGCTGCTGGCCGCCGAAGACGACAAGCGCGACATCAGCATCTACATCAACTCCCCGGGCGGCTCGGTCTACGCCGGGATGGCCATCTACGACATGATGCAGTACGTGCCCAACAACGTCGCCACCTACGCGATGGGCATGGCCGCCTCGATGGGCCAGTTCTTGCTGACTGCGGGCGCGCCCGGCAAGCGTTACGCGCTGCCGCACGCGCAGATCCTTATGCACCAGCCGTCCGGCGGTATCGGCGGCACCGCTTCGGACATCAGGATCCAGGCGGAGCAGATGCTGTACATCAAGCGCACGCTGTTCGAGCGCACCGCCCACCACACCGGGCAGCCGGTCGAGCAGATCGAGAAGGACGCCGACCGCGACCGCTGGTTCACCGCCGATGAGGCAAAGGAGTACGGCTTCGTCGACCAGGTGATCCGCAGCGCCATCGAGGTCCCCACGGTGGGGGCAGTGTCATGATCAACCCGAAGGAGCCAGACGTGTTTACCCCGCAGTCCAGATACGTGCTGCCGTCCTTCGTCGAGCGCACGTCGTACGGGATCAAGGAAATGAACCCGTACAACAAGCTCTTCGAGGAGCGGATCATCTTCCTGGGCGTCCAGATCGACGACGCCTCGGCCAACGACGTCATGGCCCAGCTGCTGACGCTGGAGGCGATCGACCCCGACCGCGACATCACGATGTACATCAACTCACCCGGCGGGTCCATGACATCGATGATGGCGATCTACGACACCATGCAGTTCGTCCAGCCGGACATCACCACCTGCTGCATCGGGCAGGCCGCCTCCGCTGCAGCGGTGCTGCTCGCGGCGGGCACCAAGGGCAAGCGGATGGCGCTGCCGAACTCCCGGATCCTCATCCACCAGCCGGCCACCGAGGGTGGCTACGGCCAGTCCAGTGACATGGAGATCCAGGCCAGGGAGATCCTGCGCATGCGCACCGCGATGGAGGTCATCCTGGCCAGGCACACCGGCAGGGACGAGGAGACGGTCCGCCGCGACATCGAGCGCGACAAGTTCCTGTCCGCCGAGGAGGCCAAGGCATACGGCATGGTCGACGAGGTCCTCACCATGGTGAAGCGCGGCACCAGCCAGGCCGTGGAGGTAATGTCGTCGTAACCGGGAGGGCTCAGCTCTTCCCTCCCGAGCCGCCGCAGGGTTTGATGGTGTCCATCGGGACCCGGTTCGCGGTACCGTCATATGCAAGCACATACGGCCTCGCGGGACATGTCCGCTGGAGGCGGCCGGTGCGGCCGCCGCGGCGGCACCATGTAAAGGAGTATCTGGGTGGCACGCATCGGTGACGGTGGGGACCTGCTGAAGTGCTCGTTCTGCGGGAAGAGTCAGAAGCAAGTCAAGAAGCTCATCGCCGGGCCGGGCGTGTACATCTGCGACGAGTGCATCGACCTGTGCAACGAGATCATCGAGGAGGAGCTCGCCGAGCCCGCCGAGTTCAGGTGGGACAGCCTGCCTAAGCCGCGGGAGATCTACGAATTCCTCGACGCGTACGTCATCGGCCAGGACAAGGCCAAGAAGGCCCTGTCGGTCGCCGTGTACAACCACTACAAGCGCGTCCAGTCCGGCGACGACCGTCCCGGCGACGAGGGCGTCGAGCTTGCCAAGTCGAACATCCTGTTGCTCGGCCCCACCGGCTCCGGCAAGACGCTGCTCGCCCAGACACTGGCCAGGCTGCTGAACGTGCCGTTCGCCATCGCCGACGCCACCGCGCTGACCGAAGCGGGCTACGTCGGCGAGGACGTGGAGAACATCCTGCTCAAGCTGATCCAGGCCGCCGACTACGACGTCAAGAAGGCCGAGACCGGCATCATCTACATCGATGAGATCGACAAGATCGCGCGCAAGAGCGAGAACCCCTCCATCACCCGCGACGTCTCCGGGGAAGGGGTGCAGCAGGCGCTGCTGAAGATCCTGGAGGGCACCACGGCATCGGTGCCGCCGCAGGGCGGCCGCAAGCACCCGCACCAGGAGTTCATCCAGATCGACACGACCAACGTGCTGTTCATCTGCGGCGGGGCGTTCGCCGGCCTGGAGAAGATCATCGAGCAGCGTTCCGGCAACAACGGGATGGGCTTCAACGCGGTGCTGCGGCACCGGAACAAGAGCGCCACCTCCGATCAGTTCGCTGAGGTGATGCCCGAGGATCTGCTGAAGTTCGGCATGATCCCGGAATTCGTCGGTCGGCTGCCGGTGATCACCAGCGTGCACAACCTGGACCGGAGCGCGCTCATCCAGATCCTCACCGAGCCGCGCAACGCCCTGGTCAAGCAGTACCGGCGGCTGTTCGAGCTGGACGGCGTGGACCTGGAGTTCACGCCGGACTCCCTGGAGGCCGTCGCCGACCAGGCGAACCTGCGCGGTACGGGCGCCCGCGGCCTGCGGGCCATCATGGAAGAAGTCCTGCTTTCCGTGATGTATGAGGTACCGAGCCGCAAGGACGTCGAGCGCGTGGTCATCACGCGCGAAGCCGTGCTGGAGAACGTCAACCCGACGATCGTGCCCAGGGACGTCACCCGCCGCACCCCCCGGGAGAAGTCGGCCTGAGCCGCAGCGCCGCACGGTGGCGGCGCGCAAAGAGCGTTCAGGCGGCCGGGCCGGGACGCCGCACCGGGCAAATGTCGACTTTGCCGGTATACCCCATGATCATCGCGCTTGATGTGTAGCCTCCTGTGTTATTGCGGTTAGTCTGGCGCGGTACCCGCCACGCCAGGATCTCGGAGGCTGAGAAAGCACCGTCTTCCGTAGCGACGGGGAATTGAGCGCAGATGAGTGGTTGGGACGCCCCTGCGGGTGGCTGGGATCCCGGCGAGGAGCCCGGAACGACCGGCGGGACGCAGGAACAGGATTACCCAGAGGAGGAGCCGTCAGGCTCCCTTCGCGGCGCCAGGTCCGGCGAGGGTGTCGTCCGTGCGGGCCGCAGGGGCCTGCCGGGCTATGACCAGGCGCAGCAGGCAGAGCAAGGCCAGGGTTACGGCCAGGCGCCGGACTATGACCCGGGCACCGGCTACGATCAGGCACCGGGCCAGGCCGCCGGGTACGGTCGGTCGGCCGATTACGGTCATGCCCCCGCGAGCGGTTCAGAAGCGGACGGCGGGCCCGGGAGCCTTCCGGTGCGCGGGGAATCTGCCCCATGGGACTGGGCGGGTGGGGCCCCCGGCGAGCCGGGCTCCGGCCGGCAGGTCTCCGGGTTCGAGGGCTATGGGTTTGACGGCTATGGCCAGCCGGGCCTCGGGCCTGGCGGCGCGGCGCAACCGAGCCAGGCCTACTCCAGTCCCGGACGGTACCCGTTCGCTGGACGGCACAGCGGCTACGACCAGCCCTCCGGCTACGACCAGCCCTCCGGCTACGACCAGTCCTCTGGCTACGACCCGGTCTCGGCCTATGATCAGGGCTCGGGCTACGACCCGGCCCCGGGCTACGGCCGGGCAACGGCCTACAGCCAAGCCCCAGCCCAGCCCGGCTACTCCGAGAGCGGCTACGGGTACACCCGGGACGGTTTCTCTCCGGACAGCTATGGCCAGGACAGCTATGGCCAGGACAGCTACGGCCAGGACAGCTACGGCACCGACGAGTACGCCCCCGCGGGCGGCCCGGGCTACGACGACCTCCCTCCCGGCCCCCAGGGCCGTCCGCCGTCCAGCCACCGCGGGCCGGACCGCGTCCGCACCGCGCTGTACCTTGCCGCGTCGGTGCTCGGCGTCGTCTTGATCGTGGTTCTGGTCATTTACCTGACGAGGTCCGGCAGCGGCTCGGCAGCCGCTACGTCGTCGCCCAGCGCGAGCGCGAGCGGCACCGCGAACGGCGTCACCCCCATCGCCTACACGCTGACCACTCCGGCGAAGGTCGGCACGTTCCCACTGAACTCCGCGGTGACAGCCCAGTACCGTTCGGCGATGGCCGGCGTGATCCAGACCGACGAGAAGGAGTTCCAAGCCAAGGGGATCGGCCGCGTCTCGAAGTCCATGGTGGCCGCCTATGACCTCACCGGCGCCAGCTCCGCCACGTCGCCGTCGTTCCAGGCCGTCGCCTTCTTCGGCTACAACGGCACGTTCGACGAGCAGGCGGTGATGAGGCTGGTGCGCAGCACGCTGGTCTCCCCGCGGACGGTGAACCCAGGCCCGCATGGCGGCCTGATGACCTGCGGCTACGACGCCTCGAACAGCCCTGAGGCGAGCCAGTGCGTGTGGGTGACCAAGACCACCTTCGGCGAGGTCATGTTCCTCAACGGGCAAGGCCTGATCAAGCACGCGAGCGCCTCGGCGCTGGCGCTTGACGTCAGGCAGGCCGCGGAGGTCCGTGCCGGCTGACCGCCGGAGGACCCTGCCAGGGCCGTAGACTCACGACGTGAGCAGACCGGATCCCGTCGAGCTGCCATCCCGGTACGCGCCGGCCGAGGTGGAGGGCCCCCGCTACCAGCGCTGGGAGAAGGCAGGCTACTTCACCGCGGATGCGTACTCGGCCGCTCCGGCGTACAGCCTGGTGATCCCGCCGCCGAACGTCACCGGCGTCCTGCACATCGGCCACGCCCTGGAGCACACGCTGATGGACGCGCTGGTCCGGCGCCGCCGGATGCAGGGCTACAACACCCTGTGGCTGCCCGGCATGGACCACGCCGGCATCGCCACCCAGAACGTGGTCGAGCACGAGCTGGCGAAGGAGGGCCTGAGCCGTTACGACCTGGGCCGCGAGGCATTCGTGGCGCGGGTGTGGCAGTGGAAGGCGGAATCCGGCGGCAAGATCCTCGGGCAGATGCGCCGCCTCGGCGACAGCGTGGACTGGTCCAGGGAACGGTTCACGATGGACGAGGGCCTGTCCCGCGCGGTGCAGACGATCTTCAAGCGGCTGTTCGACGAGGGCCTGATCTACCGGGCCGAACGCATCATCAACTGGTGCCCGCGCTGCCTGACCGCGCTGTCCGACATCGAGGTCGGTCACAGCGACGACGAGGGCGAACTGGTCTCGATCCGCTACGGGGATGGCGAGGAGTCCGTCGTGGTCGCCACCACCCGAGCGGAGACCATGCTCGGCGACACCGCGGTCGCGGTGCACCCGGACGACCCGCGCTACGCCGCCTTGGCCGGCAAGACGGTGGAGCTGCCGCTCACCGGCCGCCGCATCCCCGTGGTCGCCGACGAGGCCGTCGACCCGGAGTTCGGCACCGGCGCGGTCAAGGTGACCCCCGCCCACGACCCGAACGACTTCGACATCGGCCGGCGGCACAACCTG
>JAFAPY010000075.1 GCA_019246795.1 Streptosporangiaceae bacterium | reverse complement strand
GCGTTCGACCTGGAGACCGGCGAGCACGCCTGGCGCTGCTACACCGTGCCGAAGCCGGGCGAGCCCGGATCGGAAACCTGGCCCAAGGACGGTGAGGCCTGGGCCCGGGGCGGCGCGAACTGCTGGATCACCGGCACCTACGACCCGGAGCTGAACCTCCTGTACGTGGGGACCGGCAACCCGGCGCCGGACTTCGACGGAGGGGTGCGTGAGGGCGACAACCTCTACACCGACAGCCTCGTCGCCGTCGACCCCGACACCGGCCAGATCCGCTTCCACTACCAGTACAACCCGCACGACGTGTGGGACTACGACAGCATCTCCGAGCACATCCTGTTCGACCTGGACGGCCGCAAGGCGCTGGCCCACTTCGACAAGAACGGGTACGGCTTCATCCTGGACCGGACGGACGGCCAGCTGATCCGGGTGTTCCCGTTCGTCGACCGGATCACCTGGGGCGAGATCGACGCCAGCGGCAAGGTGACACCGAAGGTGTACCCGGACAAGGAGGGCGAGCCGGTCCACTTCTGGCCCGGGCCGGCCGGCGGCAAGGAATGGACGCACGCGGCCTACAGCCCCAAGACGCAGCTCCTCTACGTCCCGGTCCAGGACATCGGCGCGACGGCCACCCGGCGCCGCCGGGAGTTCAAGGAGGGCATCCCGTACTGGGGAGCAGGTGTCGCCGTGGACGGCGAGGACATGGCCGGCTCGGTGAGCGCCTTCGACCCGCGCACGGGCCGGGAGACATGGCGCTGGCGCAATGACGTGCCGATGTGTTCGTCGGTGCTGGCCACCGGGGGCGATCTGGTGTTCGCCGGCAAGCCCAGCGGGGAGTGCATCGCGCTCAACGCCCGCACCGGGGAGCTGCTGTGGCAGTTCCAGTGCGGAAGCGGCCACCACAGCAGCCCGACCACCTACAGCGTCGGCGGCCGGCAGTACGTCGCCGTGCCGACCGGGTGGGGCGGCTGGGTCGAGGGATTCCTGCCCGGGATGCTCGGGGCGCCTCACGGTGCCGCCCTGTTCGCCTTCGCGCTACCGGACTAGCGCCGTAGCCCGCCCACCGAACCGGCACGGGAAGGAGGTGACAGCCATGGCCAGGAAGACCGTCGTCCCCCGGCCCAAGCGGTGCATCTGGAAGCCCCCCGCCTTCGAGGAGATCGGGGTGTCGGCCGAGGCGACCGCATACATGGGTACCTGGAAGGACCAGGACTGGGTGTAGCCGGTCAGGGCGCCGGGCGATGCCGTCCGGCGCCCTCGGTGCCGCGCCGGGGAAGGATGGCGGATCGGCGTGCAGGTGCGCGTGCTGGGCTCGGCGGCGGGCGGGGGGTTCCCGCAGTGGAATTGCGCCTGCCCGCCGTGCCGTGCGGTCCGGGACGGCTCGCGGCCGGCCCGCCCGCGCACCCAGTCGTCGATCGCCGTGAGCCCCGACGGCCGCCGGTGGTTCCTGCTCAACGCCTCGCCCGACATCCGGGCCCAGCTGCAGTCGTTCCCGGCGTTGCACCCTGGCGGCGGCCGGGCGGTCCCCCTGCAGGCCGTGCTGCTCACCGACGCCGAGCTCGATCACACGCTCGGCCTGCTGCTGCTGCGGGAGGGACGCAACCTGGAGATCCACGCCACCGAGACGGTGCGCGACACGCTCTACGACGGGACGTCGCTGCTGCGGACGCTCGAGGCCTACGGCCCGGTCCGGTGGCGGCCGGTCATGCCCGGGGCCGACGTGCCGCTGGCCGAGGGGCTGTCGTACCGGGCCTTCGACGTCCCCACCACGAAGCGGGCGCGGTTCGGCCCGGATACCGGGAAGGGCCGGGTCGCGGGCTACCGTCTCACCGACGAGCGCAGCGGCCGGACACTGGTCTACCTGCCGTCGGTGCAGGACCTTGGGCCCGTGCGCGACCAGCTGGACGACTGCGCCTGCCTGCTCATCGACGGAACCTGCTGGCGGGACGACGAGCTGATCCGCCTCGGCCTGGCCGGCAAGACGGCACGTGAGATGGGGCACATGCCGATCGACGGCTCCGACGGCAGTCTGGCACTGCTGGCTCCGCTGCCCATCGAGCGCACGATCTACACCCACCTCAACAACACCAATCCGATCCTGCTCGAGGATGCCCCGGAGCGGCGGATCGTCGAGCAGCACGGCATGGAGGTCGCCATGGACGGCCTGGAACTGCGGATTTGAGGGCCATAGTGACAGTGACGGAAACCGACAGCTTCGTGGCGGCGCTGCGTACCCAGTCACAGCGTTACCACAGTCAGCATCCCTTCCACCTGAAGATGAACGAAGGCGGCCTGAGCCGCCGCCAGATCCAGGGCTGGGTGGCCAACCGCTTCTACTACCAGGAGAACATCCCCAGGAAGGATGCCGCCATCCTGGCCAACTGCCCGCTGCCCGAGGTACGCCGCCAGTGGATCCGG
>JAFAPY010000067.1 GCA_019246795.1 Streptosporangiaceae bacterium | reverse complement strand
GCAGGCGCTGCTGCGGCGCCGCCTGGGCGAGGCGGCGGGCCAGACGCTGATGGACCTCATCAGGCCCGGCGACGTCCTCGGCATGTCCTGGTCGCGCACACTGAGCGGGCTTGCGGCCGCGCTGACCCAGATCCCTCCGTGTCCCATCGTCCAGCTGACCGGGGCGGTTCCGCCACCGGACGGCCGGGACCTGCTCGACCTGGTGCGCAGCGTGGCCCGCATAGGCGGCGGCCCGGCGCACGTGTTCTACGCCCCGATGATCCTTGACGACGCGCAGACGGCCGCGGCGATACGCCGGCAGGGCGACATCGCCGAGGCCTTCGGCCTGGTGCCATCGGTGACAATAGCCATGGTCGCCATCGGCGCCTGGGCACCCGGGCTGTCGACGATCTATGACGCCCTCACACCGGCCGAGTGCGACGCCCTGGCCGCTCTGGGGGTGCGCGCCGAGATGGCCGGGGTGTTCCTCGATGAGGACGGCAGGCCCGTGGCGACGCCATTGGACGGCCGCATGATCGTAACGCCCGGCCCGGCACTCGAACGGATCCCGTTCGTCCTTTCCGTCGCCTGGGGCGTCGCTAAGAGCCCCGCGGTATGCGCCGCGATCCGAGGAGGGCTTGTCCATGGCCTTGTCACGCATGCGAGTCTTGCCCGAGCCCTGCTCAGCCTGGCCGACCAGTGCGACGGCAGGCGTTAGCTTGCAAACGCTCCAGGCAGACGGCCGGCAAACAGACGGGCCGCTGCCCGGCGCTACCGCCAACCGCGGCCTGGTCGTCCGTGTCGGAGACGCCGTACTCAGGCCGAAAGCGCCCTGCTGGCATGCCACCCACGCGCTGCTTGCCCACCTGACGGCCGTCGGTTTCGACGGCGCCCCCCGCGTCCTGGCGGTCAGCCCGTCCACCGAGATGCTGACCTATATGGACGGCCAGGCGGCAGTCCCGCCCCTGCCGGAGGACACGCTGACCGACGCCGCCCTGGTAAGCGTGGCCGACCTGCTGCGCCGTTATCACGCCGCCGTCACGTCCTTCGACCCGGCGAAATACCAGTGGCCATGGCCGATCCCGGCCCGGTTCCGGACCGGCCTGGTGAGCCACAACGACGTGCACCCAGCTAACCTCGTGTTCCGCGACGGCCGGGCCGTCGCGCTGATTGACTTCGACTGGGCCGGGCCCGGCAGCGCGACCTGGGACTTCGCTGCGGCCGCGCGCTACTGGGCGCCGCTGACCGGCGACCGGGACATCGCCGACAGCCGGCAAGGCCGCGCGCTGGAGCGGTTCCGGATGTTTCTATACGCCAGCGGGCTTCCCCGGGCCGGGCGCCGTCAAGTGGCTGAAGCGGTCGTGGCCAACCACGACTGGACATACGCGATCGTCACCGAGGCGGCCGCCGCCGGCCACCAGGGCTTCGCCGACCATTGGCGCGCCGTGGCCGGACCAGCCAACCGGGCACGGCGCTGGTGCCAGCGGCACGAGCGCGATCTCCTGGCCGCGGCGCGGTGACCTCCCCGGGCGCCCTTCAAGGGAACCTCCTGGGCCAGGCGATAAATAGTCGTCACAATCACACCGCGTGCTCACCTGGATGCGACGATTTGCCGGCCCGGCGGCGCTTAAGGCGGGCATGGCGAACCGCGCGGGCCTCCATGTTGGGGCACATCCCGGGTCTGGCGCTTCGGCAGGTGGATGTCACAGACCTGGACGCTGATCCGCTGCGTCAGCAGGGGTATCCGCAACTTCTGCTGCCGGGCAGCATTGTTGTGGTCCTGGGTGTCGTGGGTTCGAATCCCATCGCTCACCCCACCGAACGCGCGTGATCGCGCGGGGGACCAGCGCGGCTTGACGCGGCATCGCCGCTTTGCTATTAGGCTCGACGGCGTGCTGACGCATGGGGATGTCCCGGTACGGGGGCCGCGATGAGCGAAGACTGGCCGAGCGGGTGGTACCGCGACGAGCCGCGGCGGCCGGGCGCGGGGAGCGGGGGCGCCCCGGGCTACGGCGGATCCAGCTATACGCCCGGCGGCGACGCCAGCGGCTCGCCGTATGACCGCACGCAGGTGGTGCCGCAGCGCGGGTCGGCGTGGCCCGCGCAGCCGCCGGTGCGTACCAGGCCCGGCACCGACTGGCAGCCGGTACGGCCACGGCGGCGCTGGCTGCGGCCCCGGCGGCTGCTGGCGCTGCTCGGGGTCCTCGTCGTGCTGCTGGCCGCGGCGACCGCCGGCCTGTACTTCTACCTGAACTCCAAGCTGACCCGCGTCAACGTGCTCGTGCCCACCTCGCTGACGTCGGCGGGGACGAACTGGCTGATCACCGGCTCCGACAGCCGGGGCGGTCTGACCACGCAGCAGGAGAACCAGCTCGCGCTCGGGCGCAACATCACCGGCCAGCGCTCGGACACGATCATGGTGCTGCACCTGCCGTCCAACGGGACCCGGCCCACCCTGGTCAGCATCCCGCGCGACTCCTACGTGCCGATCCCGGGGTACGGCTCCAACAAGGTCAACGCCGCCTTTGCCTTCGGCGGCCCCCAGCTGCTCATCCGGACGGTGCAGGACGTGACGGGGCTGCGCATCGACCACTACATGGGAATCGGCTTCGGCGGCCTGGTCAGCGTGGTCAACGACGTCGGCGGCGTGACCATGTGCCTGCCACAACCGATCCAGGACCCGAAGGCGGGGCTGAACCTGAAAGCGGGCTGCCAGACGCTCAACGGCGCCCAGGCGCTCGGGTTCGTGCGGACCCGCGAGTTCGCCAACGGCGACCTGCAGCGGGAACAGGACCAGCGGGTGCTGCTGAAGTCGCTGCTGTCCAAGATGACCTCGGCCGGGACGCTGGTCAACCCGTTCGCCGTCATTCCCGCGGCGGACGGCTCGGCGTCCGCGCTGACCGTCGACCAGGGAACGAGCCTGTCGCAGCTCGTGTCCGTGGCGTTCGCGCTGCGCAACCCGGTGACGACCATGGTGCCGTTCGGCGGGTTCGCGAACACCGCCGCGGGCTCGGTGGTGCTGTGGAACACGCAGCAAGCCAGGCAGTTCTTCAGCGACCTTGCCCAGGACAAGGCGCTGCCGAAGAGTCTCATCACCGGCTCGGCCGTCCAGGCCTGACCGGCCCGGCTCAGGTCCAGGTGTCGCCGCCTGGCGCGGCCCGCGGGACCGGGACCGAGCGGCTCTGGCAGTGAACAGCGAACCGCAGCTGTTCGTAGTAGGTTTCGCGGTCGCGAAGCTCGGCGCGTGCCTCGCCGTGCGCCGGCCGGCTGGCACCCGGCGACCGGAACCGCAGCTCGGCCGCGGCTTCCCCGCCATCGCCCGTTTCCTGGCCCTCGTGGGGATACTTGCTGGCCACGGCACACCTCTGAACACGATTTGAAGTTCTATCGCTACTTTCAGTAACGTAACCATATGTATCATATCTGATTCAATCTGTCACCACGCTGGCGTGAGCAATCCTCCCGGATAGGTCCGTTCGGGATAAGGACGTGCCTGTCCGATTCCCGCTAGTACGGGCCGGCGCGGGCTGGCATCGTGGAGTGCGTGAGCGAACCTGTCACGGCGCTGGACGACGAGCAGCGCTACCAGGCGGCGGTGAGCAAGGACACCCGCTTCGACGGCGTATTCTTCATCGCCGTTACCTCCACCGGCATCTACTGCCGGCCGTCGTGCCCGGCGATCACGCCGAAACGCGAGCACATGCGGTTCTACCGCAGCGCCGCCGCGGCCCAGGACGCCGGTTTCCGCGCCTGCAAGCGGTGCCGCCCCGACGCCGCCCCCGGCTCGCCGGAGTGGAACATGCGGGCCGACGTGGTGGGCCGGGCGATGCGCCTGATCGCCGACGGCGTCATCGACCGGGACGGCGTCGCGGGCCTGGCCGCGCGCCTGGGCTACGAGCAGCGCCAGGTGCGCCGGCTGGTGACCGCCGAGCTCGGCGCGGGCCCGCTCGCCATCGCCCGGGCGCAGCGGGCGCAGGCCGCCCGGGTGCTGACCGAGACCACGGCAGTGCCGCTGTCTGAGATCGCGTTCGCCGCGGGCTTCGCGAGCATCAGGCAGTTCAACGCGACGATGCGCGAGGTGTTCGCGGCGACACCGACCCAGCTGCGGCTGCACCGCGGCCGGCCGGGACACGCGCGCCGGCAGCCGGGCGGCGCCGCGGCGGCCGGCGCAGGCCCGGGCGCTCCGGGGGCAATCAGGCTGCGGCTGCCCTACCGTGCGCCGATCGACACCGACCGGATGCTGGGCTTCCTCGCCGCCCGCGCGATACCGGGCGTGGAAGCGGTGCAGGCGGGCCGGTACCGGCGGACGCTGCTGCTGCCGAACGGCACCGGGATCGTGTCCTTGGCGGCGGCGCCTGGCCCAGCGGCCGGGTACGTCGACTGCGAGCTCCAGCTGGAGGACCTTCGCGACCTGATCGCGGCGGTACAGCGCTGCCGGCGCCTGCTTGACCTGGACGCGGACCCCGCGGCTGTCACCGCGTGCCTGTCGGCCGACCCGCTGCTCGGGCCGCTGGCCGCGGCCAGCCCGGGACGCCGCTCCCCCGGTGCCGTGGACGGAGACGAGCTGGCGGTGCGGGCCGTGCTCGGGCAGCAGGTGTCGCTCGCCGCCGCCCGGCGGCTGGGCGCGCGGCTGGTGGCCGGGTACGGCAAGCCGCTGCAGCGGCCGGACGGGCCGCTGACGCACTGCTTTCCGGCCGCGGAAACCCTGGCCGCGGCCGACCCTGCCGCGCTGCCGATGCCGCGGGCGCGCGCCACGGCGCTGACGCGGCTGGCGGCGGAGCTGGCCTGCGGCGAGCTGTCGCTCGACCCCGGCGCGGACCGGGATCGCGTCCAGCTGCAGCTGCTGGGGATCCCCGGCATCGGGCCGTGGACGGCGGCCTACATCCGGATGCGGGCGCTGTCCGACCCCGACGCGTTCCCGCCCGGCGATGCCGGCGTGCTGCAGGCGCTCGCCCGCCTCGGCGCCCGGCAGCCGGCGGCCGAACTGGCGGAAAGGTGGCGGCCCTGGCGCTCCTACGCCGTGCACCACCTGTGGGCTTCGCTCGAAGGCGACGGGAGGCTGCCATGATGTACCCGTTCCTGCCGCCGGACCCCGGCACCCCGCGGCTGTGCCATGTGGTCGACTCGCCGATCGGCGCCCTGATGCTGACCGGCGACGGGCACGCCGTGACCGGGCTGTACATGCTCGACGGCGGCGGCCGCCCGCCGCCGGGCCACGCCGGGTTCACGCCGGACCCTGGTGCGTTCGCCGAGGCCACGGCGCAGCTCGCCGGGTACTTCGCCGGGGAGCTCACCGAGTTCCGGTTGCCGCTGGCGCCGAGCGGGACCGCGTTCCAGCTCGCCGTGTGGGCGGAGCTGACCAAGATCCCGTACGGCAGCACGGCCAGCTACGGCACGATCGCCCGGGCCCTCGGCAAGTCGCCGGTCGCGGCGCGTGCGGTCGGCGCGGCCAACGGCGCCAACCCGATCGCCGTCATCGTGCCCTGCCATCGCGTGATCGGCAGCGACGGCACCCTGACCGGCTACGGCGGCGGCCTGGGCCGCAAGGAACTGCTGCTCCGCCTGGAGGGCGCGAGCCCCACGCTGTGGTGAGCGGGAACCGGCGACTCCCCGCGCACGTCGAAACCACGTGAGGTACCGACGCCACGTCCGCGGCATCGCCGGGACGGGACTGCTGTGCGCGGCGCTGGCCGGGTGCGGGACCACCGCGGTGACCGCGCAGTCGCTGTCGGCCGCGCAGGCCCCGCGCGCGACCGGATGCCGCGCCGTGAACCAGGCCACCGCGGTGACCGTGCAGCGCATCATCTACGTCGTCGACCCGGCCCACCCCGCCAAGCTGACGGCCACGCAGCGCAGGCCGCCGCTGGTGCACTCGCTTTTCCGGGACTTCTGCGTCGTCGTCGCACACCCAGAGCCCGCCAGGATGCTGGAGTGCCCGATGGGCCTCGCGCTTGACTACACGGGAACCTTCTACGCCGGCCGGCGCGCCGTTGCCACCTTCGCCTACGCCCCGAGCGGCTGCCAGACGGTGAGCCTCACCGCGGCGGGCAGGACCGAGACCACGGTGGTCCGCGGCGCGGCGGCCGCCGCGGCACCGCATCTGCAGGCCGACATGGCCGCGGTCCTCGGGCTGCCGGAGTCCGAGGTCTTCCAGCCGCCCCATGCCAACCCGGGCGGCCCCGGCGGGCCGGCCAAGTTACCGCTGCGGAGCCCGGACCTGCAGCTGGCCGAGCAGGTCCGCGGTGGCGGCCGTGACCGCGTCGACCGCGTGGGCGAACGCCTCGGCGTTGTGCCCGGCCGGGGTGCGGAAGCCGCTCACCTTCCGCACGTACTGCAGCGCGGCAGCGCGGATGTCGTCGTCAGTGACGCGCTCGGCGTAGGGCGCGCGGAGCGTCTTGATGCTTCGGCACATACCACGACCGTACGTCAGGTCAGGCCGAGCAGGGTCTCCAGGCCTACGGTGAGCCCGGGCGGGAGGGTGGCGGCCCGGCGGATGCCGAGCAGCAGGCCGGGCATGAACGAGGCGCGGTCCAGCGAGTCGTGCCTGATCGTCAGCGTCTCGCCGTGCCCGCCGAACAGCACCTCCTGGTGAGCCACCAGGCCCGCGACCCGAACCGAGTGGACATGGACGTCATCGACCACCGAGCCGCGCGCCCCCGGCAGCGCCGAGGCGGTCGCGTCCGGCGGCGCGCCCCGCCCGGCCTGCGCCCTGGCCGCCCCGATCAGCGCGGCGGTGCGCAGGGCCGTGCCCGACGGGGCGTCGGCCTTGGCGGCATGGTGCAGCTCGATCACCTCGGCGGAATCGAAGAAGCGGGCGGCTTGCGCGGCGAAGCGCATCATCAGGACCGCGCCGACGGAGAAGTTCGGCACTATCAGGACCCGCACGCCTTCGCGGCCGGCCAGCCAGCCGCGCACCTGGCCCAGCCGGTCCTCGCCGAACCCGGACGTGCCCACCACGGTGGTGAGTCCGTGGTCCACGCACCAGCGCAGGTTGTCCAGCACCGCGCCGGGGTGGGTGAAGTCGACCACCACGTCGCATCCGGCCAGCGGGTCGCGGGCATCGCCCTGATCCACCTCGGCGCCGATCTCCAGGTCATCGGCCGCAGCGACCGCCTGGACAACCTGGCGTCCCATCCGGCCCCTGGCCCCGAGCACTCCGACCCTGATCATGGCGCCTCTTTCGCTCCTGCCGGCAGCCTCGCGCCCGCTAGGGGACGGAGAAGGCGCCCGGGTCGTCGAAGGGACCTACCACGGCCAGGACCTTGGGGCGGGTGAGGATCTCGGCGGCCACGGCGCGGACGTCGTCGTGGGTGACGGCGTCGATGGAGGCGAGCACCTCGTCGACCGGCTCCAGCCTGGGGTAGACGAGCTCGGATTTGCCGAGGCGGCTCATCCGCGACGACGGGTCCTCCAGGCCGAGCACGATCGAGCCGCGCACCTGGCCCTTGCCGCGGGCCAGCTCGGCGTCGGTCAGGCCACCGTCGACCACCGCGGCGATCTCCTCGGCGCAGATGGCGAGCACCTCGTCGGCCTTGGACGGCAGGCAGCCGACGTAGATGCCCCACATGCCCGTGTCGGCCTGCTGCGTGGCGAAGCTGTACACCGAGTACGCCAGGCCCCGCTTCTCCCGCACCTCCTGGAACAGCCGGGATGACATGCCGCCGCCGAACGCCGCGTTGAGCACGCCGAGCGCGAACCTGCGCTGGTCGGTCCTGGCCACCGCCTCGCAGCCCAGCATCAGGTTGGCCTGCTCGATGCCGCGGGAGATCAGCCGGGTGCCGGCGCCGGTGGCGAGCCTGTGCCCCGCCCCGTGCCCGTCCAGCCGCGGCGCGGCGGGAGCGGCCGCCCGGTGCAGCGCCTGGCCGAACGAGCTGGTGACCAGCGCGGTGACGGTGTCGTGGTCCAGGTTTCCCGCCGCGGCGACCACCAGGTGCTCAGGGGTGTACCTGACCTGGTAGTGCTCGTAGATCTGCTCCCTGGTGATGGCGTTGATCGAGTCCGCGGTGCCCAGGATGGGCCGGCCGAGCGGGGTGTCGCCGAACAGCCCGGCGGTGAACGCCTCGTGCACGGTGTCGGTGGGATCGTCGTCGTTCATCGCGATCTCGTCGAGCACCACGTTGCGTTCGGCGTCCACGTCCTGCCGGGTGATCAGCGAACTCGTCACCATGTCGGACAAGATGTCCACGGCCAGCGGCAGGTCCGCATCGAGCACCCGCGCGTAGTAGCAGGTGTACTCCTTGGCGGTGAACGCGTTCATCTCGCCGCCGACCGCATCCATCTGCGAGGAGATGTCCAGCGCGGTGCGCCGCGTGGTCCCCTTGAACAGCAGGTGCTCCAGGTAGTGGGTCGCGCCGACATGCGCGGTGTCCTCGTCGCGGGACCCGACACCGACCCAGATGCCGAGCGCCACGGAGCGGACGGCGGGAAGGGACTCGGTTATGACCCTGAGGCCGCCGGGCAGGACCGTGCGGGTGACGCCACCGGTTCGTTCGGTATCCATCTAGTCGCGATGCCCGCCGCGGGTCCGGTGCCGGGTCCGGCGGTACCCGTCGTGGCCCTCCCGGTCGCCGCGGTCACGGTCGCCGCGGTCGCGGTCACGGTCGCCGCGGTCCCGCGGCCCGGAGGAACGCTCCCCGCCCGACAGGTCCTCGCCGGCCGCCTCGCGCTCCAGCACCTCGACCGGCACCAGCGACAGCTTGCCGCGGTCGTCCACCTCGCGGATCTCCACCTGGATCTTGTCGCCGATGTGCACCACGTCGTCGATGTTCTCGATCCGCTTGCCGCCGTGCAGCTTGCGGATCTGGGTGATGTGCAGCAGGCCGTCCTTGCCGGGCAGCAGCGACACGAACGCGCCGAACGCAGTGGTCTTCACCACCGTGCCGAGGAACCGCTCGCCGACCTCCGGCATGTGCGGGTTTGCGATGGCGTTGATCGCGGCCCTGGCCGCCTCGGCGGAGGGGCCGTCGGTGGCACCGACGTAGATGGTCCCGTCGTCCTCGATGGTGATCTCGGCGCCGGTGTCGTCCTGGATCGAGTTGATCATCTTGCCCTTGGGCCCGATGACCTCGCCGATCTTGTCCACCGGGACCTTGATCGTAATGATCCGCGGGGCGTACGGGGACATCTCGTGCGGCGCGGAAATGGCGTCGCGCATCACGTCCAGGATGGTCAGCCTGGCCGCGCGGGCCTGCTTCAGCGCGGCGGCGAGCACCGAGGCCGGGATGCCGTCGAGCTTGGTGTCGAGCTGCAGCGCGGTGACCACCCGCTCGGTGCCCGCCACCTTGAAGTCCATGTCTCCGAAGGCGTCCTCGGCACCGAGGATGTCGGTCAGCGTCACGTACTGGCCGCCCTCGTGGATGAGGCCCATGGCGATGCCGGAGACCATGTCCTTCAGCGGCACGCCGGCGTCGAGCAGCGCCATGGTGGACGCGCA
>JAFAPY010000387.1 GCA_019246795.1 Streptosporangiaceae bacterium | reverse complement strand
GCGCAACGGCGCGGTCTCCGCGTCGGCCTCCTCGGTGCGCAGGCCGACGTCGGCGTGCTTGATGACCGACAGGCCCTCGGCGATCGCGGCCATCATGCCGTACTCCACGCCGTTGTGCACCATCTTGACGAAGTGCCCGGCGCCGGCCGGGCCGCAGTGCAGGTACCCCTGCTCGGCGGTGCCCTCCCGGGTCCGGCCCGGTGTCGGCTCGGCGCTGCCCTCGCCCGGGGCGATCGTCTTGAAGATCGGGTCCAGGCGGCGCACCGGCTCGCCCTCCCCGCCGATCATCAGGCAGTAGCCGCGCTCCAGGCCCCACACGCCGCCGCTGGTGCCGCAGTCGACGAAGTAGATGCCGTCACGCTTGAGCTCGGCGGCGCGGGAGATGTCGTCGCGGTAGTAGGAGTTGCCGCCGTCAATGACGATGTCCTGCCGGTCCAGCAGCGGGCGGAGCTGGTCCAGCGTCTGCGCAACCACGCCGGCCGGGACCATGATCCAGATGTTCCGCGGCCGCTCCAGCTTGGCGGCGAAGTCGGCGAGGCTCTCCGCGCCGCTGGCGCCCTCGGCCTCCAGGGACTTGACCACGTCCGGGTTGCGGTCGTAGGCGACGCAGCGGTGCCCGTCGCGCATCAGCCGGCGGACCAGGTTCGCGCCCATCCGGCCGAGCCCGATCATCCCGAGCTGCATCGGCGTGTCAGTTGGCATGCGGTTACGCCCCCTTGAGCGAACGGTAGCGGAGGATCAGCGCGTTGGTGGAGGAGTCATGGTCAAGCGCCGGGGTTTCTGCGCTGGTCAGTTCGGGGATGATCTGCGCGGCGAGCGCCTTGCCGAGTTCCACCCCCCACTGGTCGAACGAGTCAATGTCCCAGACGGCGCCCTGGGTGAACACGCTGTGCTCGTACAGGGCGACCAGCGCCCCGAGCAGCCGCGGGGTGAGCACCTCGGCCAGCAGCACGTTGCTCGGCCGGTTGCCCTCCATCACCTTGTGCGGCACCACGTGCTCCGGGGTGCCCTCCGCCCGGACCTCCTCCGCGGTCTTGCCGAACGCCAGCGCCTGTGCCTGCGCGAACACGTTGGAGGTCAGGATGTCGTGGGCGTCCCTGATCGGGTTCAGCGACCTGGCGAACCCGATCAGGTCGACGGGGATCAGCGTGGTTCCCTGGTGGATGAGCTGGTAGAAGCTGTGCTGGCCGTTGGTGCCCGGCTCGCCCCAGAACACCGCGCCGGTGTCGTAGCTCACCCGCTCACCGGAAAGCGTGACGTGCTTGCCGTTGGACTCCATGGTGAGCTGCTGCAGGTAGGCAGGAAACCGCTTCAGGTACTGGTCATACGGCATGACGCCGTAGGTCTGCGCGCCGAAGAAGTCGCGGTACCACACCGCCAGCAGGCCCATCAGCACGGGCAGGTTCCGCTCCAGCGGCGCGGTGCGGAAGTGCTCGTCCATCTCGTGGAACCCGGCCAGCATGTCGCCGAACTGCTCGGGGCCGAGCGCCACCATCGTAGACAAGCCGATCGCCGAGTCCATCGAGTACCGGCCGCCGACCCAGTCCCAGAACCCGAACATGTTGTCGGTGTCGATGCCGAATTCCGCGACCCGTTCGGCGTTGGTGGACACCGCGACGAAGTGCCTGGCGACGGCCTTGTCGCTGCCCAGCGCGCTGACCACCCAGTCCCGCGCGGTGACCGCGTTGGTCAGCGTCTCCAGCGTGCCGAACGTCTTCGACGAGACGATGAACAGCGTCTCGTCCGCGCTCAGGTCCCGGGTCGCCTCGGCGAAGTCGGTGGGGTCCACGTTGGACACGAACCGGAACGTGATGTCGCGCGTGCAATAGTGCTTGAGGGCTTCGTAGGCCATGACGGGCCCGAGGTCGGAGCCGCCGATGCCGATGTTGATCACGTTCCTGACCGGCTTGCCGGTGTACCCGGTCCACTGCCCCGACCCGACCCGCAACGCGAAGTCCACCATCCGGCCGAGCACATCGTGCACCTCACGGACCACGTTGACGCCGTCCACCTCCAGCGACGTGGTCCCCGGCATCCGCAGCGCGACATGCAGCACCGCCCGGTCCTCGGAGACGTTGATGTGATCGCCGCAGAACATCGCGTCCCGCCGTTCCGGAACCCCGGACTCGGCCGCCAGCGCGACGAGCAGCCGCATCGTCTCCTCAGTGACCCGGTTCTTGGAGTAGTCCAGGTAGATGCCGGCCGCCTCCGCGCACATCCGCTCGCCCCGGCCGGGGTCGGCGGCGAACAGCTCGCGCAGGTGTATCCCGGCGATCTCGGCGTGGTGGCGCGTGAGCGCCTGCCACGCCTTCCGCTCTGGCAGCGGTGTCACCGTCATGTCCCGCCTCCTCGGCTCGTAGGAGTCCCCCCGGAATCGTTTCATGCCGCGGAGGAGCCTCGGCGCCGGCCCGCGGAGCTATCCGCCGTTGCCGTGCTTCCCGGTCGCCAGGGAGCTGGCGTGGTCGGGGACGTACGACTGCATGTCCCTGGGCACCCGGACATACCCCTTCGGCTTCGGTCGCGGCGGCAGCTCGATCGACGGATGCTGCACGTCGTGGTAGGGGATGCTGCTGAGCAGGTGCGCGATCATGTTGATCCGGGCGCGCCGTTTGTCGTCGCTCTCCACGACATGCCAGGGCGCCTCCGGGATGTCGGTGTGCACGAACATCTCGTCCTTGGCGCGGGAGTAGTCCTCCCACCTGGTGATCGACTGCAGGTCCATCGGGGACAGCTTCCAGCTCCGCATGGGGTCGTGCAGCCGGGACTCGAAGCGGTGCTGCTGCTCCTCGTCGCTGACCGAGAACCAGTACTTGCGCAGCAGGATCCCGTCCTCGACGAGCAGCCGTTCGAAAATCGGGCACTGGTGCAGGAACCGGAAGTAGTCCTCCTTGGTGGTGAACCCCATGACGTGCTCCACCCCGGCCCGGTTGTACCAGCTGCGGTCGAACAGGATCAGCTCGCCGGCGGCCGGCAGGTTCTCGATGTAGCGCTGGAAGTACCACTGGGTGCGCTGCCGCTCGGTGGGCGCGGGCAGGGCGACGATCCGCGCGACGCGCGGGTTGAGGTACTGGGTGATGCGCTGGATCGTGCCGCCCTTGCCCGCCGCGTCACGGCCCTCGAAGATCACCACGATTCTCGCGCCGGCCGCGCGCATCCACTCCTGCATCTTGACCAGCTCGCCCTGCAGCCGGTACAGCTCCCGCTCATAGACCTGCCGCGGCACCTTACCGCCATCATGCTTGTCCGGCACCATGCACCTCCTATGGCCGTCCGTTGAGCCCAGCGTAGCCCTGCCTGCGTTAGCATGGCCGGCGTGAGCGACGACGAGCTTTCCCGCCGGTACGAGACGGTGAACCTGTACCGCAGGGGCGCCGCCGCCAAGCTTGAGCTGAACCGCCCGGACCGGGTGAACGCGTGGAGCGAGCAGTTCGCCGTCGACATGGTGGCGGCGATCGCGGAGGTCGCCGACGACCCGGGCGTGCGGGCGGTCGCCGTGACCGGCGCCGGGCGGGCGTTCTCCGCCGGCGCCGACCTGAAGGAGGCCCTCGATCGGGCGCAGGACGGCAAGATCGACGTCTACCGGATGCTGACCGAGCGGTACCACCCGATCATCACCGGCATCAGGCGGGTGCCCAAGCCCGTCGTGGCCGCGGTCAACGGCCCCACGGCAGGGGTCGGGGTTTCCCTCGCGCTGGCCTGTGACCTGGTGGTCGCGGCGGAGTCGGCGTACTTCTCGCTCGCCTTTGTCAACATCGGGCTGGTGCCGGACGGCGGCTCGTCGCTGTTCGTGCCGTCGCGGGTCGGCTTCGCCCGCGCGGCGGAGCTGGCCATGCTGGGGGAGCGGCTGTCCGCGGGCGAGGCGCTCGGCTGGGGCCTGATCAACCGGGTCTGGCCGGATGCGGACTTCGCCGCGAACACCGACGCGCTGCTCGACCGGCTTGCCTCGGGACCCACCCAGTCGTACGCGGGCAGCAAGCGGCAGCTTAATCACTGGCTGTACCAGCAGATGGATGCCCATCTCGAGTTCGAGGCTCAGGTCCAGCGGGAGATGGGTGGCACCGCCGACTTCGCCGAGGGCGTCGCCGCTTTCGCCGCCAAGCGCCCGCCCCGCTTCACCGGCGCATAGCGGCGGCTGCCCGGCACGGACCCGGTCGGCTCCGCAAAGGTTCCCGACCGGGGGCTGTGGGCCACAGACACCGATGGACGGGGGCGGTGGGCCACAGACCCCCATGGCTCCGGTGCGTTCCCTCCGTTCCGGGGCGATCCCTCCGGTTCCGGGGCGATCATGCCCGATCCCGGCGGGCTGGGAGACTGGCGGTATGGACGCGGCCGCGCTGGAGCGGGTGTACCGGCAGGAAGCGACCCGCATCCGGGCCGCGCTTGCCGCGCGGCTCGGCGACGTGGGACTCGCCGCCGACGCGGTGCAGGATGCGTTCGTCGAGGCGATCGAGCGCTGGCGCGACGGCGCGATGCCGCCCAACCCGGGCGGCTGGCTGGCCACCACGGCCCGCCGCAAGGCGATCGACCGGCTGCGCCGAGCCCGCGCCGGGCAGCAGAAGCTGGCGCTGCTCGCGGCGGCCGCCGCGAGCACCGACGACGGCAGCGACGACGGCAGCGACTCCGCGGATGACGAGCTGCTCGGCATGATCTTCGCCTGCTGCCACCCCGCGCTGCCGCGCGAATCGCAGATCGCGCTCACGCTGCGCGCGGTGTGCGGGTTGACGACCGCCGAGATCGCCGCGGCGTTCCTGACCAGCGAACCTGCCATGGCGCAGCGGCTGCTGCGGGCGCGCAAGGCGCTGCGCGCCGCCCGGGCGGCCGTGCGGGTCCCCGATCCTGACGAGCTGGGGGACCGCCTGGCCGAGGTGCTGGCCGTGGTGTACCTCGTCTTCAACGAAGGCTACCTGGCCAGCGCCGGCCGCCAGCCCGCCCGCCGGGACCTGGCCGCCCAGGCGGTGTCGCTGACCCGGCTGCTGCACCGGCTGATGCCGCGTGAGCCCGAGGTCGGCGGCCTGCTGGCGCTGCTGCTGCTGCACGAGTCCCGGGCGGCCACCAGGTTCGACGGGTGGGGACGGATGGTCAGGCTCGCCGACCAGGACCGGACGCGGTGGGACCGGGCGCTGATCGCGGAGGCGACCGGCCTGCTGGACCGGGCGCTGGCGATGCGGCGGCCCGGCCCCTACCAGGTGCAGGCGGCCATCGCCGCGCTGCACGCCGATGCGCCGGGGTATGAGCAGACGGACTGGGCGCAGATCCGCCTGCTGTATGACGGCCTGCAGGACATGGCGCCGTCACCGGTGGTGCTGCTCAACCGGGCGGTCGCCACCCGCTACGTCTGCGGCGCTGAGGCCGCGCTCGCGGAGATCGAGCCGCTGGCCGCCGAGCTGGACGGCTACCGGCTGTTCCATGCGCTGCGGGCGGGGCTGCTCGCCGGGCTGGGCCGCGACGAGGAGGCCCGGGCCGCCAGCGGGCGGGCGCTCGCGCTCGCCGCCAACCCGGCCGAGCGCGAGCTGCTCGCCCGCCGCCTGTCGCTGTAAGCCGCAGACCGAACCGAGCCGCCTACATGGCCACCACGGGCCGGACCTCGACGGTCATCAGGCCGCGGTCCACGCCCGGCCAGGTCTTCGCGATGTCCACGGCCTCCTCCATCGTGTCGGTTTCCAGGACCGAGTAGCCGCCGAGGACCTCCTTGGTCTCCATAAACGGGCCGTCGGTGACGCCGCCGGCTCGCACGGTCTTCGCGGTTTCCGGCGGCTGCAGCTGGTGTCCGCCCTCGACCAGCTTGCCTGACCCGCCGCCGCCTTTCTCGTACCAGGCGAAGATCTCCGAGTACCACGCCTGCCGGTCGGCCTCGGACAGGCTGGCCGACGCCTCGGTGTTCAGGAGCAGGATGACGTACTTCATAGTGTCCTCCGTTCGGATCTGTCACGATGGCATGCTGCCCTCACCTGGTCCCACGAACGGCCATGCCCGGTTCCCGACACATCGCAGCAGATTTTTTCCGCCGCGCTCAGGCGCGACGCTGGCGGGCGGCCAGCCGCGACTCCATGGTCAAGATGGCCTCGTAGCGGCGCCGGACGTCGGCCCGGTCGGCGGCCTCGGGCACCGAGCGCTCGCTGGCCCGGTCGATCATGGCCGCCTGCTCCAGCAGCACCTGGCGCTGCCCGTCGCTCGTTGTCTCGGTCATGATCCTGGCCAGCGCCTCGAGCTCGCGGATCATCACCGCCGGCATGCCCATGCTGGCCTGCCTGATCTTCTCGAACGAGCGCTGGACCAGGCGCTCGAAGCCCGGCTCGGCCGAGATCACCCGGATGAACCCGTTGGCGTCGCGGTGCACCCGGGCCGGGTGCCACCGGACCGCTATCTTGCACAAGTTCTCCCCGAGCCAGTCGATGCAGGTCAGCGCCGTGAACGTGTCGTTGACCGCGGCGGAAAGCGCGCGGATCGCGATCTCGACGAGCTGGTCGATGCCGAACGACATGTCCTGGGTCAGCGTCCGGTACGGCCCGACGATGTGCGCCCGGCCCAGTGCCTTGCTGATCAGCGGCGCCGCCTGCGATGGCCACACGGTGGCGAACCTGTGCCCGCGCACCAGGAAGTGGCCGGGCCGGTGCTCCAGGCTGATCACGGCGTCGGCTTCCGCGGCGAGCCTGACCAGCTGCTGGTGCCGGATGAACTGCAGGTACCCGCTGGCCGGGGCGAGCAGCACGCCGCCGCGCGACTCAGCCAGCGACAGCAGCTCCGCCGCGGACGGGCCGTTCTCCTGCCCTGGCCGGTCGGGTGCGCTGCCCTGCTCCTCGATGGCCTCGGTCAGGTCAGCGGCGATGCTCGCGATCACCTGGGGAAGCTGGATGGACACGGCCGTGTGGTGGATGAAGTAGATGAGCACGGCCAGGTCGGCGACCATCAGGGCGAGGGTCACCGTGACCCCGATGTGCGGCACGTAGTCCCCGTGCGAGCCCGGCCCGATGGACACCAGGACCAGCACCGCGTAGACGAAGGTGGCGACGAACGTGCCCAGGGCCAGCTGGGTGCCGCGGTCCCTGATGAAGTTCCGCAGCATCCGCGGCCCGAACTGCGTGGACGCGAGCGTCAGCGTCACCAGGATGATCGAGAAGACCACGCCGACCACCGTGATGACGGCGGCGGCGATGGCGGTCAGGATCTGCCGCGCCGCGTCCGCGGTCCCGCTGATCACCCACGACGGGATCGTGAGCTCGCCCCGGTAGGCGGCCTTGTCCAGGGCCGTCGTGCCGATGAACAGCGCGACCGCCGCGATGACCTCGATCGCGGGCACGAACCACAGGCTGGTGCGCAGCACCTCGCGGCGCCAGTGCGAGGCCAGCGCCCGTGAGAAATGGCCGCGGAACATGGCCGGCTCCCGTGCTCGATCGCTGCCGACCAGACTTCCCGGCACACCAGTGTCGGCATCCATTATGCCGTCAGCGGCGCGCTATCCGCGTATGAGCCGCGCATATGCGCCGACCCGCGTCGGCACCTAGCCTGCCGCGCCGTGACGCTCGCCCGGCTGCGGCCGGCCTTTCAGCCGGGCGAGCAGGGCGGTACCGTTCGGGCTGCCCAGGCCCGAGCAGGCATCCCAGCCCGGGCCGGCCGCATACGCGCCGTTGTTGCCGCTGGTGATGTCCTGCAAGCCGGGCACGTCCACGCCGGGGGATATGCCTGCGTACAGCAGGGGCCCGATCAGGCCGAACCGAGTGCCCGTTGCCTCCGCGAGCCTGGCGACCAGCGCCGACCACAGCGGCGCGACCGCACTGGTGCCGCCCACGACCTGCGCCTGGCCACCGGAGTAGATCTGGTAGCCGGTCGTCGGGTCGGCGTTGCCGCACACGTCAGGCACGCCGCGCCCGGCGGCGGCCGGCGTCCCGCTCGCCCGCGCGGGCAGGCCCGCGTTGGCCTGCCAGGACGGCACGGCGAACTGGTCGCTCACCCCGCCGCCGCCGGCTCCCTCGCCGGCGGCGGTCTCGTTCCACACCACCTCCGAGCTGATCGCGTCGGTGGCCGGATCGGCTTGCAGCGTGGTCCCGCCGCAGCCGAGCGCGTGCGGGCTGGAGGCCGGGAAGTCACAGTGCGGCTGCCCGTCGCCCACGCCGTCGCTGCTGCCGTTGTCCCCGGCGGCCGCGCACACCGTGATGCCGAGCGCCGCCGCATCCGCGATGGCCTGGTCCATCGCGGTGCGGCCCTGCCCGGTCCAGGAGTCCTCGGACTGGCCCCAGCTGATCGAGATGACCACCGGCGCCGGGCTGGCCGCAGCGGCCTCCGAAATGGCATCCACGAAGCCCTGATCGGTGTTCGGCGCGAAGTACACCACCTGCGCCGCCCCGGGCGCGGCGGCGCCGAGCACCTCGATGTCCAGCGTCACCTCCACGTCGGCCCCGCTGGTGTCCCCCGGGTTGTTGGACGCCCCGTCCACGCCGACCGCGGTGACCGAAGGCACCGGCAGGCCGAGGCTGCCGAAGTAGGTGTCCAGGTCGCTGGCGGCGAAACCGCCGCCAAGCTCGATGATGGCGGCCGTCTGCCTGGCACCGGTGGTCCCAGACGGGAACTGGTAGATGTCCGCCACCTGGTTCGGCGTGTACGAGGTGCCGACGGCGGCCGCTGCCGAGCCGGAGGGGGGCGCGACCCGGAACTGGGCCTGCGCCTGCGGCCTGGTGTCGAGGCCGAGCACCGCGATGACGATGCCGTCCAGCTCGGCGGGCAGGTACAGCGGTCCCTCGCGGTAGCGGAATGTGACCGTGCCGCGCCCGCCAGGGTCCGGGCTGCTGACTTGCCGCAGCATGGTGCCGAACGTGCTGGCCAGGTCCGCCAGGCTGCCCGCCACCAGGACCCGGCGCGACCCCGGGTCGGCGCCGGTCACCTGCAGGCCGCGGCTGGCCATCACCCGGCGCACCCGCTCCAGGTCGGCGGGGTCGGTGCCGTAGCGTTCCGTGAGCTCCTCGCGGCTGAGCACGGTCGGCCCTGCGACGACGTCGTCGGGAAGCTGGGCCCTGCGCCGCAGCACCAGCGTCACCTCCGCGCGCTGCGCCGTATCCAGCGGCCCGGCCGGCGCGGCATCGGCCAGCGGCTCGCGCTCACTGCCGGGCAGCACGACAAATTCGGGTTCGGTAGGCATTGCGGTGCTCTCCCTCGGACAGGCGGCCGACTGTTCCCCGGGCGGATTCTGCCATGCCGCTGAACGTGTAAGCCACAGCGCGTTCGGAAAACAAAAGAATTTATCCGAACGAGTCCCGGCTGCCTGCCAAGGGGACCCCCGGGGGGCCCCGGGGCGTTGCGGTCTGTGCTGCCGCAGGCTCATGATGAAAAGCCGGGTGAGCGTCCCGCAGAAGGGTCACTGTGAAGGCTGCTGTGCCGCCGCGCGCCACGTTCCGCGACGTGCTCGCGGTCGGTGAGTTCCGCGCCCTGTGGCTTTCGGTGGTCTTGTCGATCGCCGGGGACCGGCTGGCGCTGGTGGCGCTGACCCTGCTGGTCTATGACCGGACCGGTTCGCCGTTGCTGGCCGCGGCCGCCTACGCGGCGGGTTACCTGCCGTGGGTGATCGGGGGCCTGTTCTTGTCCGGGGTGGCCGACCGCCGCCCGCGGCGCTCGGTCATGGTGGCCTGCGACGCGGTGCGGGCCGTGTTGGTGGCGGCGATGGCCGTGCCGGGCGTGCCGCTGCCGGCCCTGGTCGCGCTGCTGTTCGCGGCGACGATGTTCGCGCCGCCGTTTGAATCGGCCCGCGCCTCGATCACCCCGGACATCTTGACCGGGGAGCGCTATGCCCTGGGCACCGCGGTGCTGCAGACCACCCACCTGGGCGCCCAGGTGCTCGGTGCGGCCGGCGGGGGAGTCGCGGTCGCCTTCTTGGGCGTGCGGCCGTCGCTGGCCATCGACGCGGCGACGTTCGTCGTCTCAGGCCTGCTGGTGGGCCTGGGCACCCGGGCCCGCCCGGCCGCCGCGGCGGCGCCGGGGCGGCCCTCTCCGCTGGCGCGGATGGCGGGCGGGCTGCGGCTGGTGTTCGGCGACCGGGCGCTGCGCACCCTGGTGCTGTTCGGCTGGCTGGTGGCGTTCTACACGGTCCCGGAGGGGGTCGCCGCCCCGTACGCGGCGGGGCTGGGCGGGGGCCCGGTCGCCACCGGGCTGGTGCTGGCGTCCACGGCGGCTGCCACCGCGGTCGCAACCCCGCTGTTCAGCCGGTTCGTCCGCCCGCGCGCCCGGCTGGCGCTGATGGGGCCGCTGGCCGTGGCGACGTGTGCGACCCTGGTCCTGATCGGGGCGCGCCCGGGCCTTGCCGTCTCGCTGGTGATCTTCTCGGTCTCCGCCGCGTTCGGCGCCTACCAGCTGGCCGCCAACACCGCCTTCGTGGTCCGGGTGCCGAACCAGCGGCGAGCCCAGGCGTTCGGCATCGCGAACATGGGAGTGGTGGTCGGCCAGGGGGCCGCCTTCGTGGCGGCCGGTGCCGCAGCGGAGCTGGTCACTCCGGCGACGGTCATCGCCATCGCCGGCGGCCTCGGCGCGGTGGCGGCCGCCGCGCTGGCGCGCAGCTGGCACCGGACCTCCCCGCCTGGCGGGCGCCACGCGGTGCTGCGGCGTCCCGCCCACGCCGGGCCGGCAAGCCCGGCACCGCTACACAAGTCCACCTAGCGAGCGGGTCTGCCGGCTGAAGCTTCTGCCATGCCCGGGGTTCATGTCCACGTGTCGCGCATCGCTAATCCTTTCTTGGGGTCGCGCTTGCTGGCGGCGGATATCCTCAGTACCAAGCTGTGCGCATCCTCTGCCCTCCTCTCAATAGGCGGCATGAGGCCGTCAGAAAGCCTCCCGGGTGCGAGTACGCCGGGTAATCATCGCCCGTCAAACACCATTTAGCGCCTGTTTATGGACCGATGTAGCCCAAACGGCGGCAAAAGCACCCACCACGCCAATAGATGGGTTAAGGTAGCTATGCGGAGCTAGTCATTTACGGTGGGCTGCCGGCTAGACAGGAATCAGCCCGGTCCCACCGGGAACGGTGAAGAATGGAAGCCTCGTCTGTCACGCGCCGCTCGCTGGCGCGCGCAGACCCCAGGCGCTGGGCGTGGTGGCAGCTTCGCGGGTTCCTGCGCTGGTACGTCGCAGCCGTCCCGGTTGCCGCGTTCGCGGTGACTTCTTATGCGGCGTCGCAGACCACGTGGCACGCAGCCGACCTGCCGAAGTTCGGCCTGTTGCTCGCCTGCGGCCTGGCCTCGGTCGCGGCGACGCCCCGGTCGGCTTACCAGGGCGGCCTCACCATGGACTTCATCCCCGTCTGGGTGCTGCCGGTGGCGATCCTGCTCCCGCCGGTCTATGCGATGGTGACGCCGGTCCCGCTTTACGTGCTCACCCAGCTGCGGGTGCACCGCGGTGTCGTCTACCGCAAGGTGTTCACCGCCGCCGCGATGAGCCTGGCCTACGGCGCTGCGTCGGTGATGTTCCGCGCCTTCCCGGCGTCGGTCGCAGGCCATTCGATCGGCACCGGCATGCACGCGCTCACCTGGACGCTTGCGGTCGCCGCCTGCGAGATCGTCGGCGGCAGGGGCCACCATTTCCTCATAGTGGCCGCGATCAAGCTGAGCGATCCGAGCATCCGCCTCGCCGACCTGGAACTGAACCGCGAGGCGCTGCTTGCCGGCTTCGCCGAGTTCGACCTGGGCGTGCTGATCACCGTGGTCGTGGCCATCAACGTCGTGCTCGCCGTGTTCGCGGTGCCCACGGTGCTGCTGGCCCGCCGGTTCATGATGCACCCGCAGCTGGTCGCCCAGTCCCGGATCGACACCAAGACCGGGCTGCTCAATGCCTCCACCTGGGAGGCCGAAGCGGCCATCGAGGTCACCCGCGCCGTGCGGACCAGCAGCCCGCTGGCGCTCGCGCTGGTGGACATCGACCACTTCAAGCTCGTCAACGACACTCACGGCCACCTGGTGGGGGACAAGGTGCTGCGGGCCGTCACCGGCGCGCTGCGCAGCCAGCTGCGCGCCTACGACGTGGCCGGGCGGTTCGGCGGCGAGGAGTTCGCCATCCTGCTGCCGCACGCCCGCGAGGGGGACGCGATGATCGTGGCCGAGCGCCTGCGCAAGCACGTCGCGGGCATGTCCATCCCCGTCGAGGACGGTAACGAGTCCGGTCCGCAGGTCACGCTCACCATCTCGATCGGGGTGGCCGCCCTGGACGGCGCCGGCCGGGAGCTGACCGACATGCTGGCCGCCGCCGACGCGGCCCTGTACTACGCCAAGGAATCCGGGCGCAACAGGACCCACATGATCTCCACGCCGGCCCGGGCCTCCTCCTAGCCAGGCACCGGCAGTTGCGCCAGATCCTGCCCGGAATCGGGCAGGATCCTTGCGGAATCGGCCGCCAGCCGCTACAAAGGAGGCGTGCCCGACCCCTGCCCGGCTGACCTCGCCCGCTATCTGGCGGGCTCCACGGGACTGCCGCAACAGACCGCGGTCCGGGTCGTGGCCGACGTGATCGCCTACTTCGGCGAGACGGTCGAGGACTTCGTGCGCAGGCGCCACCTGGAGCTGCGGCGCTGGCACACCAACGAGGAGATCTGGCCGCTGATCGCGGCCGAGCTCGGGCAGCGCCGGTTCGCCGCGCCCCGGCTGTCACAGCGCCAGCTGCGGCGCATCGTCTACGGATAGCGGCCAGGCCGGCGCCTGCCGCGGAGGAGAGCCTGACGTGTGCGGAATCGTGGGATACATCGGCCGCAGGGACGCGGTTCCGGTGCTGCTGGAGGGGCTGAGGAGCCTGGAATACCGCGGCTATGACTCGGCGGGCCTCGCGGTCATCCGGCGGAACAGGCTGCAGGTCACCAAGACCGCCGGCCGGGTCTCCGATCTCCGGGACCGGGTCGACGGCCGCTCGCGGGCACCAGTCGGCATCGGCCACACCAGGTGGGCAACCCACGGCGAGCCGAACGAGGTCAACGCGCACCCGCACACCGACGCCGAGGGCAGGATCGCGGTGGTGCACAACGGGATCATCGAGAACGCCGAGCAGCTGCGGGACGCGCTGACCGACCGCGGGGTCAAGCTGGTCAGCGACACCGACACCGAGGCGCTCGCCCACATGATCGCGGCCGAGGCCGAGCGCGCCGCCAGCCTGGAGGAGGCGGTCCGCCGCGCGCTGCGTCATGTGGAAGGCACCTACGGCCTGGTGGTGCTCGACGTCCGTCATCCCGGTGAGCTGGTCGTGGCACGCAACGGCAGTCCCATCGTGGTGGGCGTCGGCGAGGCGGAGATGTTCGTCGCCTCCGACGTGGCCGCGCTGGTCAGGTACACCAAGCAGGTGGTGTACCTGGAAGATGCCGAGATGGCGACGGTGCGCGCCACCGACTTCCGCACGCTGCCGATCGACGAGTCAGGCCGGCGCGCGGCGGGCAGCACGGTGCCCACCACGGTGGAGGCCGAGGCCGGAGACTACGAGCTGGGCCCGTACCAGGACTTCATGCGCAAGGAGATCCACGAGCAGCCGGAGGCGCTGCGCCGCGCGCTGCGCGGCAGGCTCGATGACCGGTTCGCCACCGCGAGGCTGGGCGGCATCGACCTCGACGCCCGCCAGCTCAGGTCGATCAGGCAGGTCAAGTTCCTCGGCTGCGGCTCGGCCTACTACGCCGGCCAGATGGGCGCCCTCCTGGTCGAGGAACTGGCCCGCATCCCCTCCGATGCCGAGCCGGCCTCGGAGTTCCGCTACCGCAACCCGGTCGTGGACCCGGACACGCTGTACGTGGCGGTCAGCCAGTCAGGCGAGACGCTGGACACGCTGATGGCGGTGCAGGAACTCAAGCGCAAGGGCGGCCAGGTCATCGGCGCGGTCAACGTGGTGGGCAGCGCGATCGGGCGGGAGTGCGGCAGCGGCGTCTTCCTGCACGCGGGCCCGGAGATCGCGGTCGCCTCCACCAAGGCGCTGACCAACATGGCGGCCACGTTCGCCATGCTCGCGCTGCTGCTCGGACGGGTCCGCGACCTGTCCGCGGCGGCCGGCCAGCGGATCGTGGCCGGCCTGCGCGCGCTGCCGGGGCAGATGGAGGAGGTCCTCGCCGCCGAGCCGAAGATCGCCGAGGTGGCACGCCGCTTCGCCGCGGCGGAGCACATGTTCTTCATCGGCCGCGTCCGCGGCTGGCCGGTGGCCCGCGAGGGCGCGCAGAAGCTGAAGGAGGTCTCCTATGTCCACGCGGAGGCCTACCAGGCGGCCGAGCTCAAGCACGGCCCGCTGGCGCTGATCAACTCCTCGATGCCGAGCGTGGTCGTAGTCCCGGCCGATGAGCTGCTGGGCAAGCACGTCTCCACGATCGAGCAGATCCGGGCCCGCGGCGGCCCGGTCATCGCGGTCACGAGCGCCGGCCTGCCGCCGTCCCTGGCCGACGCGGTCATCGGCGTCCCCCGGGGCGAGCCCGAGCTGGAGCCGCTGCTGCTGAACATCCCGTTGCAGCTGCTGGCCTACCACGTGGCGGCCACGCTGGGCCGGGACATCGACAAGCCCCGCAACCTGGCCAAGAGCGTCACCGTCGAGTTAGTGCAGGGGCAGCAGGTCCGGTTCGGCCGGGCTGCCGGGAAGCGCCTGCTCGCACCACACGACTTTGCCGGCCGGGGTGCGGCGCGCGCCCCAGCGCTTGGAGAGCTGGCGGACCACCTGCAGCCCGCGTCCGTGCTCGTCCTCGCCGCCTGTCTGGCGGAGCCTGGGTAGCGCGGCTGAGTTGTCCAGGACCTCGCATACCAGTGCCTTCTCGTTGACCAGCCGCAGCGTGACCTCGCCGCGGGAGTACTTGACCGCGTTGGTGACCAGTTCGGACACCAGCAGCTCGGTCGTCGGGATCAGGTCCTCCAGGCCCCACCGCCGCATCGGCTCGGCGAGCACCGAACGCGCCTGCCGCACCGACGTCAGCTTGGGCGCCAGCGTCCACGCGGCGTGGCGTTCGGCGGGCAGCCGCCGCAGCCGCGCGATCAGCACCGCGATGTCGTCGCGCTGCTGGTCGGCGTACACGCCGTCCAGCGTGGCCTTGCACAGGTCCTCCAGCGGCTGTGCCGGCGAGCCCGGGCCGAAGATGCCCTGCAGCCTGGCCAGCCCGTCGCTGATGTCCCTGCCCTTGTTCTCCACCAGGCCGTCGGTGTACAGCACGAACAGGCTGCCGTCCTCCACCTTGAACCGGCGGCATTCCACCTCGCCGTCCCCGATGCCCAGCGGCGGGGCCGGCGGGACGTCGAGCAACTCGTTGCTGCCGTCCGGGTGCACGAGCAGCGGCGGCAGGTGCCCGGCCACGGCGACCTCGCATTCGCCGATGACCGCGTCGAAGACGGCGTACGCGCAGGTGGCGAAGTGCGGCTCGCGCGCGCCCAGCGTGTGCATGAGCTCGTCAAGCTGCTGCAGCGCCTCCGCGGGCGGCAGCTCGAGCATGGCCAGGGTGTGAATGGCGGTGCGCAGCCGGCCCATGGTGATGGCGGCACGCACGCCGTGGCCGGCCACGTCGCCGACCACGAGCGCCACGCGGCCGCCGGGCAGCGCGATGGACTCATACCAGTCCCCGCCGACCTCGATGAGCTTGCTGCCGGGCAGGTAGCGGTGCCGGACCTCGACGGAGGAGGGCGCGGAAAGCCCGGTCGGCAGCATGCTTCGCTGCAGGGTCAGCGCGGTGGTGTGCTCCCTGCTGTAGCGGCGGGCGTTGTCGATGAACATGGCGGCGCGGGAGGCGAAGTCCATGCCGATCCCGACGTCGTAGGCGTCGAACCGCCGGCAGCCCTCCTGCCTGGTGCAGGCGAAGAACCCCAGCATGCTGCCGCGCGCCACCAGCGGCAGCATCACCATCGAGGCGCCGGACAGCAGCCTGGCGACCGGCTTGCGCCGCCACGCCTTGGCGATCTTGGCGGCCTGGCTCTCGCTGATCATCGGCTCGAGCACCGGGCTGGCGGTGTCCATGCACTGGTAGTACGGCGTGCCGCCGGGGTAGCGCAGGATCTCCCCGGTGGGGAACGCCGCCTCCCAGGCGGGGTCCTTGCGGTCGTGGGACAGGACGATCCGCCGCAACGGCAGCGACCCTTCAGGCCCGTGCATCGGCCACTCGTCGTCACCGGCCAGGCTTTCCAGCAGCAGCAGGTCGGCGGCGTTGCAGAAATGGGGCACCAGCGCGTCCATCAGCATGCGTGCCACGTGATCGATGTCGAGCGAGTCTCCGATCCTGGCGAAGGTGTCCTGCAGCATCTGCTTGCGCATCAGCGCGGGGTCGACGAACCGCTCCTCCCGCGGCGCCGGGATCCGCAGCAGGGCCAGCGCGGCGACGCTGGTCCCGTCGGCCCGCATCGGGTGCACGGTGACCACCGCCTCGGCCGGGTAACCGTGGCGGGTGTCGATGGTCAGCATCGCGCTTCCCTCGCGGTCCGCGCGGATCGCGTCGAGCAGCGCGCCGACGCCGTCGGGCTGCCTGGCGTCCGCCTGGCTTCCCGCCGCTCCGGCCACGGTCAGCTCGGACAGCTGGGCGCCGAGTAGCTCGTCCGGCTCGCGCGCCAGGATCTGCGGCGCGTTGCGGTCATGCTGCACGATCCGCCCGTTGTGGTCGATGCCGAGGATGAGCATCCGCACCGACGGCGCCAGCGCCGAGTGGGCCTGTTCAGCGTCATCGGCTAGGACCTCGGCATCGTCGCCGATCGCCGCGGCCTCCAGGTCGGCACCACTCGCCGGGGTGGTCCCGTTGCCTGAGCTGGTCCCGTTGGCTGGCGGGGGCTGGCGGGGATGCGGGGCGGGGACATGGTCCGGCTGGGTGCCGTCCCCAAGGCTCCCGGCAGCGCTGGCGCCAGGAGCGCTGCCCTTCGCCGAGGTGCCGGATGTCATGTGCCGTCTCCTGATGGCAAACGCTGCTGCGCTTCATGTCAATTATGGGCTACGGACCGAAGTTCAGACGGGAGTTCCGATCACTCACCTTAATCCGCTAAAGCGGCGTTCGTCCGCGAATGTCGCAATATCAGGCGGGTGCTCACGTCAGCCTGGCCACGGCCAGCGCGGCGGCCAGCAGCACGATGGCCACCGACGTGGCCCGCAGCGCCTGTTCCAGCGGCAGGATCAGCGCGTCGGCCGTGATCGGCATCGCGCGCCCGTCGCCGAAGGTGATGCTGCCCTCGACCTGCACCGCCCGCCGCCGGATGCTCCGCGCCGGGGTGCTCAGCCGCCGCTGCGCGGCGGACAGCGCGAATGCGCCGCCCGCGGCCAGCACCGGCGCCGCCGCCAGCGAGCCTGCCTGCGCCACGTAGCCGGTCAGCACCGGGAACGCCCCCCAGGCCGCGGCGAATCCCGCGTCGGTATGCATGATGCCGTCGAACAGTTCGGCGTTGTACCCGATCACGAGGACCGGACCCGCCACCATGAACGGAATCAGCGTCCAGCCGACCTGGGAAACCCCGGCGACCCCCAGCGCCAGCGCGCCGAGCAGGCCCGCGGCGGCCACCGCGACCAGCACGCCGGAGGGGATCTTTGTCCGCAGCGGGCGGCCCCGCAGTTCGTCGAGCGCGTGCGCGGCAACGCCCACCGCCAGGAAGAACGCGGCCACGGTCGCGACCAGCCGCCCGGCCTGCACCCGCGGCGCCAGCCCGGCTCCGATGACCACGTAGGACAGGTGCCATGCCGTGTACGGCGGGTGCAGCAGGGTCCACCAGTCTCGCCACCCCCCCGGGCGCGCCGCGTAGTACGCGGGCCGGTCAGCCATGGGCACGGGTACCCCACATCACGAGGCCGCCGCCCAGGCTCATGACGCGGGCACCCACATCGCTCAGCCCCGCCTCCTGCCAGGCCCGGACCGTCCACGCGATCGGGTAGCCGCGGTAGTGGCCGGAGATGCTGGGGCCGAGGAACCGCCCCACCCTGAACCACTCCGGCCCGCCGAGCAGCAGGCCGGCGGCCGGAAGCACCAGCCGGGTATATGCCACCCAGGCGGGGTGAGCCAACCTGCCCGAGGGCACGCAGAATTCCAGGCTGGCCACGGTCCCGCCCGGCTTGACCACGCGTGCGAGCTCGGCCACGGTGGCCTGCGGATCTGCCACGTACCTGAGCAGGTAGGTGAACGTCAGCGCGTCGAAGCAGCCATCGGGGAAGGGCAGCCGTTCCGCCCGCCCGGCCACCAGCGCGATCCGCGCGGCATCCCCGGCCGACCGGACCCGGTGCTGGCCTTCCCGCAGCATCTCCTCGGTCAGGTCCAGGCCGACCACCCTGGCGTCGCTGCGCGCCGCGATCTGCAGCGCGACGCCCGCGGTGCCCGAGGCGACATCGAGGACCACCCCGGTTGCCGGCAGGATGCGGCTGACCATGGCGGAGCGCCACCGCCCGTTCTGGCCGAAGGAAAGCACCTCGGCGAGCCGGTCATACCTGGCAGGCAGCGGAGCGAACAGGTCACGCGCGAACCGGCTGGCACCTTGAAGCTCGACAGGCATCAGAACCTCTCCGGCGGGCGGGACGGGCCTCGCCTACCCACGGTACGCCGCACGCCGCGCCGCCGGCAGTGACACCGCACGCCGCGCTGCCGGCGCCGGCCGTTTCCCGGCGTAGGCCGCGGGGCGGCTTAGCCCGCGGGCAGCGCCGCCCTGATCTTCTCCGCGTAGGCCTCGGCCGGGTGGGCGTCGTCGTAACGGTGCCTCGGCCCCAGCCAGAAGCGCAGGCCATCTCCCTTGTTCCGCGGAATGACGTGCAGATGCAGGTGCGGCACCGACTGGCTCACCACGTTGTTGACCAGGATCATCGAGCCCTGGGCGCCGAGGCCGTCCTCCACCGCACGTTCCAGCCGCCGCGCGGTGCCGAAGAACTCGGGCACCTGGTCCGCCGGCAGGTCGCTGAGCAGGCGGACGTGCACTTTGGGTACCAGCAGCGTGTGGCCGCGGAACAGCGGCCGGTGATCGAGGAACGCCATCACCCCCTGCGTCTCCAGGATGACCACAGCGTCGCGCTCGCCGCGGATGATCTCGCAGAAGACATCGTTTGCCGGCATCAGCCGAGCTTATCCGCCGTGCCGCCCGTGGCGGCGGTCCCCGGCAGGCGCTGGCGCTTACCGGCTGAGCGTGGTGTTCTGGCCGGCGGCCGTGATCAGGACGCCATGGGCGGTGACGCTGACGCCCTGGATCGACACTCCCGCGGGCAGCGCGGGAATGCGGACGGTGAAATCGGACAGGTGGCCCAGGACCGACGCGGGTATCCCGCCTGCATCCACGACCTGGACGTGGATGGCGTTGGGGCCGGCCCGGGTGACCTGGGCGACGGCCGAATCGCTGAACAGGCCGGCCACGTTGGCGGTCGCCTTCACCTGCTCGGGGCCGTCTGGTGACAGCGTGATGCCCGACGGGATGCCGCCGGCGTTTTCCAGCGCGGCGAACCTGATCAGCGCCGCGGCGTTGAACTGGTCGATCGTCGCGCTCTTCAGCCCGTGGATGTGCATCCCGTGCAGGGTGGCATTCATGCTCGCCACCTCGACCGACGCTCCGCCTGCGCTGCTCGCCGTGACGGTCTCGTTCGACGCAGTGATATCCACGGTGCGGAAGTCCCTGGCGATCAGCTGGGTCCAGAACGGGAAGCCCTCAATGGTCACGTGAGGCTTGCCGGACAGGCCCAGCGACGACTGCATGTGGCTGGCCATCTCGTTCTCGGCCACCGCGTTGGCCACCCGGTCGCTGACCACGAACAGCACCGCGAGCACCACCAGCATGACCAGGAGCATGGCAGGTCCGCGCCTGCGCCTTCGGATCGCCGGAGGCTGCACCGCCGGCGGCTGCCGCCAGGTGGGAAGGGGACGCGTCGGATCGTAGCTCATGGACGCCTTCCTGCCTGCGATACCTGTCGTCATCTCGGCCCACCCACTATGCCAGAACGCGCGAGCCGCCCAGAATCATTCAGTTCAGTCCCGCCGTGGGGTGTGCCGCCCTACACTGCGTGGACATGCCACCCGAGCGCTTCGACCGGGACTGGGACCTGGCGGAAGCAAGGGCCGCGGCTCCTTCCGCGGCCGGTTACGGGTCCGCCGGGGCTCGTCCCCCCGCCTGCGGCCGGGGCGGCCGGGGCTGCTGCCCAGCGTCGACCGGCGGCCGACGACCCGGATGCAGATGTCGCCGGTCACGGCGCTGCGGATCGGCCGCGCCCCGGACAACGACCTGGTGCTCGCGGACGACCTTGATGTGTTACGCCCGGGCCGCCGCCGCTAGCGTACCGGCGCGGGCGGCACCATCTCGCCAAGCAGTCCGCGCCGCAGCTCGGTCAGCATCGCCTCGCTGACCTCCAGCCCGTAGGTAAGGAACCGGCCGAAGGAGCCGAACCGGCGGTCCGCCTCCTCAAACGCCGCACCCAGGTAGGTGGGGCTCTGCTCCAGGATCGGCCGCAGCAGCTCCGGGTCGGCCACGATCCCGGTCTTCACCAGGTCAAAACGGAGCTTGGCGTACCCGGTCCGGTGGAAGTCGTTGGAGAGCAGGTAGTCGCGCAGCACCACCTCCCGCGGCACGCCCAGGGCGGTAAGGACGATGGCGGTCATCCACCCGGCCCGGTCCCTGCCGCCCGAACAGTGGTAGAGCAGCGGCAGCCGCCCCGGTGAGCAGATCAGCCCGAACGTGGCACCGAACGCTTCACGCTGCCGCGCGTCGGTGACGAACCCGCGGTAGATGCCGACCATGAAGGACGCGGCGCGCCCGTCGCCGAGCTCGTCGCGCTGCCGCTCGTGGTCCCCACTGGCGGTGAGTTCGTAAACCCATCCGAGATCGCCGCCGCTCACTGGCAGGCTGGCGAATTCGACGCCGCACGGCAGCCGGTCGGTGCCGGTGAGCAGGACTTCGCCGGGCGTCCTGAAATCGATGACGGTGCGCAGGCCCAGCGTGTCCAGCCGCGCCACGTCGGAAGCGGTGAGCTGGCTGAGCGAGTCGCCGCGGAACAGCCTCCCGCGCATGACCTCGAGCCGGTAAGCGCTCCGGTAGCCGCCGACGTCGCGCACGTTCACCGCGCCGTCGAGCACGACATGACGCGATGGTGCCGATTCTGCTGTCATCTGGCTAGGCCCATCGCGCACCGCCTAACGTACCCGGCGGGACCAGCGTACCGCGAAACTGCCTCACCAGCGCTGATGGCGTCCTCTTGTAGCCCGGGCGGCACCGCGGGGGGTAACGGCAGCAGCCGCCCGAGCGGGCCGAGGTCGAGGTTGAGGTCCTCGGGCGTGAGGCCGAAATGCTCGGTAAGCTCCGCCATCCGCTGCTCCAGGGCCATCAGCGTCAGCCCTATCCTCTCCACCTGGTCGTCGGTCAGAGTCCCTGAGTCCATCCGGCGCAGCGCTTGCCTCTCCATGAGCTGGCGCAGCAACTCCACCACCGTGAGCACCAGGCCGGCCAGGCCGCGCTCCACCGACTCCGGGTCCGCGTCAATGCGGTGCCGCGGAGTGATGGCGGTCCCGGGTTCCGGCCCGTCACCGCGGCCGCAGACCGGGCACACTCCGCCGGGCTCGCCAAAGGCAGGGACGGGCACCGGCCGCACCGGGCCGGGCCCGTTGCCGCCGGTCACCGCCGGGCTCCCGCGTCGCGGCTGTCCGGGCGCGGGGGAGCGGCCAGCGCGCTGGCCGACATCACCAAGGCACGCAGTGAAACGGTGACCAGCTCGACGTCCGCGATGGCCAGCGTGACGTCGCCAGTAAGCACCACGCCGCCCGCCAGTACCCGGTCCAGCAAGTCCACCAGGGCGACCCGCTCGGTATCGCCGACCGGCCCGGCCGGGTCGGCCTCATGCCGCGCAAGCTCGGTGCCGGTCATCTCAGTTCTCCGTGCTTGCCGGGGCGGCCGACCGCCCTGGCCCCTCCGCGGACGCGCCGACAAACGAGTAGGCGGGCCACGGGCCGGTCAGCTCGAGCCGGATGCTGGGATGCCTGCCAGCCAGCACGGTCACCGCCTCGGCGAACTCCGTCGCGCGCCCTTCGTCGAGCAGGTACGCGGCGTTCAGCACCATCACCGCCCGCTCCCCGGACAGCTGCGGCGCTTGCGGCGGGTGGCAGCGGGCCTCGGCAGCGTGCCTGGAAAGCTCGCCATGGACGGTCCGGGCGCTGGCTGCCGCCTCGCGGCGCCTGCTCTGGTTGGCCGAAAGCTGTTCCCGCCGCCGCATCAGGTAGGCGGTCCCGGCGCCTGCGGCCGGGCCGGCGCCGGGCGCAGCGGCGGGCGCAGGCTCATCGGCCATGTAGGCCTTGACGCCCCATTCCTTGCGCGTGCCGAGGCGGTCCAGGGTCTGCCGGAAGTCGCCGGCCCGCGCCGTGATCGTCGCGATCACGCTGGCGAAGCTGCGGTACACGGTGGCCAGCCGCATCGGCACCAGCGGTCCCTGCCGGGCCAGCGCGTCGATCACCTGGTGGTGCGCCCTGGCCGTCGCCGCCAGCCAGTCCATGTCCTCCAGGTTCCGCCGCAGCGCGGCCTCGCTGTATTCCTCCAGTTCCACGTCGCCGGCGACGGCGGTCAGACCGCCGGCTGCCACGGCGCGGACGGCGCCCCCGCCCACGCCGGCCAGCCCGGTGAGGGCTGCGGCGTCCACCTGCCCGGCGACGGCGTACAGCCATACGCCGCGGGGTTCAGTCACGGCTCCGCCTTCCCGCGCCTGGCCTGGCGCGGACCTCATCGTCGGCCGCACCTGCCTCCGGGCGGTCGCCTGACTCCAGTTCGGCCACCCGGTTCCGGAGCTGGCGGTTTTCATCCTCCAGGTCCGCCAGCTCCCGGCCACCGTCGCCACCGGCAGCCCGGCGGCGCTCCTGCCTGTCCGCGGCGTCGGCGTTCAGCCATGGGTCGCTTTCCCACCAGTTGATGCCGACTGACTTGGCCGTCTCCAAAGAGGCGATGACCAGGCGCAGCTTGATGGTCAGCAGCTCGATGTCGAGCAGGTTGACCCGGATGTCGCCGGCGATCACCAGCCCCTTGTCGAGCACCCGTTCCAGGATGTCGCCGAGGTTGGTGGACTGGCCTCCCCAGCCGCCGGCACCCTGGATCTGCGCGCCGCCCGCGCCGCGCCGCACATCAGGCATGCTCATGTTACGAACCCCCGCCGTCGTCTCCGCGGCCGCGCGCGTACCGCCTGACCCGGCGGTACGACAGCAGGCTGCCTTCGGTGTCCACCTCGGCCTCGTACGTGGCCAGGATGTCGGTCGATGAGGGTATCCGTCTGTCCTCGACCACCTCGACTCCGACAAGCCAGCCGCCGTCGGTCGGCTCCACCGAGGTGATGCCCTCGGCGGATTTCCCAGTGAGCTCGGTTACCTCCCGCAGCGCCACCTGGGCCGCCTGCGCCGGTCTCATGCCGCGCCGCTTCGGCCGTGCCCCGCGACCATCCGGCTCTGGCCCGCTGTCGTCGGGCTCCGCGCTGTCGTCGGGCTCCGCGCTGTCGTCATCAGGCTCGGCGCTGCTGTCGTCGGTTCGCGTTTTGTCCCCGGCAGCCGCCCGCCTGCGCCCACCGCCTCGCCGCGGCCGTCCGCCGTCCTCGCGTCGCCCGCCCTTGTCAAGCACCTCCAACGCGGCATCGACGACTTCCTGGGCCACGATCGGCTCGTCGGCATCCGCGTCGGCATGGCGCCTGTTCCGCACCGGCCTTCGCTCAGCCATCTACGTCATCTCCCATTACCACGAGCGCCGCAATCCTCGGCCCACTGGGAGGCGGCAGGTCCGCCAGCGTACCCGCTCAGGGGTGCAGGAGGCGGACCACCTCCTCCTTGGCCTGGGCGGCTTCCTCTGCGGACAGCTCCCCGGATGCCTCCGCCTCCTCGATCTCCTCCAGCTGCCGCCGTACCCGGGCCGGATCGTGCAGCTCTTGCTCCGCTTGGTCGCGGATGATCTCCGCCAGCCGGATCACCCCGGTGACCGGCAGCAGCGGAAGCCGGAACGGCAGCGTCAGCAGGCCCACGGTCAGCCTTGCCCGGCCGTCGTCCCGACAAAGTCGTAGGCGGCCATCGGCCCGAGCAGGCGCAGTTCCACCCGCCCTTCCCACTTTTCGGCCAGGTCGTCCACGACCCGCTGGACCTCGTCCTGCTTGTCGGCTTCCACAAGGAACGCCATATGCACCGCGTCCCGCTCGTGGGTAGGTTCGTTGGTGACGCTCGCCACGGCGACGTCGGCCATGGCGTCCGCCGCGGCGCGGCTGTCTTGCTCGCGCTTGGCGCTGATCGCGTTGTTGATGGCCTCCCCGAGCTGGATGCGCACGTCCCGGGTGGCGTCAGGGTCCTTGCCGCGGATCTGCTCAGCCATCTCGGCGATGTCCGGGTTCTCCGCCAGCATCTCGGCGAGGACCGCCTCCTCCGGGTAGCGGCCCCTGACCACGTACTGGGCCTTGCCCTCGAGTTCGGAAAGCGCGGAGGCGAACTCGTCGTGGTGTGCCTTCAGCAGTTCCTCGGTGACCTGCTCCTTGCTTTCCAGCACCGCGCCGAAACGCAGCGGCAGCACCGGGGTGCCTTCCGCGCTGGCGTCCAGGATCTCCTTGTGCGCTTCCATGTCCTCCGGTGATCCCAGCGGCTGGGACAGGTCCACCTCGCTGACCAGGGCGGCGAGGTCATCGGAACGGATGACCCGCAGCTTCCCCGGCGGATTCCCGATGCCCCGGGCATCGTCGTCCACCTCGATGTCACCCGGG
>JAFAPY010000362.1 GCA_019246795.1 Streptosporangiaceae bacterium | reverse complement strand
CCCGCCGCGGCGCGAAGTCCGCGTCCAGGATGACCAGGTACTCGGCGCTGGTCTGCGAAAAGGCGTAGCGCAGGTTACCGGCCTTCTTGCCCGCAGGCCAGTCGGGCCGGTGGATGTAGCTGAAGCCGAACGATTCGGCCATCACGCGGGCCTGCTCCGATGGCCCGTCGTCCAGGACGTAGGCCCGTGCCGTGCCCCGGTAGTCCTCGATGAGACCCGAGACCGCCGTCCAGGTGTTACGGAGAAGCTCGATCGGCTCGCCGCAGATCGGCAGGTAGATGTCCACGTCCAGGTAAGAGGGCGGGCGCCACTGCCCGATGCGGGCCTGGTGGGCCGCGAGGTCGAACCCGCGGCCCGCGAAATTCACCGGCAGGCTGATGGCCTGGTAGACGACGTAGACGGCGGTGAACAGCAGGAACGGCGACAGCACCAGGTCATGGGTCTCGAACCTGATCTGGCTGAAGATGAGGCAGCACGACCCGATGGAGATTACGGTGGTCAGGTAGGGCAGGTTCCGCTGGATGTAGAGGTATTTCTCGTCGTCGTCCGGGGGATGCGGGGGCACCAGGCCACGCTGCCCCTGCCGCGGGGATGCGGGGACAGTCGGCCTGGCGATGGTCCCGGTGCCGACGACCAGCTGGTCGCTCATTGCTGTGGCTCGTATTGCCAGATCACGTACTTGCCCGGCGTAGGGCCAGCCGGCCCGGCGCCATAGGGCACAACTTGGATGGCGCGGTAGTGACGGTTGTGGTGGATGTCCGCGGCGATGCTCTCGTCGAGGGATGTGGTATCGGCGAAGTTCAGCGCGATGAGAGAGAAGTAACCCTCCCGGATGTACATGGCGAACGTGCCCGCGTTGCCTGCTCCGACGATCCCCGCCGTCATGCTCGGCCCGCCGGTAGGCGCTCCCGACGGCAGCACGATGTTCCGCGTGCTCGACCACCGCTGCCACTGGCTCCCGGACGGCAGGTAGTACTCCGCGATGGACGGGTCCTCGACCAGCAGGCGCCCGGTGCTGTTGTCCGCCAGCGGGCGGAGTATCGCGACGAACGCCGCTGAGGTGGGCCAGCTGGTGGCGAACATCCGGGACTGGCCGGCTCCGAGCGCGACCGGGAAGCACAGTGCGACCACGCAGCATGCGCAGGTGACGGCGCGCATGGTCCCCGCGGGCGATGCCGCGATGAGCCTGTCGACCGCATAGCCCGCGGCGATGGCCGCGAACCAGGCGCCCATGGCCCCGTGCTTGTTCAGCGAGGCTGTGGTGTACAAGCTACCCTGCTCGGCCGGCACGAGCAGCGCCGCGGCGGCCAGCAGGGTCAGCAGCCACGCCCGGGCGCGTCCCGGCCGGCTGATCCAGCCGATGACAGCGCCGCAGAACGCGGCGACCACGACAACGCCCGTCCAGGACCAGAAATGGGCGATGACGGCAAGCGGAGAGTTGGTGCCGGAAGCCCGTTCCAGTGTGGTCACGTCGATCCCGTGGAGGTAACGGCTCCCACCCAGCAGCAATCCCGCCGTGATGGCGACCGCCGCGATCGCCAGCAGCGTCACGACCCGCGCAGCGGCCAGCTTGCCGCCCGGCTTCGGGAACGCGGTGGCCAAAGCCAGCAGGAGCACCACCGGGTCGAATAGGGCCGATGCATACGCAGTCGCGTTGGCCAGTGCCAGCGCGGCGCCGGCCGCTATCATCCAGCCGGTCGCGTCCTGGCGCTCACCTGCGCGCACCACGAACCAGGCTGCCAGCGCGAGCAGCAGCAGCGCCATGGCGTCGAAGGTGGCGAACGCGCCCAGATACAGCGTCGGGCCCAGGACAGCGAATAGCGCGGCTGCGAAGAACGCGGCCCGTCGGCCGAACAGCCGGCCAGCGGTGGCCCATAGCACGACGGTGACCGCGAGCATGAAGGCCAGGGACAGGATCCGCGCCGCGGCCAGGCCGCCGAGGCTGTCTGCCAGCGCGGCGATCGGCGGGTAGATGACCGGAGCTCCGGAGAAGTACGACGGGAACTGCGGTATCGGCGTGCCGTGCAGCACTCGCGCCCATTCCAGATGGCCCGCCCACAGGTACAGGGCCTCATCCTGGAACGCCGTGTTGGCCCCGACGAGCCGGAGCGAGAGGATTGCCTGGACGGCTAGCACCGGCAGCAGCGGCCAGCTGCCCAGGATACGTTGCCGCACCGGCCGCGCTGACCGGTGCGAGGCGATTGTGCCCTCGGCGGGCGCGGTGGTCGGCGGGGAAGGCTGGGCCGGCTGCTGGATCGCTGAGCCGTGCTCCATAGGCGCACCTTCCTGTACTGAAGGCCTACAGGGGTGCGTTGCCGGCTCCCTGTAGCTACCTACTGTCCCTAAGGTGTCACTTGGCGCATCGCTTCCGCCGGGACCTGACACCGCAAGCAGAACGGTAACCTCGCGGTTCCTCCGCAGGAGGGCGTTCCGCGAATTTTGCGGGAGAAAGTCCGTTGCCGCCCATTGCGCGCAAGCGAGGCCGCCGGGCTCGGTCTAGGACAGGCAGCTTTCCGGTTACATTCGTCCTTCCCTCTTGAATAGGGGCCCGATCCTGTGCTCCGCTATACCGAGCGGTTTCGCATCATCCCAGCTGCGCACCCCTCAGGGGGACTGACCCGCATGGCAGAGGAAGACCAGGGCAGAGAACTGCCCCACCGGGCGCGACGCGCGACCAGCGCCGACTCGCACCCATCAGCTCCGTCGTCGGCGCCGGTGCTGTCGGAGGAGTTGCGGAAGCGCCTGCAGGCGGCGGTCAAGGCCGAGCGGGCCGCCGCCGATCAGCAGCAGCCGGAGCCCGGCGACGAGCGCACGATCACGCTGCCTGAGCGCGTGCCGTCGCTGACGACCATCGGCAGCGAGGAGCGGCGCCCTGCACCCAACCGGAAGCAGAAACACGCCGCCGCGGCCAAGGCCTCCGCCCAGCTTGAGCGCATCGCCACGCCGGTCCCGGAGGATGACGGCACCGCACGGACCGGGGGCGCCCTCAAATCGCGGGTCACGGCCAAACCTCAGGCCATCGTCGAGCCCCGGCCTGCCGCCCGGCACCAGCCGGCCAGCACCACCAGTCCCGCTCCGAACAGACCGAGGCGCCGGACCGGTGCCCTGCTGATCGCGCTGACACTGGCCGTCCTCGTCATCGGTTCGCTGGCCGTCGTGGCGTTGAAGCAGTCCTCCCGGCCTCCAGCCACCAGCTCCGCCGTATTGCGCCACGAAGCATCGGTCCGCGAGCAGGCGGCTGCCTGGGTTGCTCGGCAGGTCAGCCCGGGCGCCACTGTGGCATGTGACACCGCGATGTGCGCCGCGCTCACGGCGCACGGCTTCCCGGCAAGCAAGCTGGTCACGCTCGGGCCGACGTCGCCGGAGCCGGTGCCTGCCGTCCTGGTCGTCGAGACGGCCACCGTGCGCGGCCTGTTCGGCAGTAGCCTCGCCACCGCCTGGGCGCCGACGGTCCTGGCCTCCTTCGGCTCGGGGACCAGCGGGATCACCGTCCGGGTGGTAGCGCCGCACGGAGCCGCCGCTTACCAGGCCATGCTCGGTACCGACCTTGCCGACCGGAAGGCATCCGGGTCCGCCTTGCTGAGCGATTCTCAGATCACGGTCTCGGCTACCGCCAGGAGCCAGCTTGCCGCCGGCTTGGTCGACTCGCGGCTGGTGCTGGCGCTCGCCTACGTGGCCGCACGCCGTCCCATCGACATCGTCGAATTCGGGAACCTCGGCCCGGGCGCCGACGCCAGCGTCCCGCTCCGCTTCGCCGACCTGGCCGAAAGCGTCCCGGCCGCCCGCATGGGCACCGCCGCCTACGTCCGGGCGGTGCGGGCCGACCTGAGCGAAGCCGATTCCCGGGTCCGCCCAGCGAGGACGGCAACCGTCACGGTTCAGGGGAAGGCCGTCCTGCGGGTGGAATTCACCGCGCCGAGCCCTCTTGGGCTGCTCAGCAACGGAACCTCATGATCGCCCGGCGACAGCAAGGTTGCACCGGACAGTTCGGCAAAAGGCTGGCTGGCAAGGGCTTCCCTGACCGGCCGGGCCGCCAGGCGGCAGGCGAGTTATCCGCTCTCACGGCGCCGATGATCGACTGTGTCGGACTCAAAAGCAGTCAGGTGTATAACAGCCCTGTCAGGAAGGAAGGGCAGGTAACGGTTAGGTCAAGGCGCCCCTGAGCGGGCGTTGCTCCTCGGTACGGTGTCCGGGGAGAACGTCGGCCAGACCTTGAGGAGCGGGATATTACGTGGCTGCCGCGCTTCGCAAGGTGCTGTTCGCGCCCGAGATCAAGCCGCAGGTGATCGCCGACTGCCGGGCGCTTGTCGAGCAGGAGCTGTCCGCCAAGTCCGGGGTCTCCGCGGCCGCGGTCAAGCTCGCCTACAAGGTGGTAACGGCGTTCGCGCCCGGCTACTACCAGTCCACGCTGGAGAAGCTGCTGCCCGACATGGCGGACCAGCTGGACCCGTTCTGGGCGGACTTCAGCGTGTCGGGGGGTTCGGAGTTCGGAGATTACCTGGCCAAGCGCGGTGATGAGGTTGCGCAGGCCCTTCTGGCGGTAACCGACGGCATGGCGGCGGGCTCCCGCAAGCCCGCGGTCGTCAAGGCCTATAAGTCGGTCCGCGGCGGCGCGGGCAAGCACATCCAGGCCGCGCTGCCGAACCTCGGCGCGCTGGTGCAGAAGTACGCCGCCGCATGAGCTGAGTAAGTCGCCCTGCGCCCGACAAAGCGCGCCAACACCGGCGGAACCTTCACTGGCATCGCGCCGGGCATCGCAGCCGACGGGTGGTTCTCAGGGGCGGAGCCGCGAAACCGGGCTACGGGGTGGTGAACTGATAGCCCGCGTCGAGCAGCCGGGGCAGCCAGATCTTCAGCGCTGCCACGGTCTGCGACCGGTTCCCGCCGCCGTCGTGCTCCAGGATGATCGACCCGGTGCGGGTGTCGGCCACGATGTCGCGGACGATCGCGCGGACGCCGGGGCGCGACCAGTCGCGCGGGTCGACCGACCAGGCCAGCGGGGTCAGCCCGGCCTGCGCGCAGTAGCTGAAGACGGCGGAGGGCCACACCCCGTAGGGCGCGCGAAACATGCCAGGGCGTTCGCCGGTGGCGGCGTGGATCGCGTCGGTCGCCTGCGATATCTCATCCCGCACGGCCGCGGCGGACATGTAGCCGAGGTTGTGGTGGTTCCAGGTGTGGTTGACGATCATGTGGCCAGCCACGGTCACCTCCCGCGTGATCCCGGGGAACGCGGCCGCGTTCCGCCCGATCATCGAGAACGACGCGGTGACCCCGTGCTGGTGCAGGATCTGGAGGATCTGCGGCGTGTACACCGGACTCGGGCCGTCGTCGATGGTCAGCGCGACGACCTTCGGCCCGTCCGCGATGGTGTGCATGGCCTGGCCATAGGGCAGCCTGGGTTGCTTGTGCTGTGGCTGGGGCACCGGGCGCCGGGTCAGTTCCGTGCGCGCCCGGGTCGACGGGTAAGGGGAAGCGGCAACGCTGGACTGGCCGGGACCGGCGAGGGTTTCGGCCCGCGCGCTGGCCCGGCTCGCCGCGCCGCCTGCCGCGGGGCGGGGATGCGTCCTCGCGCTGTGTGCCCGCGCGTCGGCGGCAACAGCTGCCGCCGTGCTCGTCAGCAGCACGGCACCGCCGGCGGCGAGCAGCACCCGCCGCGACACCGGGAAGCCTTCCGCGTCCCGCCGGTCGCCGTTGCCCCGCATCCGCGCGTCCCGTTCCGTCACGACCTTTACACGCTCAGTCCGAGATTAACCCGTTGTGAGTCTTTCCGCACAAGGCGTGCACGAGGAATTACTCGTCCGCGGACCTGCTGGCACTGCCCTCCGGCAGCGGCACCGCTGCGGGCACCGACGCGGCGTCACGCGGCTGGTTCTCGGTGATCCACACGTCGATGAGCTGCCACCAGTCATACAGCCAGCGGACCTGGGCTTCATACGGAGCCGCGCGCGGCACCTCGTCGCACCGGACCCGCCACCATCTGGCCCGGATCACCTGGCCGATCGGGAAGCGCCGCCACACGTCGCGCAGGGTCAGGATGGTGTCCAGGCCCGCGTGGGCCACGAAGATCACGTCGGCCCGGGGGCAGGCGGCGATGGCCGCGAGCGCGCCGCCGGGCCGGGGCGGGAGCAGGTTGGGCATTGCGCGGGCGCGGGCGGCCAGGTCGGCGCGGCCTGAGCGCTCCAGCCGCCGGATGCCGCGGCGCCAGCGTCCCGGGGTCCAGTTGCCGCCCTCGGGGAAGATGACCAGCGCGCCGTCGTCGTCCAGGCCGCGGGCCAGCCGCGCGATCTGCTCGGTGAACAGGCTCTCCCCGGTCTTGCGCGGCGAGACGAACACATTCGGCAGCCGGTTGCCGACCACGTCCACGCTGGGGTCCAGCTGCAGCGCCGCCTTCATCACCACCCGCGGGCGCCTGTGGTAGACGCTGAGCAGCTGGCGGATGAGCAGGAACGAATCGCCGGGGCCGGCGTGGCGGGACAGCACGATGACCGGGCGGGCCAGCCGCGCGGCCTGCTCCTGCTCGGTCAGCTCCGGCTCGGTGACCTCGGCGCGCAGCCCGTAGCTGCGCTCGGCGCCGCGGTACAGCATGTCGAGGAACCGCTGCATGATCGCGTAGTGCCGGGCCTGGTATTCCTCGGTGTCGAGCCGCCCGCCGAACCCGCTGATGACCCACAGGCCCAGCAGCAGGAACAGCATCACGATCTCCGCGGTCAGCCAGACTACGGCGAACGACACCAGCCGCAGCCCGCGCATCCGCCCGGCGCGGGCCAGCCCGGCCAGGCCGAACAGCAGCGCGAGCAGCGCCAGCAGCGGGGACAGCGCGAGCACGGCGAGGGCAAACACGACGACCATCGGCGCGAGCACGAGCCGCCGGATCACCCGGGGTGGGACCATGGGGCCCTCCCGTCTCCGCCGTCCGGGTCAGTTCCTGGCCAGGGCGGCAAGATAGCCCGCCGACGCGGTGTAAGCGCGCTGGATGCTCAGCCCAACCTTAGCCCGGTCACGGTAACGGAACTGCGGCGATCCGGGCGGCAGCGGGTCCCCGCCGGTGGGCAGCACGTGCACCCGGACACCTCCGGGCAGCGCCGACATCTCTTCGTGGAAACGGTGCCGCCGCGCGATCTCGAATGCGACCAGCCCGACCTCCACCATCCGGGTGGGCACCGGCAGCGGGCTCTCGATCCGGCCGACGTGCAGCACGTACACGGTGGTCGCGCCGAGGCCGACCGCGTGCCCGACCGGGATGGAATCGACCAGGCCGCCGTCGAAGTAGTGCGCGCCGTCGAGCTCCACCGGCGGCAGCAGCCCCGGCACCGCGCACGAGGCCAGGATCGCGGGCACGACCGGGCCGCCGCTGAACCAGTGCGCGGAGGCGGCCTCGATGCTGGCGGCCACGCACTGGAACGGCAGCTGCAGGTCGGCGAAATCGCTGCCCGGCAGCGAGCGCTCCAGCAGTCGGCGCAGCGGGTCCAGCGAGTGCAGGTGGGTGCCGGAACGCATCAGCCGCACCGTGCGGCTCCACGGCGTCTCGCTGAACGCCAGCCGCAGATCCTCGCCCTGCCACAGCTGGGCCAGCCGCTCGGCCGCCCCCGCGGGGTCGGCCGCGACCAGGGCGCCGTTGATCGCGCCGACCGACGTGCCCACCACCAGGTCGGGCCGGATGTCGGCCTCGGCAAGCGCGCGGAGCATGCCCACCTCGTGCGCGCCGAGCAGCCCCCCGCCGCCGAGCACGAACGCCGTGGTCATGCCAGCAAGCCTAGGTGTTCCGGCTACGTCAAGGTGAGCGGCGCCCGTCCTGGCGACAGCAACCGCGTCCGGTCTTGCCGTCTTCGCAAACGCATGATCGACAGGCGGCGGCGCCGTGCAATACCGCTTCCCTCACCGCGCTTAGAACTCGTCTCGCGTGGTTGCGGTTCTTCGGTCAGAATCGGTGTATGGCCGATCAGTTGTCGTTGCGGCTGGTGCCTGATGAGCTGTGGGACCTGGTCCAGCCGCACCTGCCGGCGTTCCGGGCCCGCCCGCAGGGCGGCGGCACGGCGCCGCTGCCGGACCGGCAGGTGTTCACCGCGATCGTGTATGTGCTGGCCAGCGGGTGCGCCTGGCGGGACCTGCCGCCCTTGTTCGGGGTGCCGTTCCAGACCGCGCACCGCCGGTTCGCCCAGTGGACCAGGGCCGGGGTCTGGCCGGAGATCCACCGGGCCGTCCTGGATGAGCTCGGCAGCCGGGGGCTCCTCGGCTGGTCCCGCGCCATCGCGGACGCCGCCTGCGTGCGGGCGGAAAAAAGGGCGCCCTGACCGGGCCGAGCCCGGTAGACCGGGGCAAGCCCGGTCCCGGAGATCCACGTGCTGTCCGACCGCGGCGGCGTCCCGCTATCGGTGGCGCTGTCGGCGGCCAACAGCGGCGACGCCTTCGCGCTGCAGCCCTTGGTCCGGGCCATCCCCGCGGTCCGGTCCCGCCGCGGGCCGCGGGGGCGCAGGCCCGGCAAGCTGCACGCGGACAAGGCCTATGACCAGGCGGACCTGCGCGCCTGGCTGCGCGGCCGCGGCATCGCCGTCCGCATCGCCCGCAAGGGCACCGAGGCCAGCGACAAGCTCGGCAGGCACCGCTGGGTCACCGAAAGGACCCTGGCGTGGCTGACCGGGTACCGGCGGCTGACCCTGCGCTATGAGCGCCACGCCAGCAACTTCCTGGCCTTCCGCACCCTCGCGGCCGCCATCACCTGCTACAAGAAACTCATCAAATGCACCACGTAAGACAAGCTCTTAGCTTGCCGTTTAACCTCTGAGGTTCCTGATCAGGGGTTTTACCGGTTTGTCCGGCGTGTTGCCGTGACAGCGGGCGGCCACCGCGACACCGTCGGTTCCTGTCCAAGGGAAATCGGCGGTGGAGGCGGTGGCCGTGGCGTTCAGTATGGCGTGGCGTGAGGCCGGGGTCGAGACCGGGACTGGCACGGATCGGGGCCCTGGGGCTGCTGGCTGCCTTCCGCAGCGAGTTGTACCGGTGCCTGACCGCGCGGGCGGATGCGCTGTTCGAGCTGGCCGACGCGGTGCTGTGCGCGGACGGGGCCGGTACGGGTGCTGGCGGGGCTGTCGCTGGCCCCGGAGCACCGCCGCGGGCATGGGGCGGCCTATGACGCGGTCAACGCCGGCGGGGTGGACATTGCGCGGCTGCGCTGGTCGCTGGCCGCGCTACGCTTGCCAGCCT
>JAFAPY010000287.1 GCA_019246795.1 Streptosporangiaceae bacterium | reverse complement strand
TCGCGGCGACCGGGTCGTCGCTCGGCGCGGTCCCGGTTTTCCCGCTGCTGGCGGCCCTGCCGTCGGGGCCCCGCGTGGCCTGGATGCCGCTGCTGCTCGCGGTGCCGTACCTGGCCGGAGCGTTCGGCGGGATCGTGACCGTACGGGTCGCGTCGGCGCCGTCGATCGAGGCGGCCCCGTTGTACGGCTTCGTGGCGGGCGCGGCGGCAGGCGTGGCCGCCGGGCTGGCCGCGGCGTTCTCCGGCGGCCCGCTCGGCAACGGTCGCCTGGCTGAAGTGGGCCCGTCCGGGCTCGATGTCGGCCTGGTCGCGGTCCTCCAGATCGGCGTCACCGCGGCGTTGGCGGCCGGGGCCGCCAACTGGCTGATCCTGCGCCGCGCCAGGCGCCCCCGGGGGCGCGAAGGCGCTCCCCGCCCCCCCGGGGCAACACAGATCGTGGACGAGACCGATGACGTCGGCGGCCACCGCATCTACGTCAGCCGCTCAGTGCCTGCCGGAGCGCGCGCGTCGGGCGAGCCGCCGCGCGGCCGCTCAGTGCCCGCCGACCAGTAGCGGCGTCTCACCTGCCGTTCTGCAGCACGCTGATCTCGCCGCCGACCGAGTCGGTGAACTGGGTGCGGCAGGCCTGCTGGGCTGCCACCGTGTTGGCGCTGGCCATGCAGTTCGAATAGGTGTTGAGCTGCGGCCAGAACACCGCGAGGACCAGCAGCCACAACGCGCTGAACGCCAGGCCGAACCCGCCCAGGACGATGCCGCTGACCGCTCCCCGCGGCCGCGCGGTGCCGCTGCGCCGTGCCCTGCGGCCCGCCCCCGCGCCAAGCCAGATCGCGGTCACGGCGAACAGCAGGGTCAGCCCGGCCACGTAGATCCCGCGGCGCAAGTTGCCCAGCCCGAGCGCCAGGCCGATCAGGCTCAGCGCCCCCAGGGCGAACGCCGCCAGCGCGCGCTGGCGCAACGCAGGGTCCGGCGGCGGCAGCTGGCGCGCCGGCAGCATCCCTCCGGGTTGCCGCCCGCGACCGCTGGGCGGGGAGTATCTGGCCATCGCCTCCATTCTGCCCCCTGCCATAAGGTCCCGGTCACGTGCCGTAGGGTTGCATAGCGTGCGCGCTCGGCTGGTGGTGCTCGGCTCCGGTGAGGGCACCAACCTCCAGGCACTGATAGACGCCTGCCGTGACCCCGGCTACGGCGCGCGGGTGGTCGCGGTGGGCGCGGACCGGCCTGCGGCCGGCACACTGGCCCGCGCCGGGCAGGCAGGCATCCCGGCCTTCACCGTCCGGCTGGCGGACTACCCGTCCCGCGAGGACTGGGACGTGGCGCTGACCCGCGCGTGCACGGCGTACGCACCGGACCTGGTGGTCCTCGCCGGCTTCATGAAGCTTGTCGGCAAGCCGTTCCTTGACCGCTTTGGCGGCCGCTGCCTGAATACCCACCCGGCGCTGCTGCCGTCGTTTCCCGGGGCGCACGGCGTCCGCGACGCGCTGGCCCACGGGGTGAAGGTGACCGGTTGCACCGTCTTCCTCATCGACGAGAGCGTGGACGCGGGCCCGATCGTGGCGCAGGCGTGCGTTCCCGTGGCCGACGATGACGACGAGGCGGTCTTGCACGAGCGGATCAAAGTGACCGAACGAGCGCTGCTGCGCGACACCGTGGGCCGGATGGTCCGCGAGGGCTGGTCGGTCCACGGTAGGAAGGTAAGGATAGGTCCTTGACCCCGATCCCGATCCGGCGGGCGCTGATCAGCGTCTACGACAAGACCGGCCTGGAGGACCTGGCCGCAGGGCTGCACGCGGCCCATGTCGAAATCACCTCCACCGGCAGCACCGCGGCCAGAATCGCCGCCGCCGGGGTCCCGGTCGCCCGGGTGGAAGACCTCACCGGCTTCCCCGAGTGCCTGGACGGCCGGGTCAAGACGCTGCACCCCGCGGTGCACGCGAGCCTGCTCGCCGACACCGCGGATCCGGGGCACCAGGCCGAGCTGGCACGGCTCGGCATCGAGCCGTTCCAGCTCCTGGTGTCGAACCTGTACCCGTTCGCCGCGACCGCCGCCTCCGGCGCCTCCGCCGAGCGGTGCGTCGCGCAGATCGACATCGGCGGGCCGGCGATGGTCCGCGCCGCGGCGAAAAACCACGGCTCGGTGGCCGTCGTCACCGACCCCGCCGCCTACCCCGACGTGCTCGCCGCGGTCGCCGCTGGGGGGTTCACGTCGGACCAGCGCCGCCGCCTGGCGGCCGAGGCGTTCGCGCACACCGCCGGCTACGACCTCGCCGTCGCATCGTGGTTCGCGGCCGCCTACGCCCCGGACGAGACCGCGCGGGAGCACGGCTGGCCGGATGTGGCTGGCGCGCTGTGGCGGCGGGCCGAGGTGCTGCGCTACGGCGAGAACCCGCACCAGCGCGCCGCCTTGTACCGCAGAGATCTATCTGCCGAACGAGCCGGCGGCATCGCCGCCGCCGAACTGCTGCACGGCAAGGCGATGTCGTACAACAACTACGTCGACGCGGACGCCGCCCGGCGGGCGGCCTACGACTTCGCCGAGCCGTGCGTGGCGATCATCAAGCACGCCAACCCGTGCGGGATCGCCGTCGGCGCCGACCTCGCGCAGGCCCACGCCAAGGCGCACGCCTGTGATCCGGCGTCGGCGTTCGGCGGGGTCATCGCGGCCAACGGCCCGGTGACCGCCGCCTTGGCCAGGCAGGTCGCCGAGGTGTTCACCGAGGTCGTAGTGGCGCCCGGCTTCGACAAGCAGGCACTGGACATCCTGGCCGCCAGCAAGAACATCCGGCTGCTGCGGTGTTTCCCCGGGGGGGACGACCCCCCCCAGGCCCCCCCCGCTCACGGGGGGACTGCCCGTCCCCCCGTACCCCCCTGGGAGATGCGCCCGGTCAGCGGTGGGCTGCTCCTGCAGTCGGCCGACCGGGTGCGCGAGCCCGGGGACGACCCGGCGAACTGGCAGCTCAAAGCCGGGATTGCCGTCAGCGACGCGGACCTGGCAGATCTCGCGTTCGCCTGGCGTGCTTGTCGTTCGGTCAAATCAAACGCCATCCTGTTGGCGTCGGGCGGCGCGTCGGTCGGCATCGGCATGGGCCAGGTCAACAGGGTCGACGCGGCGCGGCTGGCGGTGGCGCGCGCGGGGGAACGGGCGGTCGGCGCGGTCGCGGCCAGTGACGCCTATTTCCCGTTCCCCGACGGCCTGGACATCCTGGCGCAGGCCGGGGTGCGCGCGGTGGCCGAGCCCGGCGGCTCGATCCGCGACCACCTGGTCATCGCCGCCGCCGAGGCCGCGGGCGTCACCGTGTATTTCACCGGAGTCCGTCACTTCTGCCACTAGGAGCCGGGCGGCGGCAGGTAAAGGCGAGAAGCAGCCCGGCCGTAGACTGACACCGGCTAAGGAGGTCGGATGAACATCGTCGTCTGCGTCAAGCAGGTGCCAGATACCGCGCTGGAGCGCAAGCTCAAGCCAGGGGATGCCACCCTGGACCGCGCCGCTGTCGACGGGCTCATCAACGAGCTCGACGAGTACGCCATCGAGGAGGGTCTGCGGATCGCCGAGGCGCAGCGCGACGCGGGTGCTGACGCGGAGGTCACCATCCTGACGATGGGGCCGGAGAAGGCCGCGGAGTCGATCCGCAAGGCGCTGTCCATGGGCGCCGACAAGGCGGTGCACCTGGTCGACGACGGCCTGGCCGGCTCCGACGCCCTGTCCACCTCCTACGCGCTGGCCAAGGTGCTGTCCGGTGCCGGCTTCGACCTGGTGATCTGCGGCTCGGAATCCACCGACGCCAGGATGGGCGTGATGGCCGCGATGCTGGCGGAGCGCCTGGGCGTCCCGCAGCTTTCGCTGGCGAGCAAGGTCGATACCGACGGCTCGGTGATCCGGGTCCGCCGCGCCACCGATGAGGGCTACGACGAGGCGGAGGCCTCGCTTCCCGCGGTGATCAGCGTGGTCGAGAAGATCAACGAGCCCCGCTACCCGTCGTTCAAGGGGATCATGGCGGCGAAGAAGAAGCCGGTCGCCACGCTCAGCCTTGCCGACGCCGGCATCGAGCCGGATGCGGTGGGCCTGCTCAGCGCGGCCACCGAGGTGGTCGATTTCGCCGAGCGGCCGCCGCGCCAGGCCGGCACGATCGTCAAGGACGAAGGCGACGGCGGCGTGAAGATCGCCGAGTTCCTCGCCGGGCAGAAGTTCATCTAGGGCTGGGGAGCAGGCATGGCTGAGGTCCTTGTGGTCGCGGAGCACACGGCCGGCGAGGTGAAGAAGGCGACCTTCGAGCTGCTCACGGCCGCCCGCAGGTTCGGCGAGCCCGCGGTGGTATGGGCCGGGCCGGGCGCAGAAGACGGCCAGCAGCGCCTGGCGGAGTTCGGCGCGGCCCTGATCTACGCGGCCGCCGACCCGGGGTTCGACGACTATGTGGTCGTCCCGGTCGCCGAGCTGCTCGCCCAGCTTGTCAGGGACAAGGCGCCGACGCTGGTACTGGTGGCGGGCACGGCCGAGGGCAAGGAGGTCGCCGCCAGGCTGGCGGTCAAGACCGACTCAGGGCTGATCACCGACGCCGTGGACCTGACGCCGGGCGACGACGGGAACCCGGTCGCCGAGCAGTCGATCTTCGGCGGCGCCACGGTTGTGCGCTCACGGGTCACCCGCGGCACCCCGGTCGTGGCGATGCGGCCGAACTCGGTGTCCCCGGAACCCGCGCCCGGCACGGCGGAGATCTCGCCGGTAACGCTGGCCGGTCAGATGACCGGTGCCAGGATCACCGGGCGGGTGGCCGCCGAGCGCAGCCAGCGCCCGGAGCTGACCGAGGCGTCGATCGTGGTGTCCGGCGGGCGCGGCACCGGCGGCGCCGAGGGTTTCGCGGTCGTCGAGAAGCTCGCCGACGCCCTCGGCGCCGCGGTCGGAGCGTCCCGGGCGGTGACCGACGCAGGCTGGTACCCGCACCAGTTCCAGGTCGGGCAGACCGGCAAGACGGTCTCGCCGCAGCTGTACATGGCGGTCGGCATCTCCGGCGCGATCCAGCACCGGGCGGGCATGCAGACCTCCAAGATGATCGTGGCCATCAACAAAGACCCTGAGGCCCCGATCTTCGAGCTGGCCGACTTCGGCGTGGTCGGCGACCTGTTCAAGGTGGTCCCGCAGCTGCTGGACGAGATCGGCCGCCGCAAGCAGGTCTGACGTCCACGGCTGTGGCGTCGGGGTATCGGCGGGACGGCTAGGCTTAACGCCGTCATGACTTCGCAGACTCCCGGCCGCGCCTACCTGGACCACGCGGCGACGACGCCGATGCGCCCGGAAGCGATCGCCGCGATGGTCGAGGAGCTCGGCCGGCTGGGCAACCCGTCGTCGCTGCACACCGAGGGCCGCCGCGCCCGCCGGGTAGTGGAGGAGTCCAGGGAGCAGCTCGCCGAGGTGTACGGGGCGCGGCCGAGCGAGGTGATCTTCACCAGCGGCGGCACCGAGGCGGACAACCTCGCCGTCAAGGGCCTGTACTGGGCGCGCCGGGACAGGTCCGGGCGGCGGGTCCTCACCACTTCGGTGGAGCATCACGCCGTGCTCGACTCCGTGCGCTGGCTGGAGCAGGCTCAGGGCGCCGAGCCGGTCTGGCTGGGCGTGGACGCCGAAGGCGCGGTCAGGCCCGAGGTGCTGCGCGCCGCCATCGCCGCCGACAGCGAACGGATTGCCCTGGTCAGCGTGATGTGGGCGAACAACGAAGTCGGCACGGTGCAGCCGGTCGCCGAGCTCGCTGCGGCCGCGCACGAGCACGGCATCCCGTTCCACACCGACGCGGTGCAGGCCGCTGCGCAGCTGCCCGTCGACCTCGCCGCCACTGGCGTGGACGCGCTGACCGTCACAGGGCACAAGATCGGCGGCCCGGTCGGCGTGGGCGCGCTGATCCTGGCTCGCGGGGTCGAGGCCGCCCCGGTGCTGCACGGCGGCGGCCAGGAGCGCGACGTCCGCTCGGGTACCCTGGATACCCCCGCGATCAGGGCGTTCGCCGTCGCGGCCGCGGTGTGCGCGCGGCGGCGGGCCGCCGAGGCGGCGCGGCTGGCCGCACTGCGCGATGACCTGGTACGCCAGGTGCTTGCCGCGGTCCCCGACGCGGTGCTCAACGGGCCGGAGCCCGGGCAGCGCCGGCTGCCGGGCAACGCCCACTTCTCCTTCCCCGGCTGCGAGGGCGACGCCTTGCTTATGCTGCTGGACGCGAACGGCATCGCCTGCTCGACCGGTTCTGCGTGCACCGCGGGCGTGGCTGAGCCCAGCCACGTGCTGCTCGCCATGGGTGCCGGCGACGTCCGTGCCCGGGGCTCGCTGCGCTTCTCCCTCGGCCATACCTCGGCCCAGGACGACGTGGACATGGTGGGCAAGGTGATCGGGGAGGCCGTCGACCGCGCCCGCCGCGCCACCTTCCGCTGATACGTACCCTGGAGCAGTGGGCGGTCTCAAGGTGCTCGCGGCGATGTCGGGCGGAGTGGACTCGGCGACGGCCGCGGCTCGTGCGGTAGACGCGGGTCACGAGGTGACCGGTGTCCACCTGGCGCTGTCCGCGAACCCGGCGTCGTACCGGTCCGGCGCCCGCGGGTGCTGCTCGCTGGAGGACGCCCGGGACGCCCGCCGTGCCGCCGACGTGATCGGCATCCCGTTCTACGTGTGGGACATGGCCGAGCGTTTCGCTCGCGACGTGGTTTCGGACTTCGTCGCGGAGTACGCGGCGGGGCGGACCCCGAACCCGTGCCTGCGCTGCAACGAGAAGATCAAATTCGCCGCGGTGCTCGACCGCGCGCTCGCGCTGGGCTTCGACGCGGTATGCACCGGCCACTACGCCCGCATCCGCGACGGGATGCTGCACCGCGCCGCGGACCGCGGCAAGGACCAGTCCTACGTGCTGGCCGTGCTCACCTCGCGCCAGCTCGGCCATGCCATGTTCCCGCTCGGCGACACGGCCAAGGACCGGGTGCGCGCCGAGGCGGCGCGGCGCGGGCTCGCCGTGGCGGACAAGCCGGACAGCCACGACGTCTGTTTCATCGCCGACGGGGACACCCGCGGCTTCCTGGCCGCCCGGCTCGGACCGGCCCCCGGCCGCATCGTCGACACCTCCGGCGCCGTGGTCGGCCGGCATGACGGCGCCTACGCCTTCACCGTCGGCCAGCGCCGCGGCCTGCGGCTCGGCGGCCCGGCCGCCGACGGCAGGCCCCGGTACGTGCTGGACATCGAGCCGGTGGCGGGAACCGTGACCGTCGGGCCCGCCGAGGCGCTCGACGTCACCGAGATCTCCGCGGCACGCCCGGTATGGACCGGCTGCCCGGTGGCGACGGACCTGTGCGACTGCCTGGTGCAGCTGCGCGCGCACGGCGACGTCCACCGCTGCACCGCGTGGCTGGACGGCGACGTGCTGCGCATCCGCCTGCACCGCCCGGCCCGCGGCGTGGCCAAGGGCCAGGCCGCCGTCCT
>JAFAPY010000153.1 GCA_019246795.1 Streptosporangiaceae bacterium | reverse complement strand
TGCCGGGCACCTGGAACGCCAGCCAGCCGTCGCCCTGCAGCCAGGACGCCCAGCGCAGCAGCAGCTCGCGATGGCCGGGCACCCACTGCAGCACCGCGTTGCAGACGATCACGTCAGGGACGCCCTGCGGTTCCCAGTGCCGGATGTCGTCCAGCACGAAGGACAGCCCGGGAGCGGACGCCGCCTCGATCATCTGCGGCGAGCTGTCCACGCCGCACACCGCTGCCGCCGGCCAGCGCTCCGCGAGCAGGGCGGTCAGGTTGCCCGGCCCGCAGCCCATGTCGACCACGAAAGCGGGCAGCTCGGCCCCGACCCTGGCGAGCAGGTCGAGGAACGGCCTCGCGCGTTCGCCGCCGAACCGCAGGTAAAGGCTCGCGTCCCACATGGCAGTCAATCCTTGTCCGATGCCGGGAGGCACGGTGGTCAACTGATCCTCTTGGTACCCGACGGGCCTTCTTGACGTCAAGATATGCTCGGGGAATGGCCAAGCGCGCCGGCCCCGCCAGCAATCCCGGCTCCGATGGCGAGATCGCCCCGGCGACCGCGCTGCGGGACGAGGTTGACGACCTGGTCGAGGGATGGCGCGTGCAGCGGCCGGACCTGGACCTGGAGCCGATGCAGGTCCTCAGCCGGATCTCCAGGCTTGCCAGGCACCTGGACATCGCGCGGCGCGGGGCGTTCGCCGGCCACGGGCTGGAGACCTGGGAGTTCGACGTGCTGTCGGCGCTGCGCAGGCAGGGGCCGCCCTTCCAGCTCACCCCGGGGGCGCTGCTGCGGGCGACCCTGGTGACCTCAGGCACGATGACGAACAGGATCGACCGGCTGGCCGCCGCGGGCCTGGTCCGCAGGCAGCCTGATCCGACGGACAAGCGGGGAGTGCTGGTCACGCTCACCGGCCCGGGCGTGGCCCGCGTGGACGCGGCGCTTGCCGACCTGCTGGCCCGGGAGCGGGCGCTGCTGGCCGCCCTGGGCGGCGAGCAGCGCCGGGACCTGGCCGAGCTGATGCGCACCCTGCTCGCCCCTTTCGACGCCGCGGGCTGATCAGATCACCGCGGCGCCGGGCACGGGGCCGGTGACCCGTGCCACCGACCGGCACACGCCCGCGCCGGACAAGGACACCGCCAGCTCCACCGCCCGCCCGGCGCTGGCTGCCAGGAACGCGCAGGTCGGGCCGGAGCCGGCCACCAGGCCGCCGAGCGCGCCCAGCTCAAGCCCCGCCGCCAGCGTCTTGCGCAGCGACGGGTACAGCGACAGCGCGGCCGGCTGCAGGTCGTTGCTGAGCGCCCGCCCGACCAGCGCGGCATCGCCTGAGCGCAGCGCCGACATGAGCGCGCCGTCCAGGGTCGGCTCGGCGGCCATGCCGACCGGGGCACTGCCAGCGGCGCCGGCCGCGCGCAGCCGGTCAAGGGCCGCATACACCTCGGGAGTCGGCAGCTGGCCCTCGGCGAGGGCAAGCACCCAGTGGTAGGAGGTGGCCGGGGCGAGCACCGGGGTGAGCCGTTCCCCGCGGCCGCGGCCTACCGCGGTCCCGCCGAGCAGCGCGAAGGCGACGTCGCTGCCGACCGTGGCCGCGATCTCGCACAGCTGCCGCACCGGCACGCCCGCGCCCCACAGCTCGTTGCAGGCGACCAGGGCGCCCGCCGCGTCGGCGCTGCCGCCGGCCAGCCCCGCCGCCACCGGGATGCGCTTGGCGATCGTGACCCGGACGTGCCCTGCAGCGGCAGCTCCGTTCCCCGCGCCGTCGCGGACAGCCGCCCGCAGCGCGGCCAGCGCGCGCAACGCCAGGTTGCCCTGGCCCCCGGGGACCCGGTCCGCGCCTTCCCCGGTGACCGCCACCGAGTCGCGCCCGTGGGGGGCCACCGTGACCTCGTCGCACAGCGAGACGGCATGGAAGACCGTCACCAGGTCGTGGTAGCCGTCGGCGCGCGGCGGTCCCACCCCGAGCTGGAGGTTGAGCTTGGCGGGCACCCGCGCGGTCACACCGGTCACGATGGTCAGATGGTACGCGCTGCGTCGCGGTGGGCTGCGGCCAGCCGCGCGAACTGCGCGACATCGAGGGATTCCCCGCGCGCCCCGGGGTCGATGCCCGCCGCCCGCAGCAGCCGCTGCGCCTGCGCCGCCGATCCCGCCCAGCCGGCCAGCGCCGCGCGCAGCGTCTTGCGCCGCTGCCCGAACGCCGCGTCGATGACGGCGAACACCTGCTCCCGGCTCGCTGCCGTGGCCGGCGGGTCATGCCTGGTGAGCGCGACCAGCCGCGAGTCGACGTTCGGCACCGGCCAGAACACGGTGCGCGGCACCGTGCCGGCCGGCCGCGCCGCGGCGAACCAGGCCAGCTTCGCCGACGGCGCGCCGTACGCCTTCGACCCGGGACCGGCGCAGATGCGGTCCGCCACCTCCGCCTGGACCATCACCACGCCGCGGCCCAGCGAGGGGAGCGCGCCCATCAGGTGGAGCAGCACCGGCACCGCCACGTTGTAGGGCAGGTTCGCGACCAGCACCGCCGGGGCCGCAGGCAGGTCAGGCGCCCCTACCTTGAGCGCGTCGGCGGCGACCGCGCTCACCCGGCCGGCCAGGCCCGGCGCCCGGGCGGCGATCGTGCGCGGCAGCTCGCCGGCCAGAGCCGGGTCGATCTCCACCGCGATCACCGCGGGCGCGCCGGCCTCGAGCAGCGCCAGGGTGAGCGAGCCGAACCCCGGCCCCACCTCCAGTACCGCCTCGTCGGGACGCAGCTCCGCCAGCGCGGCGATCCGCCGCACGGTGCCCGGCTCGATGACGAAGTTCTGCCCGAGCCGCTTGGACGGCCGGATCCCCAGCCGCCGGGCGATCTCCCTGACATCAGAAGGCGTCAGCAGCACCGGTGCCACCTCAGCCGCCGGCCTGCGCACCCGGGTCACCAGGGGCCGAAGGTGCGGGCGGCGGTGGCGGTCACCGCGTCGCACAGCTCGGCCAGGTCCATGCCCTTGACCTCGGCCAGGCAGCGCAGCGTGTACGCCGCCATGGCCGGCGAGTTCGGCTTGCCGCGGTTGGGCACCGGGGTCAGGAACGGCGCGTCGGTCTCGGCGAGGATCGCCTCCGGCGGCGCCGCCGCGGCGGCGTCACGCAGCGGGCCGGCGTTGCCGAAGGTGACGTTCCCGGCGAACGACATCACGTAGCCGGCCTCCGCGCACCGCTTGGCCATCGCCGCGTCGCCGGAAAAGCAGTGGAAGATCACCGCCAGCGGCGGCCCCTCCTCCTCCAGGATGGCCAGCACGTCGGCGTGCGCCTGCCGGTCGTGGATCATCAGCGCCTTGCCGGCCCGCTTGGCGATCCTGATGTGCTCGCGGAACCACCGGCGCTGCACGTCCGGCGGGGAGTTGTCCCGGTAGTAATCCAGTCCGGTCTCGCCCACCGCGACCACCTTGGGCTGGCGGGCCAGCTCCTCGATCTCCGCGAGCACGTCCTCCGGCGCGGTACCGGTCACGTTCGGGTGGATGGCGACCGCGGCGTAGACGCCGTGGTGTTCGGCGGCCTGCCGCGCCGACCAGCGGGAAGTCACCAGGCTGGTGCCGACCGTGACCACGCGCGCGATCCCCGCGGCCCGTGCCGCCGCCATCACGTCGGGCACGGGCTCGTCGATCATGTCCAGGTGCGTGTGGCTGTCCAGCGCCGGGGAGGGCAGCGGCGCAGGGGGGACCGGAGGAGTCACCACGGCTCGTTCGGCTCAGGAAGCATGAGGCGCGCCCAGCCGGGCAAGTTCCTCGTCCACCACGGCGGAGTCCAGCTTGGCGAAAAGCGGCGCGGGCGGGGCGAGCGGGGTGCCCGGGCGGATCGGCCGGGAGTACCACCGGGCCGCACCGTCGTAGCTGCCGGTGATCACCGGGTAGGACGGCCCGCCGTCCTCGTCGACCTCCTCGATCCGCGGCATGTCCGACCAGGTGCCGCTTCCGCCGAGCATCTGGTACACCTGCTGCGACGAGCGCGGCAGGAACGGGGTGAGCAGCGTCTTCGCGTCGTCGACGAGCTGCAGCGCCACGTGCAGCACGGTGCGCATCCGGTCCGGGTCCGAGCGGCGCAGGTTCCACGGCGCCTGCTCGGAGAAGTACTTGTTGGCCTCGGCCACCGTGCGCATCGCCTCGGTGATCGCGAACTTGAACCGGGAGGCTCCCAGGTGCTCGCCGACCACCGCGAACGCAGCCGCGGACCTGTCGAGCAGGTCGCGGTCCAGGTCGGTCAACAGGCCGGCCGCCGGGATCTCCCCCGCGGTGCGTGCCGCGAACGAGACCACGCGGTTGACCAGGTTCCCCCACGTGGCGACCAGCTCGTCGTTGTTGCGGCGGACGAACTCGCTCCAGGTGAAGTCGGTGTCGGTGTTCTCCGGGCCGGCGATGGCCACGTAGTAGCGCAGCGCGTCCACGTCGTAGCGGGCCAGGAAGTCGCGGACGTAGATCACCACGGCCCTGGACGAGGAGAACTTGCGGCCTTCCATGGTCAGGTACTCGCTGGACACCACCTCGGTCGGCAGGTTCAGCCTGCCCAGCCGGCCGGGCGTCCCGCCCTTGCCCCCTTCGCCGTTGTAGCCGAGCAGCATGGCCGGCCAGATCTCGGCGTGGAAGACGATGTTGTCCTTGCCCATGAAGTAGTACGACTCGGCGTCCGGGTCGTTCCACCAGGCACGCCAGGCGTCCGGGTCGCCGCTGCGCCGCGCCCACTCCACCGAGGCGGACAGGTACCCGATGACCGCGTCGAACCACACGTAGATGCGCTTATCCGGCCGGTCCCGCCAGCCGTCCAGCGGGACGGGCACGCCCCAGTCCAGATCCCGGGTGATCGCGCGCGGCTGCAGGTCGTCCAGCAGGTTGAGGGAGAAGTTGAGCACGTTGGGCCGCCACTGGCCCGCCTTGGACTGCAGCCAGCTGCCCAGCGCGTCGGCGAACGCGGGCAGGTCGAGGAAGTAGTGCTCGGTCTCCTTGAAGATCGGCGTCTCGCCGTTGATCCTGGACCGTGGGTCGATGAGGTCGGCCGGGTCGAGCTGGTTGCCGCAGTTGTCGCACTGGTCGCCGCGGGCGTGCGGGTACCCGCAGATGGGGCAGATGCCCTCGATGTAGCGGTCGGGAAGCGTGCGGCCGGTGGACGGGGAGATAGCGCCAAGCGCGGTCCTGGGGAAGATGTAGCCGTTCTCCAGCAGCCGGACGAACATCTCCTGGGCGACCGCGTAATGGTTGCGGGTGGTCGTCCTGGTGAACAGGTCGTAGGTCATGCCCAGGCAGGTCAGGTCGTCTGCGATCACCCGGTTGTAGCGGTCGGCGAGCGCGCGCGGGGACACCCCCTCGGCATCGGCCTGCACCAGGATCGGGGTGCCGTGCTCGTCGGTGCCGCTCACCATCAGCACCTTGTTGCCCGCCATCCGCTGGTACCTGCTGAACATGTCGCACGGCAGGGCGAAACCCGACACGTGCCCGATGTGACGGGGACCGTTGGCGTAAGGCCAGGCGGGAGCGGACAGGATCCGGCGCATGCGTTAAAGCCTACGGGCAGCGGCCGGCTGCTCACGGTGATTAACAGCGCGGTTGCCCGCTGGCTGCGGGCCGGCGCCGGAAGCCGGCGCGGCCGCGGGAGCCTCTGCGGCGACGCCGGGCTCGGTAGCAGCAGACGGCGTGGCAGCAGACGGCGTGGCAGCAGACGGCGTGGCAGCAGACGGCGTGACAGCAGACGGCGTGACAGCAGACGGCGGCGAGACCGCGGCGGGATGGCGCGCATGCCTGATGCCGAGGATCGACAGGAAGAACGTGCCCAAGACAACCTGGCAGCTCACGATCAGCGCGGTCACCGACGGGATCATCAGCCGCAGCGAGTGCTCGTAGTTGAGCTGGCCGAACTTCTGGCCGTTCCAGTACAGCAGCGAGACGATCAGGCCGGCCAGGCCGGCCAGGCCGATCAGGCCGCCCAGAATCAGCCCGCGCTCCAGGCTCAGCTTGCCCAGCATCCGCTGGACCTTCGGCTCTTCCGGCAGGAAGCCCTCCGAGCCGGCGTAGACCTGGGTGAACAGCCAGAACAGCACGGACTGGAAGCCGATGACGACCATCGCCGAGGCCGCGACCAGCGTGTCCACGTCAAAAGTCACCGGGCCGATGCTGAACGGGTGCGGCGCCACGATCGCGCCGATCACCACTCCCGCGATCAGCAGCACCAGGCCGGGCAGGAAGAACAGCCAGCGCGGGCTGTACAGCAGCAAGAAGCGCAGGTGCCGCCAGCCGTCCCGCCAGGTGTGCAGGTGCGGCGGCCTGCTCCGCCCGTCCTTGGCCAGCGTGGTGGGTACCTCGGTCACGCGCTGGCCGGCCAGCGTCGCCTTGACCACCATCTCCGAGGCGAACTCCATCCCGGTCGCCTGCAGGCCCAGCGCCAGCACGCTGTCGCGCCTGAACCCGCGCAGCCCGCAGTGGAAGTCGCCGATCCCGCTGCCGAAGAACAGCCGGCCGATGAAGCTGAGCACCGGGTTGCCGAGGTACTTGTGCAATGGCGGCATGGCGCCCGGCGCGATGCCGCCTTTGAAGCGGTTTCCCATCACCAGGTCCGCGCCCTTGCGCAGCTCGGTGACGAACGGCATCAGGCCGGTGAAGTCATAGCTGTCGTCGGCATCGCCCATGATGACGTACGTCCCCCGGGCCGCGACGATGCCGCCCATCAGCGCGTTGCCGTACCCCTTCTCGCTGACCGGGACCACGCGCGCGCCCGCGCCGGCGGCCAGCTGCTGGCTGCCGTCCGTGCTGCCGTTGTCGGCGATGACCACCTCGCCGCTGATGCCGCTTTCCTCCAGGAACCCCACGGCCTTGCGGACGCAGGTCGCCACGGTCTCCGCCTCGTTGAGGCAGGGCATGACCACGGTCAGCTCCACTGTCTTTTTCTCCTTCACGGTCGCCGATCCGGTGGTCGGGGACAGGATCGGTCGCGCATCGTATTACGGTAGGCGGGGGACGAATGCATCCGGACCCAGCCGCTTGGTCGTTGTCGGGGTTATCAGCTCAGCACAGGAGGGTACGGCTTGAGGGTAATGCCTGAGGCCGCGGCGCGTGCGCCGTCGGCGGCGCGCGCCTGGCCCGGATTTGCCAGGTTCCGGGGGCTGGCGGCGCGCACCTGGTCGGGCCACCGGCTGTTCATCATCGTGTGTATCCCGGCGGTGCTGCTGCGCGCCGACGCGGAGCTCGGCTACCAGTGGCAGGCCTGGTTCAACGACTCGTTCGAGTACCTGTCGAACACCGTCCATCTCTCCCTCGACCCCACCCGGGTGTCCGGGTACAACATCGGGCTGCGAATCCTGGAGCCCTTTCACAGCTACGCTCTCATAACAATCCTGCAACATCTCATGGGCCTGGCGGTCGCGGTCATGGTGTACGCGCTGGCCAGACACCGGTTCGGCGTCCCCGCCTGGCTGGCAACGCTGGCGGCGGTCCCGGTGCTCTACGACGGGTTCGAGATCGAGCTCGAGCATCTGATCATGGCCGACGTGCCGTTCCTGTTCCTGATCGTGCTGGCCGCGGTGCTGCTGCTGTGGGATCCGGACCCGTCGCTGCGCAGGTGCGCTCTGGTGGGGCTGCTGCTCGGCATCGCGGACGTCGTGCGGTCCGTCGCGCTGCCGCTGCTGGCCCTTTTCGCCGTCTACATGATCATCAGGCGCATCGGCTGGCGCAAGGTCGCGGCCGCGATCGCGGCGTGCCTGGTTCCGGTGGCCGGCTACATCGCCGTGTTCGACCTGGAGCACGGGCAGCTGGCGATGGAGGAAGCAGGCGGCGTGTTCCTCTACTCGCGGGTGATGACCTTCGCCGAGTGCTCCGAGATGCACGTGCCCGCCAACGAGCTGTTCTTGTGCACCATTGTGCCGCCGGACCAGCGGCCGATCGCCCAGGAGTACATCTGGGACCCGTCGTCCCCGCTCGACCGGCTCCCGCCGTCGAAGTTCGCCCCGCTGCCCAACCAGCTCGCGGAGAACTTCGCCATCCGCGCCATCGAGGCACAACCGCTGGACTACCTCAGGACGGTCATCGACGACACCGGGCGGGTGTTCGCCTGGAAGCGGTACGTGTTCCCGAACACGCAGACCTACGACGAGTACGTGTTCGGCGACAAGGCAACGCCGATCCCGTCATGGGACAAGGGCCACATCGGCAGGTGGGACTCCTGGGCGGCCGCCTACGCGCACGGCAACCCGAACACCCGGCTGGTCAGCCCGTTCGCCCCGGTCATCCGCGGCTACCAGCGGTACGTGTGGCTGCCCGGCACCGTGTACGGGCTCATCCTGCTGGTCGGGCTCGGCGGCATCGTGCTGGCCTGGCGGCGGCTCGGCGGGGAGGCGCTGCTGCCGTGGGCGATCTCCTTCGCGCTGATCGCCATCCCGGCGGCCACCGCCGAGTTCGACTACCGGTACGTGCTGCCCGCGGTGCCGTTCGCCTGCCTGGCGGCGGTGATCGCCTTCAGCCCGGGCAGTCCGGGCGCCGCAGCGCTGCGGCGGCTAGCGGGCCGGCGGCGCCGGGCCGCTGACCCGCCTGCGGCGTCCGGCACCGGCGACCACGAGCGTGATCTCGCCGCGGACGGCGCCTGAGCCCGACGTGCGCGCTCCAGCAGGCACTGAGCGGCCGCACGGCGGCTCGCCCGACGCGCGCGCTCCAGACAGCACTGAGCTGTCCTGGGCATCCGGGGACTGCGCGGGCGCTGCCCAGCTGGCCAGCTCGGCCAGCGCGCCGCGGACGATCTGCTCGTGCGGCTTGGTGAGCTCGCGGCATACCACGGCCGCGCGCCCGGCGCCGTGTGAGGCGGCGAGTTCAGCCAGCGTGCGCGCCAGCCTGCGGCCGGACTCGAAGAAGACCTGGGTGCGGGCGTCGGCGGCCAGGTCCGCGAAGCGCCGGGCCCGCTCCCCGCGGCGCCGCGGCGGGAACCCCTCGAAGCAGAACCTGTCGGTGGGCAGCCCGGAGACGGCCAGCGCGGTCGTCACCGCGGACGGGCCCGGCAGCGCCGTCACCCTGATGCCCGCCGCGGCCGCGGCGGCGGTCAGCCGGTACCCGGGATCGCTGATGCCGGGCGTCCCCGCGTCGGTGACGAGCAGGATGTCCTGGCCCGCCCGCAGCTCGCCGAGCAAGCCAGCGGTGCGGCGCGTCTCCACCGCGTCATAGTAGGAAACCAGGCGCGCCCGCAGCTCGACGTGCAGGCTCGCCGCCAGCCAGCGCACCCGGCGGGTGTCCTCGGCCGCGATGAGGGTCGCGCTCGCCAGCTCGGCCGCCAGCCGGGGCGACGCGTCGTCCGCCCGGCCGATCGGGACCGCGGCAAGCATGAGCACCCCCGTCTGCTCAGCGTCAGGTCGGGCCATGAGTCGCATTCTTTACCATGCGGCGCGGCTCGCTGCGCGATACCGCCGGTACCATGTGCCCGATGACGGCTACCGAGGCTGACCTGCCTGCCACGCCAGCCACCGGCCGATCCAGCCGGGTGGCGGCACTGCGCGCCCGGCTGGCGTCGCCGATGCCCGACGACGGGCCATGGAGCTGGCTCGGCGCGCTGCTGGTCACCGCGTTCGGCGCGTTCCTGCGGTTCAACCGGCTGCAGGTACCGCGGGCGATCGTCTTCGACGAGACCTACTACATCAAGGACGCGTGGAGCATCCTGCACCACGGCGTCGAGTGGATCCCGGTCCATAACGCCGACACGCTGATCCTGCAGGGGCACACCACCGGTCTATGGCAGGCCTGCAGCGGCACCAGCTGTGGCGAGTACGTGGTGCAGCCGGAGGCGGGCAAGCTGCTCATCGCGGTGGGCGAGTGGCTGTTCGGCCTGAACTCGTTCGGCTGGCGGTTCTCGGCCGCCGTGTTCGGGTCGCTGGCCATCTTGCTGGTGTGCCGCATCGGCCGCAGGCTGACCCGGTCCACCCTGCTCGGCTGCATCGCCGGGCTGCTGATGGCGCTGGACGGCCTGGAGTTCGTGCTGTCGCGGACCGGGATCCTGGACATCTTCCTGATGTTCTTCGTGCTCGCCGCGTTCGGAGCCATGCTCATCGACCGGGACCAGTCCCGGGCCAGGCTGGCCGAGCGCGCCGCGCGCGGCGAGGGCGGCGAGCGCGGGCCGCGGCTCGGCCTGCGCAAGTGGCAGGCGGCCTGCGGGATCCTGCTCGGCCTGGCGGTCGGGACCAAGTGGGATGCGGCCTGGTACATCGTCGGGTTCGCCGCGTTGTTTATCGCCTGGGAGATCGGCGGCCGCCGGGCCGCGGGCCTGCCGTCCTACGTGCGCGGCGCGCTGCGCGAGGCCGTGTGGCTGCCGCTGACGCTGCTGGTGATCCCGCTGGCCGTCTACATCGCGACGTGGAGCGGCTGGTTCGCGACCAGCACCGGCTACGACAGGAACTACGCGCAGCTGCACGGCGTGACCACCCCGGTGATCTCGGCGCTGTACTCGCTGTGGGAGTACCACGTGCAGGCGATCTCCTTCGGGCTCGGCCTGCACGCCCCGCACGCCTACCAGTCGCAGCCCTGGGACTGGCTGCTGATCACCAGGCCGGTCGCCTTCTTCTACGAGTCCTACAGCGGGCCGGTCGCGGGAGCCTCGCATACCTGCCCTGCCTCCGGCTGCACCGGTCCGACGTGGTCCCAGGAGGTCCTGGCGCTGGGCACCCCGGCGATCTGGTGGGGGTCCATCCTCGCCCTGGTGTTCTGCCTGGGCTGGTGGCTGCTGCACCGGGACTGGCGGGCCGGCGCGGTGCTGCTGGGCGTGCTCGCCGGCTGGGCGCCGTGGTTCCCGCTGGTAAGCCGGACCAAGTTCTATTACTACGCGCTGGAGTTCGAGCCGTTCCTGATCTTGTCCATCGTGCTGTGCCTGGGGCTGATCCTCGGGCCCGCGTCGGCCAGCGTGGTACGCCGCTCGGTCGGCGCCGGCATCGTCGGCGCGTACCTGCTGTGCGTGCTGCTGATGTTCTGGTACTTCTACCCGATTCTCGCCGCCAAGGTCATTCCCTACCCGGACTGGCTGAGCCACATGTGGTACCGCGTCGGCAAGGGCTGGATCTAGCGGCGGGCCGTCCTCAGCTAGCTCGCAGCTGCCGTTCAGCGTGCTCGCGGCCCGCCCGGGCAGCATGGTCGCTGCAGCCTGCCGGGAATCAGCAGTCCCGGCAGCCAGATACGTGATTTCCGCAACACGGGGTACCTTTCTGGCCCGCTGATGCGTCTATATACAGTGAGATGAAGACAACGGAGCCGACATGAGCCGAGCCGAACACTCCAGCGAGGATCGCGCGCGATTCGAGCGCGATGTCATCCCGCAGCTGGGCCAGCTCTACCCCGCCGCGCTCCGGATGACCAGGAACCCCACCGACGCCGAGGACCTGGTCCAGGAAGCGTCGGCCAAGGCCTACGCGGCGTTCGGCCAGTTCACCCCGGGCACCAACCTGCGGGCGTGGCTGAACCGGATCCTCACCACCACGTTCATCAACGTGTACCGGAAGCGGCGCCGGGAACCGCAGCAAGCCCTCGGCGGGGACCTGGCCGAATGGCAGATGTCCGCGGACCGGCTCGCGCCGCCCGTGCCGTCGGCCGAGGCGCAGGCACTGGACCGGACCACCGACTCGGACCTGCTGCGGGCGCTGCGCGAGCTGCCCGGCGAGTTCCGCACCGCGGTCTACCTGGCCGACATCGAGGGCTACCCCTACCGCGAGATCGCCGAGATCATGGGGACGCCGGTCGGCACCGTCATGTCCCGGCTGCACCGCGGCCGCAGGAAGATCAAGGAGCGGCTGCTGGCCAGCGGTCTCGGCGGCGCGGTGCGCGCCGGGTCGTCCGGCGCCTGATGGCCCAGCGCGGACGGGCGCGCCGGTTAGGGACGACGGCCGCCGGCAGCATATGATCGTCCGGTAAGGCCGGTAACCAGACGGACACGCACCGGGTAACGCAGTCACGCGCACGGCCTGCTGCGCTGCGCGCAGCGGGCCGAAGCAGGAGGTGGGCCAGGCTGCACCCTCCCGGCGGCTGATTCACGCGCTGAGGGGGTTGCGTGACGTACCGATGGCTCAGCCCCGCCCAGTGTGCGGCCGCCCTGCTGCTTGTCGCGCTCGGCGCGGCGCTGATGCTGCTGGCGCAGCGCCGCCAGTGGCGTCCCTCGCTGGCGCTGGCCGTCTACACCGCCGCGCTGCTGCGGCTGGTGATGCTGGCCGTGACATACCGTCTTCGGCCGTTCGACGTGGCCTACGACTTCCAGGTCGCGGGGTACAACGTCCTGCACCACCAGGACCCGATCCTGAACGCCCGGCCATCAGGCTGGGATTACCTGCCCGCATACGCTTTCCTGCTTGCCGGAGCCTACTGGGCGGACCTGCACCTGCACCTGTCGTGGGCGATCATCGTCCGGATCATGGCGATCGCGTTCGACCTCGGCGTCGTCGTGCTGGTCGGCGTGGTTGCCGGCGCCGCCGGCGATCGGGCGGCGCTGCGCCGGTTCCAGTACGCCTGTAATCCGCTGGCGATCCTGGTCAGCAGCCTGCACGGCCAAATGGAGCCCGCGTGCCTGCTGCTGTCCCTTGCCGCGTTCGCCATCGTCTTGCGGGGCGGCCCGCTGGTCTCCGGCCGTATGGCCGCCGCCGCGGGAATCCTGCTCGGCCTGGGGATCGCCATCAAGACCTGGCCGGTGCTCTTCGGCCCGGCCCTGCTGCTGGCGCTGCCCTCATGGCGCCGCCGTTGGCAGTTCGCGGCCGGAGCCGCCGGGGTCCCGGCGCTGCTGTTCGTGTCGCTGCCGGTCACCGTCGGCACGCCGGCCGCCAAGCTGCCCTATATCGCCAGGGTGATCACTGGCTACCATCCCGTCACGGGGAACTGGACCTGGGCGGGGCTGTGGCTGGCTCTTCATGTTCATAAGTCCAACCTTCCGATCTGGCAGGACCCGCTGTGGCTGAACGTCGGGTCGATCGGCACCAAGGCCGCCATGGCCGGGGCGCTGCTCGCGGTGTGGTGGTGGCGCCGCGCCCATCCCCTGGATGTCGCGACGGCGACCACGACAGCGCTGGTGGCGATCACGCCGTCGTTCGGCAGCCAGTACCTGCTGTGGCAGGCGCCGTCGGCCACCGCCCGGCCCACCCGGCTGTCGATCCCGCTGCAGGTGGTGCTCGGCGGTTACGCGGCCATGGCCTACCTGCCGATGGACATGCTGACCTGGCGCTACTGGAAGATGGCCAATGCCATGATGATGCTGCTCAGCTTCGGCGTCGTCGCCCTCATGATCGCCGCCTTGCCGTGGCGGCGGCGGCAGTGGCAGCCACGGCAGGCGCGCCAGCATCGCGCGGTCATGCAGCCCTCCGACGCAGCGGCGGCCTGATCCCTGCGACCCCTGCCGGTGCCCGGCCCGGGCACCTGCTAGCGCCCGTACAGGGTGAGCATCACATCGCCGGCCCGCCACCGGTGCACGACGTGCATGCCGGTCAGCAGCGCCAGCTTCTCCTTGTCCACCGAGGTGGACGGGACCGGGAACGTGCCGTTGGCGTTGCCGGTGACCACCCACACCCGGTTCACGTCGGTGAAACGGCTCTTCAGCACCGCGGGGTTGCTGACCTCGGTGCCGGTCAAGGTGCCGGACGCGATCGGGGACAGCGCCCGCGCGATGTCGCGCAGCCCGCCGAACGGCGCCGGGTACCCGGTGCCGAGCACGCGCATGTTGACCGGGATGTAGAACACCACGTCGCCGGGCCGCTCGTTGGCGGCGACGATGGCCGACGCCAGCCGCAGGTTGTCCGGGCGGGCCGAGGGCTGCCGGATCGCCCGTTGCGGCGCCACCAGCATGACGGCGACCGCGATGACGGCGACCGCTGCCGCGGCCCCGGGCAGCCAGGCCCGCGGCGGCCGGCTCGTCTTCAGGTACCAGCCGAGCCGGACCAGGCCGACCAGGCCCGCGCCGACCAGGATCGCCAGCGCGGGCAGGCAGAACTCGACGTACCGCTGGTTGTAGACCGGCCGAAGGTACGACGCGGCGAGCAGGATGACGGCTGGCACCACCAGCCACGGCAGCGCGATCGCTGCGGGGTTCAGCGGGCGCCAGCGGTCGGCGAGGCAGGCCGCCGCGATCCCGCACAGGGCCAGGACGGCGACCGGCAGAATCAGCAGCCTGGAGCCGGCGAAGTGGCCGATGAGTGCGTCGACCGTCTGGACGTCGGGCTTGAGCAGCCAGGCGGTCTGCTTGCGTTCGGCGTAGATGGCCCGCAGCAGCGGGCCCAGCACGATCACCGCCGCGGCGCCGGCGGCCAGCCAGCGCAGCGGTATCCGGCCGGCCCGGCGCCCGGTCCCGGCCAGGCCGCGCGGGCTGGTCAGCAACAGCGTGGTGCCGTGAGCGGCCAGGATCAGCAGGCCGAACGCGTTGAACAGGCCCGTCAGCGCGACCGCGGCACCGTAGGGCGCCCACCACCGCCACCGGCCGTCCGGATACGCCCGCAGCAGCAGGTAGCTGGCGATCGCGGCGAACATGGTCACGATCGCGTACGACCTGGCCGTCTGCGCGTAGTAGGTCACGTAAGGCGCGGTCGCGAACACCAGCCCGCTCGCCAGCCCGGTCAGCGCCGGGACGCTGGCACGCTCGCCGGCGCCGGCGGCGAGCGCGGCCGCGCGCCGGCCGGTCGCCGCGGTGAAGGCGGCGGCCATGGCCATCGCGCACAGCGACGGGAACCGCAGTGCTGTCGCCGAGGTGCCGATGGCCGCCGCGACCGCGTGCATGAGCAGGTAGTAGGCGCCGTGCACCGCGTCCTGGTGGCCCATCAGGGTGAAGATACGGCCGAACGAGCGGTCGATCGCGTCCTTGGTGTACGCCTCGTCCCGCCACAGCGAGGGCCGCCCGATCTGGTATCCGCCGACCGCGAACGCCGTCACCGCGGGAACCGCGATGACCAGCCGCTGCGCCCACCGCGGCCAGGCGCCCGGCGCCCTTGCGGCTCCCGGGTACCGGCGCGCCGCAGGCACCGTGGGCCGCCGGGAGGCCGCGCTGGCAGGCTCGCCCGCCGCTACGGTTGTCGCGGCGTTCTCGGTCTCAGCGTCCCTGTCCGGCACGGCCCTCCCTTCCGCGTCCGTCTGGCGGCATCGGGCCTCAGGCTATCCGAACAGGCGGTCGCAGATGCGGGCCCCGGCCTTACCGTCGTCCAGCGGACAGAACCGGGCGGCGAACCGCTGGTAGGCATCGCGGAAACCGGCCGCGACCGAGTCGGCGTCCCGCAGCGCCTCGATGACCTCGGCCGAGGTGGCCAGCAGCGGGCCCGGCGCCTCCGCCGCCAGGTCAATGTAGAAGCCGCGCAGGCTGTCCCGGTACTCGGCAAGGTCGTAGGTGAACAGCAGGATCGGCTTGCCGGTAACCGCGTAGTCCATGATGGCCGAGGAGTAGTCGGTGACGAGGACGTCGGCCACCAGGAACAGCTCGGTGATGTCAGGGTAGGCGGTGACGTTGACGGCGAAGCCAGGCCGCAGGCCCGCGGGCACGTCATCGGCCGTGTGATGGTGGCCACGGATCAGCAGCACGTGATCGGCGCCGAGCGCACGCCAGGCACGTTCGGCGTCCAGGCGCATGTCGAACCGGTACCTGCGGCTGTTGGCATAGACCTGGTTGTCCCGCCACGTCGGCGCGTACAGGACGACCCGCTTGCCGTCGGGCAGCGCGAGCCGTTTCCGCACCCGTGCCGCCACCTCGGCCACGTCGGCGCGGCGGAGCAGGTCGTTACGCGGGTACCCGTATTCGCAGATCTCGCCGGGGTACCGGAACGCGCGGCGCATGATCGGCGTGCTGAACGGATTCGGTGACAGCAGCAGGTCCCACTGCGCGATGTCCCTGGCGAGATGGTCGAAGTACGCCGTCCCGCTGATGAACTGCGGGTCGGCGATGTCGAACCCGATCCGCTTCAGCGGGGTGCCGTGCCAGGTCTGCAGGTAGACCTGGCCGTCTCGTTTCCGGAACGGCAGCTGCATGTCGTCGTTGGAGATCAGGTACTTCGACCGGGCGAGCGCGTCGTAGTACTCCTGGGTGCCGCGCAGCACGGCCGTTCCGCCGTCGGGCACCGCAACGGACCAGTCGTTGACCACCCATAGCTGCTCGCGGCCGTCGCCCCGGCGGCGCAGTTCCGCCGCGATCCCGAGCGGGTTGTCCCCGCACTGCTTGCCTTTCCAGCTCACGAACAGCACCGTGTCGCGGAGCGGCGCGCGCAGCGCCAGCGGGTAGTAGCCGCGCCGCAGCGCCCGCTGGCTGAAGTTTCCCTGCTCGGTGCGGCGCAGCCTGGGCCCGGCGGTGATCACCGGGTCGTCATGGCCGGCGACCATGAAGCGGTACCACTTGCGTCCTGCGGCCACCTGGGCGCCGGTGACGTCGCCGAGCCGGTCGTGATCGTATTTCAGTTCCGCGAGCGCGTCGGCTCCGATCTCAGCACCGCCCACCGGGCGGAGGTAGAGGTTCCACTGGCCGTCACGCAGCGGGATGGCCGAGCCGAAGAACGGCATCTGGTCCACGTCCGCCTCGATGGTGAACCGCTCGCCGTCGAGGCGGAATCCGATGACGTGGGCATCGGCGGACCCGGCCCGGCGCAGCACGGTCTCATACCGGCCGCCGCCGCCGCGGAAGCTGCCGCGCAGCACCAGGCGCCCGCCGGGCAGCCACTCATGGGCGTCGATCACCGGACGCGGGGTACGTTCTGCCATCACAAGGTCACCGTAGCGGCTGCGGCCCACGAGGACTTCCCGGCCGCCGAACAGGTGCCTTGCCTCTCGCCTGCCGTCCGGCCACGCCACCCGGACCCGGGGCCGCCCCGGCGGCTTGATGTAGGCGTCCCAGGCCATGACGTCGTCGCCGGCCACGCGGCCCGCGCGCTCCGCCGCGCCGCCCGCGCCTGCCAGGTCGGCCAGCGGCACGCGGGCGCGAAACGTGGCAGGACCGACGGCCGCCGCCGGGAACGAACGGGTTGCCGCGCCGGCGTTCCGGACCAGCACCAGCTCAGCCTGCCCGCAGGCGGGGGACCCGGCAGCCAGCTGCACGTCCACCTCGACAGCGGGATCCTCGTCACACCAGGCGTGCCCGGCCGCGAGCGCCCCCAGCCGCCACGCCGCCACGTTGAGGCCCAGGCCCGCCCACCTGGCGCCGAACCTCAGGCCGGGCGCGATCTGCCGCGGCTGCGGATGCTCGGCGGGGCCGGGCACCGGGGTGTGTACCCGGACCGGGCGCCATACGCCGCGGCCGCGGACCAGCATGTAGCACTGCCATTCCCCGGCGCCGCGGAACCACCGCGGGTACAGCGCGAAGCGGAAACCAGCCCAGTCGTAGTTGTAACGGTCCTGCTCGCTGGCGGCGGTCGCCTCCGGGTGCAGGAACGACCGGGCGGGCAGCACCACCGGCAGCCTGCGCCCGGCGGGACGCAGGATGACGAGCTTGGAGGTGTGCCTGCGCTTGGCGATGTCCACCGACGGCACGTAGGCCCGCCCGGCCACGACCAGCCGGCCCCGGTCCCAGCCGATGTCATCCACGACCACTTCCGGGTCCAGCTCCCGCCAGTGCGGCCTGAACACCCTCGCCGGGATTTTCACCGGGGAACCCGCCCTGAACGGCAGGTCTGCTCGCAGCCGTCCCCTGCGCCGCACCATGGGCGGCTGCCGCACGGGTTGCGCGGCCATCCAGGCCGCCAGCTCGGCGGCTTGCGGCAGCGCCCCGGCCCGCACCAGGTAGTAGGCGAGCTTGTGCGTCGAGGGCAGGCTGCGCAGCACCCGGCGGTCCACGTGATCCAGGTAGCCGTTCACCAGCTCGGCGAACTCGGCGCGGTAAGCAGCGGTCACCCTGTCCAGGTCGCTGACGTACAGCCACAGGTCGTTCTTGAGGGCCTTGAGCTGGTGCGCGCGCAGCAGCTTGGCGGTGGCGTGCGCCGCGATGAACTGGTCGATGTCGTTCAGCGCGGTCATCCGGTCCCGGAGGTTGGCGATGGAGGACCGGCTCTGCGTGATCGACAGCCCGCCGTGCGCGCGCTCGCGCCAGTAGTAGACGGTGTCCGGGATCACGTCCACGGCCCTGGCAAGCACGTGCGCCTTGGTCATCAGCCGCAGGTCCTCCCACACGACGTTCTCCGGGAAGACCAGCTGGTGCCGCTCCCAGAAGCTGCGGCGGAACAGCTTGTTCCACACCGACACGTCGTACAGCAGCCGCGGCGTCCTGGTGACGTGCGTGCCCCGCTGGCTGCCCTTGATCGCCAGCCAGTGCAGCCCTGACTGCTGCAGGCCTTCCGGGCCGACGCGGACGACGGCGCCGCTGGCGAAGTCGGACCCGGACCGTTCCAGCGCGTGCAGCAGCGGCTCGTACGCGTTGCCGGGCAGCATGTCGTCGGCGTCGACGAACGCGAGGAACTCGCCCCGGGCGCGCGCCACGCCGCGGTTGCGCGCGCCTCCTGGGCCGCCGTGCTCCGCCTGCACCAGCGCGAACCTCGGGTCGGCTGCCGCCTTCGCCCGGGCGATCTCGGCGCTGCCGTCGGTGGAGGCGTCGTCGACCATGATCACCTCGGTGTCGGTGACCGACTGGGCCGCGATGGAGTCCAGGCAGTCCGCCAGGTCGTCTCGATTGTTGAAGAACGGCACCACGACGCTGATCCGCGGGGTCCTCACGGGAGGCTTCCTTGCGCCGTCATCCAGGGCCCGGGGCCGAGGGCCACGGGTTCCCAGCCGAGGGCCACCGGGTCGTAGACGCCTTCCACGTAGATCTGGTGCCACAGCGAGAACACCACGAGCAGCCACACGTGCCGCCAGGTCACTTCGGGGTCACCGGACCGGAAGCGCCGCAGCATGTCCAGCGCGGTGCGCTTGTGCAGCCACTGGCCGGTCTGCGCGGTGCGGACGACCTGTTCGGCGAAGCCGTACATGCCCCCGGACAGCCAGTGCCCGAGCGGGACGGGGAAGCCCAGCTTGGCGCGTTCCGCGGCAGCCGGGGGCAGCAGGGCGCCGACGGCCTCGCGCAGCGCGAACTTCGTGGTGCCCGCGGCGGTCTTCTCTACCCTGGCCAGCCGGGCGGCCACCGCCAGGACCTCGCGGTCGAGGAACGGCGTGCGGAGCTCCAGTCCATGCGCCATGGCCATCCGGTCCGCTTTGACGAGGATGTCGCCGGGCAGCCAGGTGTTGACGTCGACAAGCTGCATGGTGGCGACGTCGTCCAGCCCGGCCTCTGCAGCCTGCCGGTACACCGGGTCGGTCACGTCGAACTCGCTGCCGTTGCCGTGCCTGGCCAGCTGCCGCGCCTGCTCGGCGTGGTAGACGTAGGCGTTGCCGATGTACCGGCGGCGCAGCGGGGTCGAGGTCCTGCCGAGCAGGCCCTTCCCCCGGGCTCCGGCAGGCAGCTCGGCGGCGACCCGGCTGATGGTGGCGCGGCTCCAGCCGGGCAGCACCTTCCCCGCCCGCACCATGCCGGGCTGGTGGTACACGCCGTAGCCGCCGAACAGCTCGTCGGCTCCCTCGCCGGACAGCACGACCTTGACATGCTTGCGCGCCTCCCGGGCAGCGAACCACAGCGGGACCGCCGCCGCGTCCGCCATCGGGTCGTCAAGGTGCCAGACGATCCGGGGCAGGCAGGCGACGAACTCCTCGGGGCTGATCACGTAGGGCACCGAGCGCACCCCGAGCGCCGCAGCCGTCGCCGCCGCGAGCTCGATCTCGCTGTAGCCCTCGCGCTGGAAACCGACGGTGACGGTCACCAGGCCGGGACAGGCCTCGGCCGCGAGCGCGCACAGGGCGGCGGAGTCCACCCCGCCGGACAAGAAGGCGCCCACAGGGACGTCGCTGCGCAAGTGGACGGCCACCGAATCGCGCAGCGCGGCCAGGATCCTCTCCGGGGACGCGGACGAGGGGGACCTGGCGGGCCGGAACTCCGGGCGCCAGTAGCGGAACACGTCGACGCTGCTGGCACTGCTGCCTGGGCCGGCTGCGGCGGCGGGGCTGGCAGTGCTGCCTGGGCCGGCTGCGCTGGCTTTGCCGGCTGCGCCGGCGGGGCCGACGGGGCCGCCTGCGGCTGCGGGGCTGCCCGGGCGCGCCACCAGCACGTGCCCGGGCGGAAGCGCCCGCGCCGGGGGCGCCAGCGTCGCGGGGGCTGGCACGTACTGGAACGACAGGTACCGGCGCAGCGCGTCCGGGTCGATCGCGGTCACCTCGCCGGCGTCGGCCAGCGCCTTGCGCTCGGAGGCGAACAGCAGCTGCGGGCCTGACGCGGGTCCGCGTGCGGGCATCAGCGTGTAGAAGAACGGCTTGATGCCGAACGGGTCACGCGCGCAGAACAGCTCCCTGGCGCGCCGGTCCCAGATCGCGAACGCATACATGCCGCGGAGCTCGCGCACCACGTTCTTGCCCAGCCAGGCGTACATCTCAACGAGCACCTCCGGCGCGGACCTGGTGCGCAGCCGCACTCCCCGGGCCGCCAGGCGCTGCGCCAGCTCGACGTAGTTGTAGATCTCGCCGTCGAAGACCATGACGTAGCGGCCGTCCGCCGAGGCCATCGGCTGGCGCGCGCCGGCCGACTCGTCGATGACCGCCAGCCGCCGGAAGCCGAGGGCCAGGTCCTGGTCAGCGAAGAAGCCATGGTCATCGGGGCCGCGGTGCTCAAGGCGGCCCGCGGCACGGCGCACCCACGCGGTGTCAGGTCCCGCTCCGTCTGCCAGCGCGAGGCAGCCGGCTATTCCGCACATGCGTGCCCGCCCAACGATCGCGATATCAGGTCCGTCGTGCCCGATCAGCCTACTTGGGCTGGAACCTGAGCCCGCCGTCGATGCGGATGACCTCGGCGTTCATGTAGTCGTTCTCGATCACGGTCCGGACCAGGCGAGCGAACTCGTCCGGCCGCCCCATGCGCCTGGGGAACACGACCGGGGTCACCAGCCTGGCCTTGAACCCCTCGGCGCCTTCGCCGGAACCGTAGATCGGGGTGTCGAACAGGCCAGGGCAGATCGTGTTCACCCGGATCCCGACCGAGGCCAGGTCCCGGGCGGCAGGCACGGTCATCCCGATGATGCCGCCCTTGGACCCGGAATAGGCGATCTGGCCGACCTGGCCCTCGATGCCCGCGATCGAAGCGGTGTTGACGATAACGCCGCGCTGCCCGTCGCCGTCGGCGGGCTCGGTCATGGCGATGGCGGCGGCGGCCAGCCGCAGGACGTTGAAGGTACCGATCAGGTTGACGCCGATGACCGTGCCGAAGCCGGCCAGGTCATGCGGAGTGCCGTCGCGTCCCACCGTCCGCGCGGCCCAGCCGATGCCCGCACAGCTGACCGCGATGCGCAGCGGGGGCCCTGCCGCGGCCGCGGCGTCCACCGCCGCCTGCACCGACGCCTCATCGGTCACGTCGGTGGGCACGAAGATCCCGCCGATCTGTTCGGCCACCCGCTTGCCGGCATCGTCGCTGCGGTCTGCGACGACGACCGTGGCGCCTGCCGCGGCGAGCACCCGGGCGGTGGCCTCCCCGAGCCCGCTCGCCGCGCCGGAGACGACCGCTGCTGTACCGTTCACGTCCATGAGCCGGAGCATACTCGGCGGCGTTCCGGGCAGTCCGGGGGCGGGCAGGAGGACGGGAAGGACGCAACCACGTCCGTTCTGTTCAAGATATATCTTGTTTTTTTTCCGCGCCGGTGAGTTAGGGTCGCAGACATGACCAAGCTACGCGGGAACCCGTGGGCGGTGTTGCTGGTCGTCTCGCTCGGGTTCTTCATGACCCTGCTGGATTTGACGATTGTCAACATCGCGATCCCGAACCTGATCACCAGGCTGCACGCCTCGCTGGATGACGTGCTCTGGGTGATCAACGCCTATGCCCTGGTGCTGGCCGTGCTGGTCATCACCGCGGGCCGGCTGGGTGACCTGATCGGGCCGCGGATCATGTTCATGAGCGGTATCGCAGTGTTCACCGCGGCCTCGGCCGCGTGCGGGCTGGCGCCGAGCCCCGGCTGGCTCATCGGCTTTCGCGCGCTGCAGGGGCTGGGCGCGGCCATGCTGATGCCGCAGACGCTGGCGATCATCACCAACACGTTCCCGCCCGAGCGGCGCGGGGCGGCGTTCGGGGTGTGGGGGGCGGTGGCCGGGGTGGCCACGATCGCCGGGCCCACCCTGGGCGGGCTGCTGGTGACGGTCTTCGACTGGCGGTGGATCTTCTTCGTGAACCTGCCCATCGGCCTGGTCGTGCTGCTGGTCACCCCGGCGATCATCCCCGATGTGCGGATCGGCCGGCGTCACCGGATCGACATCCCCGGGGTGCTGCTGGCCAGCGCGGCGCTGGTGGCGATCTGCTACGGCCTGGTCGAGGGGCAGAGATACAACTGGGGCACGATCACCGGGTTCATATCCATCCCGCTGGTCCTCGGCCTGGGCGTGGTGCTGCTGCTGGTCTTCTTGCTGGTCCAGCGGCTCACTCAGGACAAGGAGCCGCTGGTACCGTTCGCGCTGTTCCGGGACCGGAATTACTCGGTGGTGAACTGGGTGTCCGGGGTGCTCGCCGTCGGGATGATGGGGATCTTCATCCCGCTGACCATCTACCTGCAGTCCGTCTTGGGGTTCTCGGCGCTGAAGGCCGGGCTCACGATGGCGCCTGCCTCCCTGGTGTCGATGTTCGTCGCCCCCGTGGCGGGCCGGATGACCGACAAGATCGGCGGCAAGTTCATCCTCATGTCCGGGCTGATCCTCTTCGGCGTCGGGATGGGCTGGATTGCGCTCGTCGCTCACCCGGACTCGTCATGGCCCGTCTTCATGGCCCCGCTGATCGTGGCCGGGCTCGGCATGGGCTGCATCTTTGCCCCGTTGGTCACGGTGGCCATGCGCAACGTCGACCCGCGCCTGGCCGGTGCGGCATCCGGGGTGCTGAACACCGTACGGCAGGTCGGCCTGGTCATCGGCACCGCCGCCGTCGGTGCCCTGCTGCAGAACAGGCTCGTCTCCGCGATGGCGGCCCAAGCCAGCACCCGCTCGGCCGCGCTGCCGCCGCAGGTACGCAGCCGGTTCGTGGCCGGGATCGGCAACTCCGCCAAGAACGGCATCCAGGTCGGGGCCGGCCAGTCCGGCGGCAGCACCCGCCTGGGCCCGGGCCTGCCAGCGCAGATCGCGGCGGAGATCGCCCGCATCGGCCACGAGGTGTTCACCTTCGGCTACGTCACCGCCATGCGGCAGACGATGCTGTTGCCGATCATCCTCCTTGGTGTCGGCGCGCTGAGCTGCCTGGCGATCAAGCAGGGCAAACGTGCACCCGAGCCGGCCGAGGCCGCCAAGACCGAAACCGCCACGCCCGCTTGACCCGTCCGCTTGCGCGCCTGGGTGGAGACCGGCCAGGCCGTAGGACGGGGTGCCGATAGGCTTAAGACCATGGCCGATCCGCAGCAGGTGCTCCGCGACCGGGTGCGCGGTGCCATCGTGGCGTCGTTCGGCTCCGGGCTCGCTGACGCCGACCCGCTGATCCGGTCCTCCGCGTTCGCCGATTTCCAGGCCAATGCGGCGCTCCCGCTCGCCAAGAGGCTCGGCCGTGCGCCGCGGGACATCGCCGCCGAGCTGATCGCCGCCCTGGACGTGGCCGACATCAGCTCCGAACCGTCCGTCAGCGGCCCCGGCTTCATCAACTTCACGCTGCGCGACGACTGGATCGCCGGCCAGGCCGCCGGCCTGCTCCGCGATGACCGGCTCGGCATCGTCCCCGCGGAGCACCCGCAGACCGTGGTGGCGGAGTACTCCTCGCCGAACATAGCCAAGGAGATGCACGTCGGGCACCTGCGCTCCACCATCGTCGGCGACGCTATCGCGCGGGCGCTGGAGGCCGTCGGCCACCATGTGGTCCGGGACAACCACGTCGGCGACTGGGGCACCCAGTTCGGCATGCTCATCGAGCACCTGCTCGACGTCGGCGAGAACTCGGCCGAGGCAGCGCTGCTGCGCACCGACCCGAACGCGTTCTACCAGGCGGCCAGGCGCGCGTTCGATTCCGAGCCGGCGTTTGCCGCGCGATCCCGCGAGCGCGTCGTCAAACTGCAGGGCGGCGACCCGGCCACGCTGCGGCTGTGGACACAGCTGATGGGCATGTCCCGGGAGTACCTGCGCCGGACCTACGCGACGCTGCGGGTGACGCTGACCGACGACGACGTCCGCGGCGAGAGCTTCTACAACGACATGCTGCCCGGCGTCGTCGCCGACCTGGAGGCGAAGGGACTGGCGGTCATCAGCGACGGCGCACTGTGCGTGTTCCCGCCCGGCTTCACCGGGCGGGACGGCAGGCCGCTGCCCGTCATCGTCCGCAAGAGCGACCGCGGCTACAACTACTCCAGCACCGACCTGGCAACGGTGCGGTACCGGGTGGACAAGCTGAACTGCGACCGGGCGATCTACGTGGTCGGCTCGGACCAGGCGCTGCACCTTGCGATGATCTTCGCGGTCTCCCGCGAGGCCGGCTGGATCCCGCCCGGGATCGTGTTCGAACACGACCAGATCGGCATGGTGCTCGGCACCGACGGGACCAGGCTGCGGACCAGGGAAGGCGAGGCAGTCCCGCTGTCCAGCCTGCTGAGCGAGGGAATCGAACGGGCTCGCGGCATCCTGGACGAGCTCGGCGCGAGCAGCGAAGCCGATCCGGGCGAGCTCGACGCGATCGCCGAGGACGTCGGCATCGGCGCGATCAAGTACGCCGACCTGTCCACGGCCAGAGACAGCGCTTATGTCTTCGACTGGGACCGGATGATCACCTTCCGCGGCAACACCGGACCGTACCTGCAGTACGCGACCGCACGGATCCGCTCCATCTTCAGGAAGGCCGGGCTGGACGAACGCGGCGTCAGCCCGGCGACCGCCGTCACCGCCGCCGCCGAGCGCGCGCTGGCGCTGAAACTGCTCGCCTTCGGCGCCGCCGTCAGCCAGGTCGCCGAGACCGCGGAGCCGCACCGGCTGTGCGGGTACCTGTTCGACGTGGCGAGCCTGTTCACCACGTTCTACGAGGAGTGCCCGGTGCTGCGGGCGGAGCCGGCGTCGCTGCGCGAGGCCAGGCTCGCGCTGTGCGCGCTCACCCTGAGGGTGCTCACCGCCGGCCTCGGGCTGCTCGGCGTGCCCGTTCCGGAGCGGATGTAACCGGACGCCGACCTGCCTCCGCAGCCCGGCAGGAATCAGACCCGCTCGACGATCATGGCGTTGGCCTGGCCGCCGCCCTCGCACATGGTCTGCAGGCCGAACCGGCCGCCGGTCCGCTCCAGTTCATGGACCAGCTTCGTCATGAGAATCGCCCCGGTCGCGCCGAGCGGATGGCCGAGCGCGATGGCCCCCCCGTTGGGGTTGGCCCGCTCTAGCGGCGCCCCGGTCTCCTCCGCCCACACCAGCGGCACCGGCGCGAACGCCTCGTTGACCTCGAACACGTCGATGTCCGCCACCGCCAGCCCGGCCCTGGCGAGCACTTTCGCGGTCGCATGGATCGGGCCGGTCAGCATCAGCACCGGGTCCGACCCGGTCACGGCGAGGGCGCGCACCCGCGCCCGCGGGACCAGGCCGAAGCGGTCCAGCGCCGCCCCGGACGCGACCAGCAGCGCTCCCGCGCCGTCGGAGATCTGGGAGGAGACCGCGGCGGTGATCTCCCAGCCGTCGCGCAGCGGTGCAAGCGCCGCCATCTTCTCCAGCGTGGTGTCCCGGCGCGGGCCTTCGTCCCGGCTCAGGCCGGCCAGCGGCGCTACCTGGCTGTCGAAGCGTCCCTCGTCGATGGCGCGCACCGCCCGCTGGTGGCTTTCCAGCGCGAACTCCTCGAGCTGGCTTCGCTTGTATCCCCAGTGCTCGCAGATCAGCTGGGCGCCGCGGAACTGCGAGATCTCCTGGTCGCCGTACCGTTCCAGCCAGCCGCTGCCCCATGGCGCCGGCATGCCCGCCTGCGCGGCCAGGGTCAGGGTCGAACCCATGGTCACCACGCTCATGTGTTCCACCCCGGCCGCCACCACCAGGTCCTGAGTACCGGAAAGCACGGCCTGGGCGGCGAAATGAACGGCCTGCTGGGAAGAGCCGCACTGCCGGTCGATGGTGACGCCGGGCACGCTTTCCGGCAGCCCCGCGGACAGCCAGGCGTTCCTGGCGATGTCGAATGTCTGCGGGCCGATCTGCGAGACGCAGCCCATGATCACGTCATCCACGGCAGACGGGTCCACTCCGGTGCGGTCCACCAGCGCGCGCAGCGCGTGTGCCGCCAGGCCGACCGGGTGCACCCCGGCCAGGGCACCGTTCCGCCTGCCCATCGCGGTGCGGACCGCGCCGGCTATGAATGCATCCGCCATCGTGGCCTCCGGGTGCCGGGCGGCCGGTCCCGCCGCGGCACATGCGGTACCGGCGGCCTGGCTCGCCGTAGTGCTGCCCTCACCGTACCTCGCGTCGCATCGCGGCACGCAATGCCGTAGCCTCGATGCGGGTGCGCACCACCGGGTTCCAGGAGGCGGCACATGACCGGGCTCATCTTGCTGGCGTTCCTGGTCCTGCTTGCCTGGTTCGGGTGGACGCGCGTCCGCGGCAGGATAACCGTAAGGCTGAACGGCAACGGCAGGCAGCGGGCTATCGCCGCCGCCGTCATCTTCGTCGTCGTGGTGCTGCTGCTATGGACCGCCCATCACGGCCACTGAGCCCGACGCGCGGCGGCGCGCGCTCCGGTCGGCACTGAGGTCAGTCCGGCACGCGCTCGAAAACGTAGAGATGGTTCAGGCCCAGCTGGAAGGTGCGATGCTTGGCACGCCGCCACAGCGGCGAGGCGAAAATCGTGTCAAGCTCGCTCGGCTCGAACCCGTGATGCTGATGGACCTCCATCCCTGCGACCAGGTGCAGCCGCATCAGCACGTGCAGAATGGTGTCGACCGTCGGCGCAGGCACGGTGATGACCAGCACCCCGCGGGGAGCGATCAGCTCGGCAAGCGCCTTCGCCCATCCCGCCAGCTCCTCGGCGGGGACGTGCTCAACGACTGCGAGCGCGGTGGCCGCGTCGAAGGAACTTCCGGGCAGCGCGGGCAGGTCGGCAGGGAACAGTCCCCGGACCAGCGTCACTCCCGGGACCGCTGCCGTCTCGACTAGTTCCGGATCGATGCCGACTCCGCGCGCACCCGCCAGCCGGAACAGCGTGCCGTCATGGGTGCCGATGTCAAGGACGCGGGCACCAGGCGGCAGCTCGCGGAGCGCGACCCGGGTCCGCCACCGCTGCAATAGCCGGTCCAACCATGTCATGCGCTTTGCCCCTTATCCAGGCCGTGCGGGTGCCGTCCGCGGATGCCGACAGCGGTGCGCCGGGCAGTTGCCCGAAAGCCCCAACATACCCGCGGGTATCCCGTCAATTCACGCAGCAACGCCAACTGTCCCTGATTAGGACCAGCTGCCGCTGCGCGGCATCTCGAACCAGACGGCTTTTCCGTCTGAGGTAGGCCGGGATCCCCACCGGGTGGCCAGCTGCTCGACCAGGTACAGGCCGCGCCCGCCCTCATCGGTCTCGCCCGCGGTGCGGATCCGGGGCAGCCGCAGGTCCGGGTCGAACACTTCTACCCATACCGCGGATGCACCACGCCGCAGCCGCAGCGCGAATTCCTTTGCGGTTCCCCGGGCGGGAGCCGACTGCGCCATGAGCAGCGGCTCGATATCGAGATCGAGCTCAGCGCCGGGGCTCGGCGTGATCGAGGCGTGCAGCACCGCATTGGTGACCACCTCGGAGACCAGGAGACAGGCGAGTTCTGTCTGCTCGGCGCCCATGCCCCAGGACCGGAACGTCTGGGCCGCCAGCCGCCTGGCCTCGGACACCATGATCGGCTCGGCGGGAAACACGCGCCTGATCGAGGCGAGCTCCGACGCCGAGGACTTCACCACCAGGATCGCCATGTCGTCGTCGATATCCCCGGGTACCGCGTGCTCGGCTGCCGTGGCCACCGCCTCGGCGTCGCCGCTGGCGGCTGCCGCGCCGACCGCATGCTGCAGCATCTCCTCGGCCTCGGCTACCGAATAGTGGCCCGAGCCGTCGGCCCGGGTCCGCCGGTCGGTCAGCCCGTCGGTGTACAGCGCCAGGATGGCCCCCGCCGGCAGCACGAGCGTCTGCTCCTTGTACGTGGGCAGCCCCTGGATGCCCTTGCCGCGCACGCCGAGCAGCACGCCCTTGTCCATGACGTCGAGCGGCCGTACCTTCCCGTCGCTGATGAGCAGCGGCGGGTCGTGGCCCGCGTCGGCGAGAGTCAGCTGCCGTGACCATGCGTCGTAGATCATGTAGATGCAGCTGCACGTGGGCGGGTCGCCGGGCAGCGGGACCCCGTTGTCATCGCCGCCGGCCAGCGACCGGCACCATTCGTCGAGCTTGCGCATGATGTCGGCCGGCGACTTCTCGTCCTGCGCGAAGGCGCGCAGCGCCGCGCGCAGCTGGCCCATGGTGGCGGCGGCGCGGGCGCCCCTGCCCTCCACGTCGCCGATGACGATGCCGACGCGGCCGGCGGCCAGGGGGATGATGTCGTACCAGTCGCCGCCGACCTGGGTCTGAATGCCCTGGCCCTGGGTCTCCAGCGGCTTGGCCGGCACATACCTGCAGGCGACTTCCAGCCCGTCCAGGTCAGGGATCGCCTGCGGCAGCAGGCTCTTCTGGAAGGCGAGCGCGGTCCTCCGCTCGGTTTCGAACAGCATCGCGTTGTCGATCGCGATCGCCACCCTGCTGGCGATCGCGCCGATCAGGTCACGCTCCGGCGTGTCGTACCGGTAGTCGTCGCGTTCGGTCAGCCGGGACAAGGCCAGGCTCATCACGCCGAGCAGCTCGCCGCGGGCGCACAGCGGCGCGGCGACCACCGAGGTGAGCCCGGCCTCGCGCGCGGCCGCCAGGCTCTCCGCGGTCGGTGCCGGGTAATCCGCGCTCTCCAGGTCGCTGACGGTGATCGTGTCCAGCCGCGCGATCGCCTGCTGGCAGAAATGCCCCTCCGGATAGTGGATCTGCTCCCCGGTGGCCGCCCAGGTTCCCGGCGGCGGCACCCAGTCACTGGCGTGCCGCTGCACCCGCCGGACCAGCTGATCCCCGGTGAACAGGTCGATGAAGCAATGGTCGGCGAACTGGGGAACCAGCATCTCCGCCACGTGCTTCAACGTGGTGCCGATCTCCAGCGAGCCGGCCAGCCGCTCACCGACCCGCTCCAGCAGGGCGATCCGGTCTCGTTGCCCCTGGCCGTCCCGCGTTCCCGCCTGGCGCGCCAGGATCACGATCCCTTCGATCTCCCCGCTCACCTGGCGCAACGGCACCGCGAAGGCGCGGATCAGGCCGTGCGACCCGTCACCTCGCGTGCTCTCGAACGTTCCCTCCCAGGAGCGGCCGCGCAGCACCTGCCCGGCCAGCTCCTCCAGCCGGCCCAGGCTGTCTGCCGCGAACAGGCCGAGTGACAGCACCGGGCAGCCGACAAGCCGCGAGAATTCCCCGGGTATGCGGAACAGCCTCCCCGCGTACTGGTTGAGGTAGAGGATGTTGCAGAGCCGGTCGGCGACGACGACCGCCACGTCGGCCCGGCCGAGGACCATGTCCGCGGGCAGGTAGGCGTCAAACGCGGCCTCATCCCAGCCCGTCACGCACGCGCTCCTTCGTCGCAGGAACCGCCGCCACGGTTACGCTCCGGCAACAGCGCGAACGGGGCTGCCGACGGACACGAATATGTGTGCCGCGACATGGCCGGGCAGCTCGGTCGAGATGGCGTTCATGGAGTCACTTGCCGTCACGTGTACACCATCACCGCCCGCCAGGAGAACGACGTCGCGTCCTGGTTGTATCCCGCCGCGCCTGAGTTTAAGCATCACGGCCTGATCGCTCTGCACGTGCTCGCCGATCCGCAGGACCGCGGCCTGCACCGGGACTCGTGACGCGACCTTCGTCATCGCCTCGCCGGTCTCCCCCATCGCCGCGAGCGCCCGCTGCTGCGCCTCGCCGGGCAGGCCGAGCTCGGCAAGGCCGGGGATGAGGTTTCCGTGCGGGCAGCGGACCGGGTAACCGAGCAGTTCGCACACGCGGCGCTCCACGTTCTCCGAGATCACGTGCTCCCAGCGGCACGCCTCGATATGCACTTCCTCCCATGGCAGCTTGATGACCCCCACGAGCAGGCACTCGGCCAGCCGGTGCTTGCGCATCACCCGGGTGGCCAGCGCCCTGCCTACGTCGCTGAGCGCGAGCTGCCTGTCCCCCGCGACGTGCAGCAGCCCGTCCCGCTCCATCCGCGCGACCGTCTGGCTGACCGTCGGCCCGCTTTGCGCCAGCCGCTCTGCGATGCGGGCGCGCAGCGGCGTGACACCCTCCTCCTCCAGCTCGAAGACCGTGCGGAGGTACATCTCCGTCGTGTCGATGAGCCCTTGGGCGGTCAACTGCATCCCTCCTGCATGCGATGCTATGCCGCAGAGCACAGTGGCTGCGCTGGCCGTTGTGCCGGGAACCATTCACACATAACGGCCGGCGGCTTCCGCCGCGCGCGAGGTTAGGGCAGGCGCAGCCGGCTCCCGGCCGGGGCCAGGATTACCAGGCTGCGATCACGCGGCCGGGGCCGATAGCCTTGGAAGTGCCCATAGCATCCTGTCGGTCGCCCGATCGCTGGTTGTTTGTTAGCTCTTAAGTGACGTGAGGTCTGCGCGTGCCTACCGGCAAGGTCAAGTGGTTTGACTCCGACAAGGGGTATGGCTTCCTCGCCCGCGATGACGGCGGCGAGGTGTTCGTGCATTCATCGGCGCTACCTCCCGGGACGACCGTGCTGCGCCAGGGGCAGCGGGTGGAATTCGGCATCGCCGAGGGACGCCGCGGAGCCCAGGCGCTCCAGGTGCGGATCCTGGAGCCGCCGCCCACCGTCACGGCGAAGCAGGCGCGCAAGAAGCCGGACGAGATGATCGTGCTCGTCGAGGACCTGATCAAGCTGCTCGATGGTGTCTCGACGACGTACCGCCGCGGCAAGCACCCCGACGCCAGGGAGGCGAAGAGGATCGCCGCGGTGCTGCGCGCCGTCGCCGACGACATCGAGCCCTGAGCGGCCGCGACCTACCGGATGCGGTGGCGCGGCGGCGCGGCCACGGGCTGAGCCAGGATGCGGTGCCTGCGCCTGCCGACCAGCATGACCAGCGCCGCGGTCAGGCCGGCCGCCGCGATCGCCAGGCCGAGCTGGCCGTTGTCGAGCATGGAGACGAGGACGCCGGCCAGGGCGCCCGCCACGTTCGCCACCTGGTTCAGGGTCTCGGAGACCCCGAACGTCGAGGAGCGGATCTCCTCGCCGATCTCGCGCTGCACGATCGAGTCCTGCGCCAGCTTGGCCAGGCTCGCGGCGAGCGCCGCGGTGAACGCCACGGCGATCGCCGCGGTGAAGCTGAAGAACCAGGCACACGCCGCGGTCACCACCGGCGCCAGGGTCAGCATGGTGAACAGGATCGCCTGCGGTGCCCTGGCGCGGACCAGCGAGCCGATCGCCATCGCGGCCAGGCCGCCCGCCGCGGCGGCGGCCACCAGGGCGCCCAGCGCCAGGTTGTGTGAGACGCCGAAGTGGGTGGTGCGCAGCAGGAAGGCCAGGAAGAAGACCGTGTAGCCGGAGAACGCGCGCAGCACCGCGTTGCCGCGCATCGCCTCGCCGACCACGGGGCCCACGTTGCGCAGCGTCCGCCACTTGCCGCCGCCCGACGCCGCGCTGGTCGGCGGCTCCACGGAGGCCTCCAGCGGTATGGTGCCGCCCGGCCGCCCTGGTCCGGCGCCCCTCGGGCCGGCGTCAGGTGGCGGGGCGTACCAACCGTCATCGTTCCGGATATTTCCGGGCGGCGGCCCCTGCGGCGGCCCGTGTGGCGGCTCAGCCGGAGCCGGGGCTGGCGGGGAGTCGACCCGCTCGGGCAGCCGCAGCGCGAGGAACATCGCGGCGAGGTAGATGACCATGGCGACCCGCAGCACCCACGCGGAACCGGCCACCGATTGCACCCCGGCCGCCAGCGCCCCGGCGAGCATGGACGCGACCAGCGCCATGAACTGCGACCTGGCGTTGGCGGCCACCAGCGTGATCTGCTCGGGGAGCAGCCGCGGCGTCACCGACGCGCGCGCCACCCCGTAGGCCTTCTGCAGCACCAGGATGCCGAACGCGGCGGGCAGCAGCGTCACCGGGTTGGTGACGGCGGCCGACATGCCCCAGCACAGCAGGCCCCGGGCGAGCAGGGTGCTGCCCAGGATGTAGCGGCGCCCCTGCTGCATGCGGTCGAGGAACGGCCCGATGAACGGGGCGAGCACCGCGAACGGGGCCATCGTGACCAGCAGGAACAGCACGACCCTGCCACGGGCCTGGTCGACGGAGGTGCTGAAGAAGATCGTGCCGGCCAGCGACACCGCGACGAAGGCGTCCCCGGCGCCGCCCGCCGCGGTCAGCTCGATGAGCGTGGACAGGCCGGTGCTGCGCGCCCCCGAGGCGCCGGCCACCCGGTCCACGAACCTGCCGGTGCCGCGGGTCGCGCTGGCGCCTGCCCGCGCGCCGGACCGAGCCGCGCGGCCCGTCGCCCGCAGCGCCTCCGACACCCGCATGTAACCAGTATTCTTGGTAGTTGCCAGTGCTTTCGATGCCAGCTTTGCAGCAATCTTCCGGTACGGCAGCCGGCCCGCGGCTGAAGAGCGAGAATTGATGTCCGTGAGCGTTACCCGGACCCGCAGCAGGGAACCCGACGAGACCGGCGCGGCCGCGGTGGATCTCGCGCGAGACGCCGTCGCCGCTGTCGCAGGCGCGGCCGCGGTGGGTGATCACCTCGGCGTGCAGCCAGACGGAGAGCGCGTCGTCACCCACCTGTTCGACTGCCTGGACCCGGCGTACCCCGGCTGGCGGTGGGCGGTAACGGTTGCCAGGGCGCCCCGGTCCAAGACCGTCACCGTCGACGAGACCGTGCTGCTGCCCGGACCCGGGGCCATGCTCGCGCCGGACTGGGTGCCGTGGCAGGACCGGCTGCGGCCGGGAGACCTCGGCGTCGGAGACCTGCTGCCCGCCCTGCCCGACGACGAGCGGCTGGCGCCGCTGGTGCTGCTGGCAGGCGACGACGCTGTCCTCGACTGGTATGACGGCGAGGCGGACCCGGCCTCCGCCGGTACCGCCGGGTCGCCTGAGCTGCCCGCTGCGGGCCGGTCGCGGGTGCTTTCCGCGGCCGGGCGCGAGGCCGCGGCGCAGCGGTGGTACTCCAGCGAGCACGGGCCGCGGACGCCGCTGGCGCACGCGGCGCCGGCGCACTGCGCCAGCTGCGGTTTCTTCGTGCCGCTTTCCGGTGAGCTCGGCAGGCTGTTCGGGGCGTGCGCGAACGCGTACGCGCCCGACGACGGCCGGGTGGTGTCGGCCGACCACGGCTGCGGGGCGCATTCCGAGGCGCTGGCCGCGCAGGCCTCTGCCAGGTCGGTCTCGCCGGTGATCGACGAGTTCGGTTACGACCTGGTGGACCTGCCCGGTGTCTCGGTCGAGGAGACGGTGTTCGAGCCGTTGTCCCGCGGGGCGGACTGACGGGCCGCTTTCGAAGCCCTGGCGCGCTTGAGCCTGGGCACGTACCACAGCCCGAACAGGCCCATGACCAGTCCGGTGACGCAGGTCCAGGTCCACCACCGGTCGCTGGCGGGCAGGCTGTCGCGGACGATGACTACGACGATCAGCGCGACCGCCCAGCCGGCGGTAACGATCCCGGTGACCAGCCGGTCGTTCGCCTCGAGCGGCGGCGGCGGCGCGGGGCGCGTGCCGTGTTCTGCCGGGCCGCGGGATCGCTTCACCGTTCCAGGCTACGGGCGGCTGTGCCCGGGCCGCGGACGTGATGTACTTTGCTCGATACCCAGGGGCTTTTGGAGCATGAGGTTCGCCGACCATGACGCACACGCGCACCCGGACCGACGCCGGGCTGGCCACCGCGCTGCGGATCTCGGTGAGCAGGCTGGCGCGGCGGCTTCGCGCCCAGCGTGCCGCCTCGGGCATGACCGAGGCGGTGCTGTCTGAGACGCAGCTCGCCGCGCTGTCGGCGCTGGAGGCCCACCAGGCGATGACCCCCGGCGCGCTGGCCGAGCACGAGAAGGTGCAACCGCCGTCGATGACCCGGGTCATCGCGGTGCTGGAGGAACGCAATCTGGTGCTCAGGTCGCCGCACCCGGGCGACCGCCGCCAGGCAGTGCTCACCGTCACCGAGGAGGGGCGGGCGCTGGTGCAGCGGGTCAGGCGCAGGAAGGACGCGTGGCTGGCGCGCCGGCTGGCCGAGCTGACAGAGGGGGAACGGGCGACACTGCGCGCCGCCGTGCCCATCCTGGAAAAGCTGAGCCAGTCCTGACCAGGCGCTGAGTGCTGGCCGGACGCGCGCGTCGGGCACGCCGCCGCGCGGCTGCTTAGCGTTCGCGCCTGTTCCCGAACGTCGGCGGGCCGCCGGGGACTGCCTGCACTGACGCGGACGGCTCCTCGCCGGGAGGTCGCAGCGGCCAGCTCGCCTGCGTTGTATACCGCGGGCGGCCGGTCGCCTCCGTGTCACTGCGCACCAGGTGGACATGGTCGGCGGCCCAGGGCTGACCCTGATAGGCGGCCAGCGCCGCGACGAGCTCGGTGACATCGGCGGGCGCCCGGCACCGGGCGACGGTCAGGTGCGGCCGGAAGCGGCGGCCCCTGTCGGGCGGCGCAGCGCCGGCCCGGCTCGCGGCGGCGGCCACCGAGCCGGCCAGCCTGGCCAGGGCCGCGCGGTCACCGGACAGCCCGGTCCACACCACGTTCGCCCGGCTGGCCCTGGGGAAGGCGCCCGCGCCTGCGAAAGCCAGGCTGAGGTCGCGATGCCGCCGCGCGGCGCGCTCCAGGCGCGGCACCAGCCTGGCTACGGCAGCCTCGTCTGTCTCGCCGAGGAAGGCCAGCGTCACGTGCCAGGCATCCCGGTGGGTCCAGCGCAGGTCATGGCGGCTGGCCCGCAGCGGCTCGACCAGGGCGTCAAGCTCGTCGAGAACCGCCTCGGGCGGTGCCAGAGCTACAAAGAGCCGCACTCTCGTCTCCGCCGGGGCCTAGCGGTCACCGGGTCTAGCGGTCATCGGGTCTAGCGGTCATTGGCCAGTGCCGCCGCCGTGCTCGACGATGTAATCGATGCAGGCGACCAGGGCCGCCACGTCCTGCGGGTCGACGGCGGGGAACATGCCGATGCGCAGCTGGTTGCGGCCGAGCTTGCGGTAGGGCTCGGTGTCGACGATGCCGTTCGCCCGCAAGGACGCCGCGATGTCATCAGCCGACAGCCCGTCGGCGAGGTCGATGGTGCCGGTGACGTGTGAGCGCTGGGCCGGGTCGGCGACGAACGGGTTCGCGTACGCCGCCCGCTCGGCCCATGTGTACAGGGCGGCGGCGGACTGCGCGCAGCGGGCGGCGGTCCAGGATAGGCCGCCCTGGCCGAGCAGCCAGTCCAGCTGCTCGGCGAGCAGGAACAGGGTCGCCACCGCGGGGGTGTTGTAGGTCTGGTCCTTGGCCGCGTTCTCCAGCGCGATCCGCAGCGAGAGGAAGTCGGGTATGTACCTCCCGCTCGCGGCGACCTCGTGCACCCGTGCCACGGCCGCCGGGGACATCAGGGCCAGCCACAGCCCGCCGTCGGAGCCGAGGCACTTCTGCGGCGCGAAGTAGTAGACGTCGAACTCGGCGGCCTGTACCGGAAGGCCGCCGGCCGCGCTGGTGGCGTCGACGAGGATCAGTGACCCGGGGTCGGCGCCCGCCACCCGGCGCACCGGCATGGCCACTCCTGTGGAGGTCTCGTTGTGGGTCAGCGCGTAGGCATCTGCCCCCGGCTCCGGCCGCGGCTCCGGGTGGGTTCCGGGGGCCGACTCCACCACCGTCGGTTGCGACAGCCACGGCGCCCGCGCGGCAATGGCGGCGAACCTGGCCGAGAACTCGCCGAAGCTCAGATGCTGTGAGCGTTCCCGTACCAGGCCGAACGCGGCCGCGTCCCAGAACGCCGTGGTGCCGCCGTTGCCGAGCACGACGGCGTAGCCATCAGGCAGGCCGAACAGCTCGGCCAGGCCGGCGCGGACCCGGTGCACCAGCGACCGGACCGGCGGCTGGCGATGAGACGTGCCGAGGTAGGCCGGCCCGGTCCCGGCCAGCGCGGCCAGGTGCTCGGGGCGGATCTTGGCCGGGCCGCTGCCGAACCTGCCGTCCTTCGGCTTGAGCCCGGCCGGGATCACGAGCTTGCTCACCATGCCTCCCGGTTAGACATTCCGGTCGAGCACCTCCCCGGCACCCGGGACCTCGCGGACCGACCGCGGGCCCGGGCCTATATAGCGCGCGGACGGCCTGATCAGCCGTCCGGTGTGCTTCTGCTCCAGGATGTGCGCCGCCCAGCCTGCGGTGCGGGCGCAGGTGAACATCGAGGTGAACATGTGCGGCGGGACCCCGGCGAAGTCAAGGACGATCGCCGCCCAGAACTCGACGTTGGTCTCGAGCACCCTGTCCGGGCGCCGGGCCCTCAGCTCAGCCAGGGCGGCCTTCTCCAGGGCCAGCGCGACCTCGTACCGCGGTGCGGCCAGTTCCTTGGCGGTGCGGCGCAGTACCCGGGCACGCGGGTCTTCCGCGCGGTATACCCGGTGCCCGAACCCCATCAGCCGTTCGCCGCGGTCCAGCACCGAGGTGACGTACCTCCCGGTATCCTCGGTCCGCTCCACCTCCTCGATCATGGACAGCACGCGGGCGGGCGCGCCGCCGTGCAGCGGCCCGGACATCGCGCCGACCGCACCGGACAGTGCGGCCGCCACGTCTGCCCCGGTCGAGGCGATGACCCGGGCGGTGAACGTGGAGGCGTTCATGCCGTGCTCGGCCGCCGACGTCCAGTACGCGTCGACCGCACGGACATGCCGCGGGTCGGGCTCGCCGCGCCAGCGGATCATGAACCGCTCGGTGATCGTCGCCGCCTGGTCCACCATGCGCTGCGGGACCATCGGCAGCCCGATCCCGCGGGCCGCCTGGGCGACGAACGACAAGGCCATGACCGAGGCGCGGGCCAGGTCCTCGCGTGCCTGCGCGTCATCGATGTCGAGCAGCGGCCGCAGTCCCCAGGCGGGTGCGAGCATGGCCAGGGCGCTTTGCACGTCGACCCGGATATCGCCGGAATGAACCGGGATCGGGTACGGCTCGGCCGGCGGCAGGCCAGGGGAGAAGGCGTTGTCGACCAGCAGGCCCCAGACGTGTCCGTACGGGACATGGCCGACCAGCTCCTCGATGTCGACCCCCCGGTACCGCAGCGCGCTGCCTTCCCGGTCCGGCTCGGCGATCTCGGTCTCGAAGGCGACCACTCCCTCGAGGCCCGGTTGGAAGTCCGGCATCGGCGTGTCCTCTCTCGTCCTCGAAAGGCACCTGCGGCGCTATCATTCAACACGCTCATCTCGGTTGCGGCAGCCACGGCAGCTGCGCGGATCATGTATCCCATGGATATCCACCGGCACGAGACGGCCCCAGGCGCCCTGTCGGAACACATGCTTGCCGACGATCCCATGACGCAGTTCGCCAGGTGGATGTCGGACGCACGGGCGTCGGGCATGCCGGAGCCGACCGCGATGGTGCTGGCGACCGCGTCCCCCGACGGGCGCCCGCGGGCCAGGACCGTGCTGCTGAAGGCACACGGGCACGAGGGCCTCACCTTCTACACCAACCGGACCTCGCGCAAGGGCGGGGACCTGGCGGTCAACCCCCTGGCCTGCGCGGTCTTCCCCTGGTATGACCTGCGCCGCCAGGTGACCGTGGAGGGCAGCGTGCGCGCGATGTCGCGGGAGGACAGCGAACCGTACTTCTCCTCCAGGCCGCGCGAATCGCAGATCGGCGCATGGGCCAGCAGGCAGTCGCAGGTCATCGGCTCCCGCTCCGAACTGGACCGCCGTTTCGGCGAGCTGGAACGGCGCTGGCCGCCGCCGACGCCGGTGCCGATGCCGGATTTCTGGGGCGGGTACGTTCTTGTGCCCGATTCGGTGGAATTCTGGCAGGGCGGCGCGTACCGGCTGCACGACCGCCTGCGATACCGGCGCCGCGACTCCGGCTGGATCATCGAGCGCCTGTCCCCCTGACAGCAGGGCCCGTCACCGGTCAGCACGACGGCCCGGGGACATCCCCGGGCCGTCGTGGTGTCGGTGCGATTCGCAGATCGGGCGGATCAGAAGTCCATGTCGGCGCCGCCGCCTGGCGCGGCGGGTGCCTTCTCCTTCTCCGGCTTGTCCGCGATCACTGCCTCGGTGGTGAGGAACAGGCCCGCGATCGAGGCTGCGTTCTGCAGCGCAGACCTGGTGACCTTCGTCGGGTCGATGATGCCGGCCTTGAACATGTCGACATAGTCGCCGGTCGCGGCGTCCAGGCCCTCGGCGCCCGTCAGCGTCTTGACCTTCTCGGCCACCACGCCGCCCTCGAGGCCTGCGTTGACCGCGATCTGCTTCAGCGGCTCCTCCAGCGCCCGGCGCACGATCTGGGCGCCGGTCGCCTCGTCCCCGGACAGCTCCAGCTTCTCGAAGGCGCTGCGGCCGGCCCGCAGCAGCGCGACGCCGCCGCCCGGCACGACGCCCTCCTCGACCGCGGCCTTGGCGTTGCGCACCGCGTCCTCGATGCGGTGCTTGCGCTCCTTGAGCTCGACCTCGGTGGCCGCCCCGGCCTTGATGACCGCCACGCCGCCGGCCAGCTTGGCCAGCCGCTCCTGCAGCTTCTCCCGGTCGTAGTCGGAGTCGGTGTTGTCCAGCTCGGTGCGGATCTGGTTCACCCGCCCGGCGATCTGGTCCGCGTCGCCTGCCCCGTCGACGATCGTGGTCTCGTCCTTGGTGACCACGACCTTGCGGGCCCGGCCGAGCACGTCGACGTCGACGCTGTCCAGCTTGAGGCCGACTTCCTCGCTGATGACCTGGCCGCCGGTCAGGATGGCGATGTCGCCGAGCATGGCCTTGCGCCGGTCACCGAAACCGGGCGCCTTCACGGCCACCGACTTGAACAGGCCGCGCATCTTGTTCACCACCAGGGTCGCCAGCGCCTCACCCTCGACGTCCTCGGCGATGATGACCAGCGGCTTGCCGGACTGCACCACCCTGTCCAGCAGCGGCAGCAGGTCCTTGTTCGCCGAGATCTTGGAGTTGACCACCAGGATGTACGGGTCCTCCAGCACGGCCTCCAGCCGCTCCGGGTCGGTGACGAAGTAGGGCGCGATGTATCCCTTGTCGAAGCGCATGCCCTCGGTGAGCTCCAGCTCCAGCCCGAAGGTGTTGGACTCCTCGACGGTGATGACGCCTTCCTTGCCCACCTTGTCCATGGCTTCGGCGATCATCTCGCCGATGGCCGGGTCGCCGGCCGAGATGGATGCCGTGGCAGCGATCTGCTCCTTGGTCTCCACCTCCTTGGCGTCCTGGGAAAGCTGCTCGCTCACCCGCTCGACGGCCGCCTCGATGCCGCGCTTGAGCGCCATCGGGTTGGCGCCGGCCGCGACATTGCGCAGGCCCTCGCGGACCAGCGCCTGGGCCAGGACGGTCGCCGTTGTCGTGCCGTCGCCGGCCACGTCGTCGGTCTTCTTCGCTACTTCCTTGACCAGCTCGGCACCGATCTTCTCCCATGGGTCCTCGAGCTCGATCTCCTTGGCGATGGACACGCCATCGTTGGTGATCGTGGGTGCGCCCCACTTCTTCTCGAGCACCACGTTGCGGCCCTTGGGGCCGAGAGTTACCTTCACGGCGTCGGCAAGCTGGTTCATACCGCGCTCGAGGCCGCGCCTGGCGTCCTCGTCAAACGCGATCATCTTCGCTGCCATAGGCTCCAGTCCTCCGTGGCGTACGCGCGGATCGAGCCGACGCCCGCGACGGACGGCATCCCCGGCGGCAGTCCCTTCCTGCCGCGGGAGGGTGCCTCATCGCCCGATCCCGCCATTATGCTGGCACTCGCATAGGGAGAGTGCCAGCACCATGTTTAGCACTCTCATACCGAGAGTGCAAACGCTCGGAGATTCCCGCTCGCGCGACCAGCTGATGCGTCCCATCGCCATGGCGGCCGGGATGCGCGCCGGATCGCTTCAGCCGCACCGAACAGCAGCCGGCGGAATCAGATCGGCACAG
>JAFAPY010000375.1 GCA_019246795.1 Streptosporangiaceae bacterium | reverse complement strand
CAGTACTCCTTGACGTCCTCGCCGTGGTTGCCCTGCGCCCCGGTCAGGCCGAAGGCCCGCTCCTTCAGGATCGGGTCGCGCCCGTTCCACAGCGCCAGGGAAAGGCACAGCCGCTGCTCGACGTCGCAGAACCCGGCCAGCCCGTCCTCGCCCCACCGGTAGGCGCGGGACCTGGCATGGTCATGCGGAAGATAGTTCCAGGCTTCGCCGTCCGGGCTGTAGTCCTCCCGGACCGTGCCCCACTGCCGCTCGCTGACGTAGGGCCCCCACCGGTACCACTCCCCGGCCTGGCGAAGCCCGGCTTCCATCTTGCCGAATCCGGCCACGCGCTCACGTTCGGCGCCCATCCTCAGCCCTCTCTCCGCGAAAGACAAGTCGCTGCCTTTCTAAGCTTGTGGGCCGGGCGAGCCACCACCCAGGAAGGGTGGTTGCCCCGCGCGTGCTCATCGCACGGCTTCCGGGTGATACCTCCCGGCAAGGGGAGGGCCGCCTCAGCCGCCAGCGGTGATTCCCGCCGCTTCCTGGCTGGGCGGGGCGGTCTTGCGGGTGAGCCGTCGCACCGGCATCTCGGGCACGGCTGCCGCTTCGGCGTCGTGCCGGGCCGGGGCGAGCTTGGGTCCGTACCGCCTGGCCAGCGGGTCGGCTGTGACCCCGTGGGCGATGACGCTGAGCACCACGGTGACGGCTATGGCCGTCACCGCGGGCTTGGCCGCGGCCTTGCCGAGCTCCTCCAGAGCGAGCAGGCCGAACACCACCGAGGCTAGGCCGCGCGGGCCGAACCATCCGAGGAATGCGGCAGCGGTGCGGCCGAGCCCGGACCCGGCTAGTGCCAGCGCCACGGGAGCCATCCGGACGACGGTCAGGCTGAGCACGGCGTACAGTGCCGTCTGCCAGGTCAGGCTGGTGAACGCCGGTCCCACCGCGACAACGCCGAATGCCAGCCAGACCAGCAGCGAGACCAGCCCGCCGACGTCCTCGACAAAGGGCATCAGGCTCTCGCCCCGCTGGCCCGCCGTGCTGCCGAACGCCAGCCCGCCGGTGAACGCCGCGATGAAGCCGTTGCCGTGCAGCGCCAAGGATGAGGCGTAGGCACACCCCGCGAGGGCCAGCACCGCCGGGCCCGCGAATTCCGTGGCAGCCCAGCCGCGGCGGCGAGTGATCCGCAGCAGCCAGCCGCCTGCTCCGCCCACTGCCACGCCGACGAGCAGGCCGATAGCCAGTTCCGCCACCGCTGCCAGTGGGGTAGGGCTCGCGGCGTGCTCGGCTGTTGCCGCTCCGGCCAGCGCAACCGCCACGAACGGCGTGGCGATTCCGTCATTGAGCCCGCTTTCCACATTGATCAGCCTGCGGATCCGCGCCGGAACGAGCGGGTTGAGGATCATGCCAGCGCCGAGCGCGGCATCTGTCGGGGCAAGAGCCGCCCCCACCAGCAGCGCCAGCCAGATGTCCGAACCAGGCAGGAGCACGAACGCCAGGAGGGTACCCAGGCCGATGGTGAGCGGAAGCCCGACCCCCAGCAGCCGCGCGTAGAGCGTCCAGTCCGCGCCGAACGTGCGCAGATCGACGCGTGAGGCATCTGCGAACAGCACCAGGACCAGGGTCGCCTCCGCCAGGGCCCGGACCGTCTCGGGACTGGGCGAGATGCCGAGGGCGGCCAGTGGCGGGTGGCTCAGCAGCAGCCCAGCGGCGATGAAGGTGATCGGAGCGGTGATGTCTGCCCGCTCCAAGCGGGCTGACATCACGCCCCACGCAAATATCAGGGCTCCTACCAGTGCCAGGTCCGCCGCGGTCACCTGTCTGCGCTTCCTACTGGCGTGCCATGGCCATGCGCATCTCGCTGTCGGTGTCGGTAATGAGCTCGCCGGAGAGGTCGACTGTGACGGTGTGCAGGGTGCCGGTGAAGCGGAACGGGGTTGTGTAGTCGGCTGTTACTGCCGAGCCCGGGTTGGCACCGCAGCTGAGCCCGCCGGGGTTGAATCCGATGGGAGTGGTGACCGGGAATTCGGTCTGGGCGATGAGCTCGCCGTCGACATACAGCTGGGCTCGGCCGGGAGAGCCTTTGCCGTGGAGGATGTCGGGGTCGCCGGTGGGCTCGAACTCGAACCGCAGCTGGCGCCTTCCGGAGGGCAGCGGTTCTGGCGCAGATACCTGGTAGGTGGCGCGGCTGAGGTAGTTGTGGGCGTAGCACAGCGTGCCGTCCTTGATGAAGAACGACCAGCCGCCGCTGCTGCTGCCCTGGCAGATCAGGACGCCCTCGGCTCCGCCCGGGGGGATTTCGGCGTCAGCAGTGATGGCGTGCGGGCGGTTGAGCAGGCGCGGGGCGGCGAAGAACCCCACCGTCTGGGTCCCGGGCCGGTAGGTGTACTGGGTCCGCGGCTCGGCGACCTGCGGGCGCTGGACCAGGATCCGCTCGTTGGCGCTGCCGTCGACCGGGAGCACGTTGTATTTGCCGGCTTCGGCGTACCACATCGCGATCAGCTCGATAAGCTTGCCGCGGTGGGTGTCGGCGAGGTCGTGGTTTTCGGCTGGGTCGGCCGCGACATGGTACAGCTCCCAGTGGCGGGCATCCAGGTCGGTCAGCGTCTGCGCTGAGATCAGGGCACCGAACGGCTTGCCTGCCTCGGTGAACGACGGCCCGGGCCACGGGCACACCGCCCGCCATCCGTCGTAGTCGATGGCCCGGTGGCCGAACATCTCGTAGTACTGGGTGCGGTGCCGGGTCGGCGCGGCGGCGTCGTCGAAGGTGTGGGCGAAGCTGACCCCGTGGATGGGCGACTGGGTGACGCCCCTGATGACGGCAGGCGGCGTCAGGCCGGGCGCGTCCAGCACGGTGGGCACCATGTCGATGATGTGCGCGAACTGGGTGCGGGTCTCGCCCCGCGCGGTGATGCCTTCCGGCCAGTGCACCAGGAACGGGTCGCTGGTCCCGCCGCGGTAGGTTTCCCGCTTCCACCGGCGGAACGGGGTGTTGCCCGCCCAGGTCCACCCCCACGGGTAGTGGTTGAAGGTGGCGGGCCCGCCGAGTTCATCGATCCTGGCCAGGCTTTCCGCCAGCGTCTCCGGAGCGTTGTTGAAGAACTGCAGCTCGTTGGTCGTGCCGGTGGGGCCGCCCTCCGGGCTGGCCCCGTTGTCGGAAACCACCATGACCAGCGTGTTGTCGAGCTCGCCGGTCTCCTTCAAGAAGCTCAGCAGGCGGCCGATGTGGTGGTCGGTGTGCGACAAGAACCCGGCGAAGACTTCCATCATCCGCGCCGCCAGCCTGCGCGCCTCCGGCGGCAGCGAATCCCAGGCCGGGACGTCCGGGTCATGCCGGGACAGCTCGGCGTCGGCTGGCATGACACCGAGGTCCTTCTGCCTGGCCAGCACCCGCTCCCGGTAGGCCTCCCAGCCGTCATCAAACAGCCCGGCGTACCGGTCGGCCCACTCCTTGGGCACATGGTGCGGGGCATGGGTCGCTCCGGTGCAGAACTGCAGGTAAAACGGCTTGTGCGGGGCGACCTGCTTGGCGTCGGTGATGAAGGTGATCGCGTGGTCGGCCAGGTCCTCGGTCAGGTGGTACCCCTGCTCCGGGGTGCGCGGCGGCTCCACCTGGTGGTTGTCATAGACCAGCTCCGGATACCACTGGCTGGTGTCACCGCCGAGGAACCCGTAGAACCGCTCAAAGCCGCGGCCCAGCGGCCAGCGGTCGTACGGCCCGGCCGCGGACTCGAACTCCGACGGCAGCAGATGGTACTTGCCGACCAGGTAGGTGTTGTAGCCATGGGCCAGCAGCATCTCGGAGAGGAACCCGTTCTCGAACGGGATCTGCCCGTTGTACCCCGGATAGCCGGTCGCCATCTCGTTCACCGCCGCGGTCGCGTTCGCGTGGTGATTGCGGCCGGTGACGATGCATGAGCGCGACGGCGAGCACAGCGCCGTGGTGTGCATGTTCGTATACAGCAGCCCCCCGGCCGCCAGCGCGTCCAGGTGCGGGGTGGCGATCGGGCTGCCGTAACAGCCCAGCTGCCCGAACCCGGTGTCGTCCAGCACGATGATCAGCACGTTCGGCGAACCGGGCGCCGCCCGCAGCGGCCGCGGCCACGCCGGGCTGGACTCATCCGCCGTCCGGCCGATCACCCCGGGAAACGCCGTGCCCGGCTCATATTCAGGCAGCCCCATCGCTCCCCTCCCGCCGCGCCCGAAACTGCGACGCAAGTGGAACCCGCCACGCGTGGAATGTCATCACCCGCCGAGGGTGACCACGGCACCGTTCCCGTTGGGTGCAGCGCCAGCGGATCCGCCGGCCGATGCTGGCTGACCCCGGGGCGGGTCAGCTGGCGCAAGGCGTGCCAGCCGTTTCTCGATTGCCGGGACACGGTCGGCGGGGGCACTGCGGGTTAACCGGATGGCCGGGTCGCGCGGATCAGCAGGTAGTCGACGATGCGGCGCCGCCAGAGCAGGTCTACCTGCCGCAGCAGCAGCCGCGCAGCGGCCTGCTGGCCCGGGGGAGCAGCTGTCGCGCCTCCGAACGGAGCGGCTGTGGCGCCTGCCAGTCGTGCCGAGGTGAGCCGCAGCGCGGGGCCGATCACGCGTTCGCCGCACGGTGTCACCTCCACGTCGGCAAGTCCCGCCGCGGCTGCAGCCGCCGCGATCTGCCCTGCCGTCATTGCCATGCTGCGCCGCAGCCCGAACAGCCGCAGCTGGGTGAGGGCGGAGACAACCTCAGCGGGCGTGACCGGCCACCGCTGCACCGAGATGTCGGAGATGCTCAGCACGCCGCCGGGCCGCAGCACCCGGTAACACTCGCCGAAAAAGGCCTTCCGCGAGCGGAAATGGAAGGCCGCCTCCACGCTGATGATCCCGTCTGCGGTCCCGTCCGCGATCGGCAGCCGGGCCGCGTCGCCCGCGACGGGGGCGGCAGCAGCCTCCCGCAGCCGGCCCCGGCCGGCCGTGAGCTGCCACTCGGTGATGTTCACCGCCACCAGCCGGCGCGGGCAGGCCACCTCGGCGACCAGCGGGTCCTGGGTACCGAGCCCGTTTCCGACGTCCAGCACCACGCCCCCGCGGGGCAGCGCCGAGGCGAGCGTGCTGACCAGCCGCTTGCAGGCTTCTTCGGCTTCGTCCTCCGACCCCGGGCCGTCCCACAGCCCCAGGTTCAACCAGCCGGGCGCCAGGGCGAGGAAGAAGTCCGAGCCGATGCTCTCATAGACCCGAGCGGCCGGGTTCCACCCCTGCTTGACCACCTCGGCGGCGTGCCGCACGTGCCGGCCGGTCCACCCGGGCACTACCGGGCCGCGGTGCCCGGTTGCCGCGCAGCCACGTATAGCCCTCCTGGGGGATCGCTGAGCGCTTGTCGTCCAGCCTGTTCGCGAGGGTAGCGAATGTCTTCACCCGTCAGCGGCCGATTCGGGTCGGCAATCGCCCACGGCGGGTGATGACGGCTGCCGACGCAAGGGAGAGCCTGAAAGCTCCCTCACCCAGAAAGCTACTGTCATGCCTTTGCACGAGCGCGACACGGTAAGCGAGCAGCTGGCGGACTCCGTGTTCGCCGGGCGCGACATGACCAAGCCCGTCCCGAAATACAGGTTCCCCCGCGGCGAGATGCTGTCCAGGGACGCGTTCCAGGTGGTGTCGGATGAGCTGATCCTCGACGGCAACGCCCGGCAGAACCTGGCCACGTTCTGCCAGACGTGGGAGGAACCCGAGGCTCTCGCCCTGATGGCGCTGGCGGTCAACAAGAACATGATCGACAGGGACGAGTACCCGCAGACCGCCGAGATCGAGCGGCGCTGCGTGCACATGATGGCCGACCTGTGGAACGCGCCCCAGGCAGCCAACACCGTGGGCGCCTCCGCCATTGGCTCCTCGGAGGCCTGCATGCTCGCGGGCATGGCGGCCAAGTGGCGCTGGCGGGCCAAGCGCAGGGCAGCGGGGAAGCCAGCGGATGCGCCGAACGTGGTCTGCGGCCCGGTGCAGGTGGTGTGGCACAAGTTCGCCCGCTACTGGGACATCGAGATGCGCGAGGTGCCGATGTCACCTGGGCGCTACGGCATGGATCCGGCCTCAATGCTGGAGCGGGTCGACGAGAACACGATCATGGTCGTGCCGACGCTTGGCGTGACCTACACCGGCGCGTACGAGCCGGTGGACACCATGGCGAAGGCTCTGGACAAGCTCCAGGCCGACACCGGCCTCGACGTCGACATTCACGTGGACGGGGCCAGCGGCGGCTTCCTCGCCCCGTTCTGCGCACCCCAGGTCGCCTTCGATTTCCGGCTGCCCCGGGTCAAGTCGATCAGCGCCTCGGGGCATAAGTTCGGGCTGGCTCCGCTGGGCGTGGGCTGGGTCGTGTGGCGGGACGCCGCCGAGCTCCCCGACGACCTCATCTTCCACGTCAACTACCTGGGCGGCGACATGCCGGTGTTCCAGGTCAACTTCTCCCGGCCGGCCGGGCAGATCATCGCCAGCTACTACAACTTCCTGCGCCTGGGCTATGACGGTTACCGGCGCGTCCACATGGCGTCCTATGACGTCGGGCAGTACCTCGCGTCGGAGATCGTCAAGCTGGGCCCGTTCGAGCTGCTCTGCGACAGCAACCCCGCCACCGGCATCCCGACGGTCACCTGGCGGATACGCGAAGGCGAGAATCCCGGCTACACGCTGTTCGACCTGGCCGACAGGCTGCGCACCCGTGGCTGGCAGGTGCCCGCCTACACCCTCACCGGGTCGGTGGCCGACGTCGCCGTGCAGCGGATCCTGGTCCGGGTGGGGGTCAGCCGCGACATGGCCTCCCTGCTGCTGGATGACTTCCGCGACTCGGTGGCGCACTTCAGCCGGCATCCGGTCACCACGCCGATGTCCAAAGAGGAGTCAGGAGGGTTCAGCCACCTCTAGCGGTCCCGGCACCGGAGGCAACGATGGCGACGCAGTTCACCCTGGGGCAGAGCGCAAGCTGTACGGACGGTTCCTGCGGAGTGGTCAGCCGCCTGATTCTGGACCCTGTCGCCCGGACGCTCACCCACCTGGTCATCGAACCACGGCATCGCAGCGCGGACGGCCGGCTCATTCCCGTGGACCTGGTCGAGGGAACCGACGGCCAGATCAGGCTGCGGTGCACCATGGCCGAATTCGACCAGCTCGACCCCGCCGAAGAAGTCGAACCGGTGGACGCACCCGTTTATGGCGAGGAGGCGGCGATCCAGAGCTACGCCGACATCGACGGCATGGGAATAGGCGGAACGATCTCCGGCATCGGCGCGCCGGTAAGCCCCGGGCCGTACATGATCGTCAGCGACACCGTTCCGTCGGGTGAAACCGACTTCGTCCGCCATGAGCGCGTCCACGCCGCCGACGGCGAGATCGGGCGGATCGAAGGCTTCGTCGTGGACCGCGCCGATCGCAAGGTGACGCATGTGCTGCTGGCAGAGGGGCACCTGTGGGGACGCAAGGAAGTCGCCATCCCGGTCAGTGCCGTAGCGTCCATGGAGAACGGGATCTGGCTCACCATCACCAAGGATCAGTTGGGGGAGCTGCCGCCGCGTGACAGGCCATGAGCCCGGCCACCAGGCTTTGACCGCGCGGTTCACCCGTCACGGGTAGTTCACCCGATGTTCATCTTCGAGTCAGGCGTGGGCGGCTCGTGCACGCGGCGCACTTCCTGGACCTGCACGCCCAGCAGTTCCAGCCGGGCCAGCAGGCCGTTCAGAGCGGCCTGGTCGAGCATGCCGTGCACCACCGTGGTAGCGGGTTCCGGTACGGCCGTCAGCCCCTCATAATCCACGAGTGCCTCAGGGGGGAGAGCGCCCTCCACGCGAAGTTCGTAATGACGTGATGTCATGGCAGCCCTCTCGGCATCTGCGGCTACGCCCTACAAGTCCCAGGGTGCGTCGGCCGGTCGCGGTCAGCGTCCCGCCTGACGGGTGAGATACCGCGCCCGGTCAGATGCGACGCCGGGACACGCGGCGGGCGGTGCGGCGGCCGGTGCGCCGGGCCACTCTGCGGGATCCGAACATCTCATTCCTCCTTAACCGGCCGAGCCTGCGGCGGCCGCCGTCTCCATCTCGTGCAGTTCTTTCGCCTCGGCGACCGACATCAGGCCGATCTCCACCAGGTCGAGCGGGCTGATGAAGCCGTCGCTGATGCGGAAACCGCCCGCGCGGGCGATCGCGTCCCGCAGCGGCACCGCCCAGTGGTGCTCCAGCAGCACCAGGGCCGCAGCCGAGTCGTTCGGGATCTCGTCGAGCACGTCCCATTCCTCGGCGCCGGCGAACACGTTGATCCCGCTTTCCGCGGCCTCTTCGGCTCCGGCGGCCGCACCGGCCTCCATCCCCTCCTCGCCTTCGATGCCGAGGCCGACGAGCGCGCCGATCTTGCTGCCGAGCTCGATCGCCTCCTGCTCGGTCAGGTTGCTGAGGTGCTCGACCTCCAAGTTGCCGTCGGCGTCCTTGTAGACGGCCAGCGAGTCGATCACCCGCACGGTGTCGCTCTCGCGCAGCCGCTCCAGTTCGGCGATGATCTCACCGTGGAAGTGGGGGTGGCTGAATCCCAGCACGATGAGCTGGACGGGACCGATTGCCATGTCTTGCGCCTCATTTCAGTTGGCATCGCATCAGGGGGCCGCTCGGTTTGTTGCCTGCGCGAACAGCCTCCTGCTGCCACGGCCTCGCGCGCATCACCCGCGGCGGGTTGCTTTCCCGATCGCTTGCTCAGTTGCCTTCTCGACGGCATCGGCGCTGACCTCGGTTGCCTTTTCGACGGCATCGGCGCCGGCCTCGCCTGCGACCTTAACCGCGCCCAGCGCCCGTTGATCCAGCCGCTTGACGTAGGCGGCCATGCGTGCGAGGTTGCGGGTCTGGCTTTCCTTGCCCATGCCTGCCAGTGCCGCCGCCGCGATGGCGCCGAGGATCACCTTTTCCTGGAAGGGGCGCCTCCGCAGCATCCCTGCCGCTACCAGCAGCCAGGTCATCTGCCGGGTCACCCGCTGTTCCCGGCTCGCCTTCCGCGGCCCTTGGCGCGCTGTCATGTTGCCGCCCACCTCAGACGCCTTCGATCGCCTGCAGGCGCCCGGACTTGACCGCGGTCACGAATGCCTGGTAGTCGCGCTCGTTCTGGTCGGCGTAGCGCTCGCAGAAGCCGGCGATCGAAATGTCGAAGGCATCGGTTGCGCCGAGGTACTCGGCGATCGCGACCGGATCGCCGGAGCGGGCGTGCGCCCGGGCGAGCGTCCACCCGCAGATGCCTGCGTAGAACCCGAGCCCGACCGGCGCCATCCCCTCCACCAGGGCCGAGCCTTTCATGTCGCGAAGCTGACGCCAGTAGAAATGGCGGCGCACGTCGAGCCCTTTGGTCCAGCCGAGGTAGATGTCGCTGACCGCCTGCATCAGCCGCTGGCCCTGCACCACCCGCTCGCCGTGGTTGCGGTACCGGCTCTTCGGCAAGTGGGCCTCGAGAACCGAGGCCGTTGCCTCCTTTATCTGCAGGAACAGCGGGTCGTGCGCATCGCGGCCCTGCAGCAGGACGATGAACGCGCGGGTGCCCACGCTGCCCACGCCCACCACCTTACGGGCCGCGTCCACGATCTCGAACTGGTCCAGCAGGTGCTGCCGGTCGGGCTGCAGGGTGCCCCGGTACGCGCGGAACTGGTCACGGATCACCGGCACGACCTGGTCAGGTGACAGGCCGAAGACGGCATACAGGTCGCGCGCAGGCACCACGACCGGCGGCTGGCTGACGATCCGGTACCTGCCGTCGACCATCTCGCCGAGCTTGGACAGCGCCTGCAGGCTGTCGCGGGTGTGCGCCTTCGCCGCGCTCTTCTCCGCTACCTTCTCCGCCCGCTTGGCCAGCTTGGCCTGCTGCTTGGACCCCTTTTTTCCCCCTTTGGCGGCCTTGGCCTCTTTCTGGGTCCTGGCCACCTCGCCGCGGATCAGGCCCCGCAGCGTGTCCTCGTCCAGGTGCGCGTACCAGACGTCCATCGTGCCCATGTCGGCAAAGCCGGCCATGGCCTCCCGGTAGGCCCGCACCGACGCGAGCGTCGCGGCGTGGACGTCCGCCTTGGAGAACCCGTTGTTGCGGGCGGCGATGGTGAAACTCGCCGCCATCCGCTTCACGTCGTACTCGAACGGGCCGGGCAGCGTCTCGTCGAAGTCGTTCAGGTCGAAGACCAGCTGCCGTTCCGGCGAGGCGAACACGCCGAAGTTCGACAGGTGCGCGTCGCCGCACAGCTGGGCGTCGAGCCCGGCCACCGGCGTGTCCTTCAGGTCCGTGGCCATGATCCTGGCCGCGCCGCGGTAGAACGTGAACGGCGAGACCATCATCCTGCCGTGCCGGACCGGCACCAGGTCGGGCTCACGGGTGGTGTCCTGCTCCTCGAGCAGCCCAACCGGGTCCGGGCGGTCCGCCGCCGGGCGCCACCCCGCATGGTCTGACAGCGATGCCCGGTCCCGGGCCTCCAACCCCCGCGCCTTGCGCTCTTCTACGCTCGGATGCGCGGCTTGCGCCACTGCGGTCATCGGGTCAGCCTCCCGGTCTGGCGTCGCTGTGCTTCTAAAGGCCGAATCCTGCCGTACCTAGGTGCCAGAAGCATCACCCCGCAGGAAGGATCCGATCACCCGCTGCGGGTGAGAAGCCTGGACCGCTGACGAGACGGAAGCCTACCTCGGTGCTCGGCAGCTGAGCGCCAGCCGAAAGACAGCCGCAACTCACCCGGGACGGGCGATGGCACGCCCGCCTGGCCGCGGTCAGATTAAGCAGGCAACCAGGCAGGAGGATTAATCATGCCGGAAAAAGTCGACGCACTCGTGATCTTCGGGGCTACCGGCGACCTGGCCAAGCTGGAGACCTTCCCGGCGCTGGTCGGGCTGGTCAAGCGCGGCGTGCTCGACGTGCCGGTGGTGGGGGTGGCCAAGAGCGGCTGGGGCCTGGAGCAGTTCCGTGACTACGCCGTCGCGTCGCTTACACGCAACGGGATGGACCCGGCCGACCCGGACGCCGTGAAGATGCTGAACCTGCTGCGCTACGTGGACGGCGACCTGGGCGACGAGGCCACCTACAAGGCCATGTCCGATGAGATCGGCGCGGGCCAGAAGATCCTGTACTACATGGAGGTGCCGGCCCAGCTGTTCGGCCGGATCGCGCAGGGCATCGCCACCGCCGAGCGCAGCGCCGGCGCCCGGGTGATGGTGGAAAAGCCGTTCGGTACCGACCTGGCCAGCTGTCGGGAGCTGAACGAGATCATGCACCGGTACTTCCCCGAGGAGGCCATCTTCCGGGTCGATGACTGGCTGGCGTTCGACCCGCTGGAGAACGTGCTGTTCGTCCGGTTCGCCAACTCCGTCATGGAGCCGCTGCTGAATCGCAACTACGTCCGCAGCATCCAGATCACCATGGCCGAGGCGTTCGACGTCTCCGACCGGGGCCGGTTCTATGACCGCACCGGCGCCATCCGCGACGTGCTGCAGAACCACATGCTGCAGGTGCTGGCCAGCGTGCTGGCCGAGCCGCCGTCCGGGATGGGCCGGGACGGCTGGCGCGACGCCAAGCATTTCGTGGTGGCCGCGCTGCGCTCGCTGACCCCCCAAGACACCGTCCGCGGCCAGTATGAGGGCTACCACGACGTCGACGGGGTGGCCAAGGATTCGACGGTGGAGACCTACGTGGCGGTCCGGCTGGCCATCAACTCCTGGCGCTGGGCCGGGGTGCCGATCGTGATCCGGGCCGGCAAGTGCATGCCGGTCACGGCCACCGAGATCACGATCACGTTCAAGGACCCGCCGCTGGACCTGTTCGGCATCGAGCCCGAGGTCCCCCACGACAGGCTCACCTTCCGGATCTGGCCCGAGACCGCGGTCAGCATGATCCTGCAGGGCAAAAAGCCGGGCGCCGGGTGGGAGGCCCAGGCCGAGCAGCTGTCGTTCGCCGAGCAGCCCGGGTCCGACATACGCCCGTATGACCGGCTGATCGGCGCCGCGCTGGACGGGGACCGGTGGCTGTTCGCCCGCCAGGACACCGTCGAAGCCGCCTGGCGGATCGTCGACCCGGTGCTCGGCGACGTAGTGCCAGTGCACTCCTACGCCCGGGGCAGCTGGGGGCCCCAGGAAGCCGACCGGCTGCTGCCCGAGGGAGACAGCTGGCACGACCCCGCGGGCTGATCCCTTGGCACAGAACGAAGGATGGCTGAGCCCATGACCGAGACATCCGGCCGGCCCCGTGTGGTCATCGTCGGCGGCGGCTTCGCGGGCCTGTTCGCCGCCCGGGCGGTCGCTCGGGCGCCGGTCCAGGTCACGCTGGTCGACCGTGCCGAACATCACCTGTTCCAGCCGCTGCTGTACCAGTGCGCGACCGGCATCCTGTCCGAAGGCAAAATCGCCTCTCCGCTGCGGGAACTGCTCAGCCGTCACCGTAACGTGGAATTCCTCATCGCCGAGGTGAGCGGCATGGACGCCGCGGAGCGGCGGGTGGTCGGGCGGCGGCCGCTAGGCGGGCAGATCGAACTGGGCTACGACTACCTCATCCTGGCCGCGGGGGTGCGGCAGTCCTATTTCGGGCACGACGAGTACGCTCCGATCGCGCCCGGGATGAAGACTGTCGAGGACGCGCTGAAGATCCGGCGGCGGGTCTTCGGCGCCTTCGAGCTGGCCGAGTCCGCCACAGATGCGGCAGAACGTCGGCGCTGGCTCACCTTCGCCCTGGTGGGGGCCGGGCCTACCGGAGTGGAACTGGCCGGGCAGATTCGCGAGGTCGCCACCAAGACGCTCCGCCAGGAGTACCGGCACATCAACCCGGAAGACGCTCGGGTGCTGCTGTTCGACGGCGGCAGCGCGCCGCTGGCCACGTTCGGGCCCAAGCTGTCCGCGATGGCCGCCCGGCAGCTGGGCAAGCTGGGGGTCGAGCTGCACATGGGCTCGATCGTCACGCACGTAGACCCCGGCGGCCTGGAGGTCAAGGACCACGACGGCAAGGTGACCCGGCACGTGTGCGGCAACGTCTTGTGGACCGCGGGCGTGGAGGCGCCGCCGCTGGCTGCGGCGGTGGCCAAGGCCACCGGCGCGGAGCAGGACCGGGCCGGGAGGATCGTGGTCGGCAAGGACCTGGCGATCCCCGGGCACCCGGAGATCCTGGTGACCGGGGACATGATGAGCCTGGACAAGCTGCCCGGGGTCGCCGAGGTCGCCATGCAGACGGGGCTGTACGCCGGGCGCAAGGTCGGCCACCTGGCCCGCGGCCAGGCCTTCGACAAGCCGTTCAAGTACCGCGACCTGGGCTCGGCCGCTTATATTTCCCGCGGCCGCGCCGTCGTCTCCGCGTTCGGGATGAACTTCGGCGGCTTCCTGGGCTGGTGGGTCTGGCTGTTCATCCACATCGGCTTCCTCACCGGCTTCCGGAACCGGATCGGGACGGTACTGCAATGGTGGTTCGCCTTCACCCGCGACGTGCGCCGGGAGCGGACCTTCACCATCGACGACATGCCGCGGCCGGCCGGCGTCTACGGCGGCCCGGTCACCCCGGCAGACACCGCACCCGTGACACCAGCCAGCCGCGATGGCACTTGAACCCCGGCAGGGCTCCGGCCGCCCGGGCGGACCGGTGACGACGCCGGCCGACCCAGCCGCCATGCTGCGCAGCCGCAGCTACCTGCAACTGCTCGTGCTGGCGGCGATCCTCGGGGTGCCGGTTTCCGCGGCGGCTTACGGCTTCCTCGCCCTGGTCAGTTACCTGCAGAAGGAGATCTTCACCCACCTTCCGCACGGTCTCGGCTTCCATACTGAACCGGTATGGTGGCCGCTGCCCGTCCTGGCCGTCGGCGGGGTCTTGGCGGCCGTAGCGATCCAGTACCTGCCGGGCCGGGGCGGCCCGTCGCCGTCCGGAGGGTTCAAGCTGCACGGGGCGCCCACGCCAGCGCAGCTTCCCGGCGTGATCGCCGCGGCGCTGGCGACGCTGATCTTCGGCGCGGTGCTCGGGCCGGAGATGCCGCTGGTCCTGATAGGCGGCGGACTCGCCGTGCTGGCGGTGCGCCTGGCCCGCCGGGACGTCCCGGACCAGGCACGCGCGGTGATCGCGTCGGCGGGGAGCTTCGCCGCCATCAGCACGCTGTTCGGCTCGCCCATTCTCGGCGCTTTCCTGCTGATGGAGGCGTCCGGACTGGGCGGCCCGATGCTGAGCCTGGTGCTGGTGCCGGGGCTGCTTGCCAGCGGCGTAGGCACGCTGATTTTCGTCGGCCTGGACGCGTGGACCGGGCTCGGCACGTTCTCGCTGGCCATCCCCGGCCTGCCGCACTTCGGCAGCCCGGACATCGCCGAGTTTGGCTGGGCGCTGGTCATCGGGGTGGCGGCCGCCCTGATTGGCTCGGCGATCCACCGGCTCGGGGTTGTACTGCACCGCTACGCGGACCGGCGGGTGCTGATCAGCACGCCGCTGGCCGGGCTGGTCGTCGCGGCGCTGGCGATCGCCTATGCCGAGGGCAGCGGGAAGGCCTCCTCAGAGGTCCTGTTCTCCGGCCAGTCCGCGCTCCCGCCGCTGGTCCAGCACGCCGGCAGCTACACCGTCGGCGCCCTGCTGCTGCTGTTGGTGTGCAAGGGGCTCGCCTACGGCGTGTCGCTGGGCAGTTTCCGTGGCGGGCCGACGTTCCCGGCGCTGTTCATCGGCGCGGTCGGCGGCATCGCCATGTCCCACCTGCCCGGGCTGCCGATGGTGGCGGGGGTGGCCATGGGCATCGGCGCGATGAGCGTGGTGATGCTCACCCTTCCGCTGACCTCGGTGATGCTGGCCACGCTGCTGCTGTTCTCCGACGGTCTCCGGGTCACGCCGCTGGTGATCGTGGCGGTGGTCGTTGCCTACGTCGTCGCGGCAAGGCTCACCCCGCGCCAGGCCGCCGCGCCCGCCGGCCCGAGCCGGCCTGCGACAACGGCGGT
>JAFAPY010000308.1 GCA_019246795.1 Streptosporangiaceae bacterium | reverse complement strand
CGAGGTGTCGAGCACCAGGTCGGCGTCGCGGGGTTCCTCATAGGGATCCGAGACGCCGGTGAAGCTCTTGATCGTCCCGGCGCGCGCCTTGGCGTACAGGCCTTTCCTGTCACGGGCTTCGCAGACTTCGACGGGCGTCGAGACATGGACAAGCACGAAGTCGCCGACCTCGGTGGCCATTGCCCGCGCCGCCGCGCGGGCCTGCGCGTACGGGGCTATCGGCGCGCAGATCGCGATGCCGCCGTGCCGCGCCACCTCGGCCGCGACGTACCCGATGCGCGCGATGTTGAGGTCACGGTCGGCGCGGGAGAACGTCAGCCCGGCCGACAGCAGGTGCCTGACGTGGTCGCCGTCGAGCAGCGAGACCGTCCGGTCCCCGCGTTCGGTGAGCGCCTCCGCCAGCCCGCGGGCGATGGTGGACTTACCGGATCCGGACAGCCCGGTGAAGAAGATGACCAGTCCCCGCTCGGCCCGGGGCGGCCGGGCCCGCCGCAGCTCGCGTGCCACGATGGCCGGCGCGAACCAGCCGGGGATACCGGCGCCGGAGTCGAGCAGCGCGCCAAGCTCGGAGTCGGTCAGCTCGCCCTGTTCGGCGCCCGGCTCGATCAGCGCCAGCGGCCGCCAGACCTCTGACCGCGGGTCATAAGCCCATTCGCCCGCGCTGATGACCGAGATCGGCAGCCCGGGTAGCGCCCAGGTGCCGGTCCTGGCGTCGGACGGGTTGAGTCCGTGCAGCCCGGGTGCGTCGGCCAGCAGGTGCGTGGCGCCGTAGGCAGCGGCGACGACCGCCTGGGCGGACAGGTCGGCTGCCGGCCCGGCGTCCCTGCGGGCCAGCGGCACGGGCACGACCAGCGTGCCGGCCGGAAGATGCTGCCGGGCCGCGAGCACTGCGCGGACCAGCGCCTCTGGCCTGGTGACGACATCGGCCGGCCCGGTGACAAGCGGCAGCAGCAGCAGGCGCGCATCGAGCTGGTCGGCATAGTGCCGGAGCTGGCCGATGTGGCGCTTGTTCAGCGGGCGCCGGGTCGCGTAAGCGAGCACGTTGCCGCCGGAGGCTGCATGGGGAGGCCCTCCGGCCTGGCCGTCAGCGGCCCGGCCGGGGGCGAGTTCCGCGCGTATCTCATCCGGCCGCCGCCGGAGCTGGCGGAACGGCCCGTGCTCGGGCTCGCGAAGCGCGGTGACCGGGCCGGCCAGGCGCGCCAGTTCATCGCCTGCCGCATCGCGCGAGCCGGGCACGGCAAGCCGTTCGGTGATCGCGATGACCGCTAGCGGCGATCCCTCATGGTCTTGCAGCACCAGCTGCTCCGCGTCGTCCGGGACAGCGCGGGCGGGCACCTCCAGCGTCACCGGCACTGGCCAGGGCGTGCCGTCGGCCAGCATGCCGCGTTCGGCGACCGCGGCCACGTCGGCGGCGGTCATGAAGCCGCGCAGCGGCGCGAACGCCCCCGAGGTGAGCAGTTCGAGGTCACCGAGCTGCGCCTGGTCCAGCGTCCAGGCCGGCCAGTCCGCGAGCTCCGCAGGCAGTGCCGGTCCGGCCGCCTGTGGCGGCGGGGCTGGTCCGGCCGCCTGTGGCGGCGGGGTTTGTCCGGCCGCCCGTTGCGGCGGGCGAGGCGGTGATTGAGCAGTCAGCTTTGCCTCCGGACGCGACTTGTCAGCCCTGCTGGCCGTGCGAACGGCCGGTGAATAACCCATACCGTATGCCAGCGCGCGGCATACTACACCCAACACCGGTGTTGAACCTCGTGTATGCCTGGCGCCAGCGCCGCCGCCGGGGCGCGTAAAATCCAAGCGTTCCGCGGGACAGCCGGGTCCGCAATGACCCGGCCGGTTCATGCTGCCCGGACCGCCCGGCCTTCGCCGCGCCCGCCGGGGCCGCCAGGACAACGGACCACCATCAAGCACAAGGACGTCATGAGCCTCGCTGGACTGCTCAGTTTCCTCGACGACGATCAGCAGGTGCGCGATGCGCTCGCGCGGCGCGACGGGCAGGACCGCGGCGGGCAGGACCTGGTCGCGCCGACGCCGCTGCGCCCGCTGCTGGCAGCGGCGCTGGCGCGCCGTGCCGTCGGCGAGCCGGGCGAGCCGGAGACGCCGGGGTTCGCGCTCGCGGTGACAGCCACGGCGCGCGAGGCGGACGACCTGGCCGCCGCGCTCGGCTCGTTGCTGCCCGAGGGCACGGTCGCCACCTTCCCCGGCTGGGAGACGCTGCCGCACGAGCGGCTGTCGCCCCGCTCGGACACGGTCGGGCAGCGTATCGCCGTGCTGCGCCGGCTCACGCACCCCACCACCGCCGGCGCGCCGGACGGGCCGCTGACCGTGGTGGTCGCGCCGGCCCGCAGCCTGCTGCAGCCGATCGTGGCCGGGCTCGGCGACCTGGAGCCGGTGACCCTGCAGGCGGGCCAGGACTGCGAACTCGATGCCGTGCTGGCCAGGCTGACCGACATCGGCTACACGCGCACCGACCTGGTGACCGCCCGCGGCGAGATGGCCGTCCGGGGCGGCATCGTCGACGTGTTCCCGCCGACGGAGGAGCACCCGCTGCGGGTGGAGTTCTTCGGCGACACAGTCGAGGAGATCCGCTACTTCAAGGTCACCGACCAGCTCAGCATCGGGCCGGACCCGGAAGCCGAGCGGGGCCTCTGGGCGCCGCCGTGCCGTGAGCTGCTGCTTACCCCCGCGGTCCGGGCGCGCGCCAAGGAGCTTGCCGACACCCATCCCGCCCTGTCCGACGTCCTCAGCAAGCTGGCGGAAGGGATCGCGGTCGAGGGCATGGAGGCGTTCGCCCCTGTGCTCGCCGAACGGATGGAACTGCTCACCGACCACGTCCCGGCCGGCGGCATCGTGCTCGCCTGCGACCCGGAGCGCATCCGTGCCCGGGCCGAGGAACTGGTCGCCACCAGCCGCGAGTTCCTCGAGGCGTCCTGGATCAGCGCCGCGTCCGGAGGGCAGGCCCCGATCGACCTGGGCGGCGCCGCGTTCCAGCCGATCGCCCGGGTCCGCGCCGCCGCCGCGGCGCGTGGTCTGCCGTGGTGGACGGTCGCGCCGTTCGGGCTCACCGACTCCGACGCAGGCGGGCAGCCCTGGGAAGCCGCAGCCGCCGGCGCCGCCGAAGGGCCGACCGGGACCGCGGAGCACCGGCCGTTCTGGATCAATGCCTCCGCGGCACCTGCCTATCGCGGCGATACGGCCCGCATGATCGCCGACGTGCGCGGCTGGCTGGCGGATGGCTGGCGGGTGGTGCTGGTCACCGAGGGCCACGGCCCGGCGCAGCGGCTGGCCGAGATGCTGCGCGGCGAGGGCATCGGCGCCCGGACCACCGGCGTGGCGGAGCCGCCGGAACCTGGCGTGCCCTACGTCACCACCGCGCGGCTGGGCCACGGTTTCGTCTGGCCCGGGGTCAGGCTGGCCCTGCTCACCGAGGGAGACCTGGCGGGCCATCCGGCCGGGCTGCCCACCACCAGGGACATGCTGCGGCGCATGCCGAGCAGGCGCCGCGGCGGCGTCGACCCGTTGGCGCTGCAGCGGGGCGACTACGTGGTGCACGAGCAGCACGGCGTCGGCAGGTACCTGGAGATGACCTCGCGGACCGCGGCCGGCGCGACCAGGGAGTACCTGGTCATCGAGTACGCCGCGGCCAGGCGCGGGCAGCCGCCGGACCGGCTGTACGTGCCCACCGACCAGCTCGACGAGGTGACCCGCTACACCGGCGGCGAGGCGCCGGTGATGCACCGGCTCGGCGGTGCGGACTGGGCCAAGGCCAAGGGACGGGCGCGCAAGGCCGTGCGCCAGATCGCGTCCGAACTGATCAGGCTGTACTCGGCCCGCATGGCCTCCCCGGGGTTCGCGTTCAGCGCGGACACCCCCTGGCAGCGTGAGCTCGAGGACGCGTTCCCCTACGTGGAGACCCCGGACCAGCTCGGCGCCATCGAGGAGGTCAAGGCCGACATGGAGCGGCCGGTGCCGATGGACCGGCTGATCAGCGGCGACGTCGGCTACGGCAAGACGGAGATCGCGGTCCGCGCCGCGTTCAAGGCGGTGCAGGACGGCAAGCAGGTCGCGGTGCTGGTGCCGACCACGCTGCTGGTCCAGCAGCATTTCGCCACGTTCTCGGAGCGGTACGCCCCGTTCCCGGTCACGGTGCGCCCGCTGTCGCGGTTCCAGGGCGGCGCGGAGACCGCCGAGACGCTGCGCGGGCTGGCCGACGGCAGCGTGGACGTGGTCATCGGCACGCACAAGCTGCTGTCGAGCGAGACCCGGTTCGCGCGGCTCGGCCTGGTCATCATCGACGAGGAGCAGCGGTTCGGGGTCGAGCACAAGGAGTACCTCAAGCGGTTGCGCACCGAGGTCGACGTGCTGGCCATGTCGGCCACGCCGATCCCGCGCACGCTGGAGATGGGGGTGGCCGGCATCCGGGAGATGTCCACCATCTTGACCCCGCCGGAGGAGCGGCACCCCGTCCTGACCTTCGTCGGCGCCTACGACGCCCGGCAGGTGGCCGCGGCCATCCGGCGCGAGCTGCTGCGGGACGGCCAGGTGTTCTTCGTGCACAACCGGGTCAGCTCCATCCGCAAGGTCGCCGCCGACCTGGCCCAGCTGGTGCCGGAGGCCCGGATCGCCGTGGCGCACGGGCAGATGAACGAGCACGAGCTGGAAAAGATCATGGTCGGCTTCTGGGAGCGGAACTACGACGTGCTGGTCGCGACCACGATCGTGGAATCCGGCCTGGACATCCCGAACGCCAACACGC
>JAFAPY010000146.1 GCA_019246795.1 Streptosporangiaceae bacterium | reverse complement strand
AGGGCGCCAGCGATGGCTTGCCAGGGCCCGCTGTCGGGGATCTGGGCGAGCACAAACAGGGCCATCGAGACAGCCACCCCGATCCCGGCAGCCCGGGGGAGCGACCTGGTGCGGGTGACGCCCACACCGGCCACCATGACGCTGGCGATCAGCAGCAGGCCGGAAGTGACGATCATGGTAGTCAGCCACCCTCCGTTCGCCGCAGTCTTGATCAGCAGGCGGGCCGCCACGCTGGGGTGGGCCAGGTAGTTGCGGCCGATGGCGGGCTGGGCGAACGCGGCGACGCCGAGGGCTGAGGCGGACAGGACGTTCGCCACCACCCCGGTCACCATCGTGGCTAGTCCGGCGGCCGGATGGCCGCGGCGGGCCAGCACCGCGCCCAGCGCGACCATGCCCAGGGCCCCGAGGGCGGCGCCCAGGATGCTGGCGACCAGGTGGCTGGCCAGGAACTCGGGGGTGGTGACGAACCGGGACCAGGCTGCCGGTTGTGTCTGCCAGTGGGGCTGCTCCCTCAGCGTGCTGAGGCTCAGCAGCGCCGCCCACACCGGCAGCGCCCACAGGCCCAGCCGCGCGGCGCGGGCCAGCGGCCCGGCGCCGGGGGTGATGGATTGGTGCGTGGTCATGGTGGTCATCGGGCTGTCCTTCCGGGTGAGCCGGTGGTGCCAGCAGCGGTGCCGCGCCGCCTGGTCCGCACCTGCTGAGCGCAGAGCCGGGGTATGCCCGGGCGGCGGGACCGCTGGTCAGGCTTGGGCGTGACGTTAGGCCGGTACATGAGCTGGGGGATCGGTGCCAGCACGTAGATCAGTACGCAAGCCCGTCCGGTGCGCGCTGCCGTGCCAGGGCGGCGGCGGGCCCTGAATGCGGCCCGCCTGGGCGGAAGGGCGGGCCGCGGGCGCTGCGCCGGGCCCGGCGCCGTCCATGGCTGGCCTGCCGGTGGGGCGGTTACGAGCCGCGGTACGTGCTGGCACCTATGCCGGCCGGGGCTGTTCCCGGGCATGCTGGCTGGAACCAGTATCTAGCAGAACCGAGGGGCCGGATGAGTGATCCAGGCCAGGACACGGCGTCCCCGACCACGGCGGGCCCGCGGCCGGGGAGCTTGTTTGTTGTGGAACGGCGGCTGCCCAAGATCACCGAACAGCAGCTCACCGTGCTGCAGGCGGCGCTGACCGGCGCTGCCGCCCGGTTCAGCGCCCGCGGCGACGGTGTCCGGTACCTGCGTTCGATCTACCTGGCCCGCCAGGGGCGGCTGCTGTCGCTGTTCGCCGCCGACGGCCCGACAACGGTCCGGGCGGTCAACCAGGCCTCGCTCGTCCCGTTCATCAGCATCGAGCCCGCCGTCGAACTGCCAGGCCAGCCGTAGCGGCCTTCTCCGCCGATGCTTTCCCGCGTACCCTGACCCTGAGATGGGACAGCAGGGCCGCCATCTGAGGCGGTCTAACTTGCCGGCCGAGCTGACCAGTTTCGTGGGACGGCGGCAAGAGCTGCGTGAGGTCAAGCGGCTGCTGGGGACCACCCGGCTCCTGACCCTGACCGGCTGCGGCGGGGCGGGCAAGACCCGGCTGGCACTGCGCGCCGCCGCCGACATGGCCCGCGGGTTCCCCGACGGTGCCTGGCTGGCGTCGCTGGCCCCGGTACAGGACCCGATGCTGGTCCCGCAGGCAGTGTTCGGCGCGCTGGGGGCGCATGACCTATCCGCGGGCGCATCATTGTCCTCGCTGGCCGAGCACCTGGCCGGCAAACACCTGCTGCTGATACTCGACAACTGCGAGCACCTGCTGGACGGATGCGCGACCCTGGTCAGCACCCTCATCCGGTCCTGCCCGGACCTGCACGTGCTGGCCACCAGCCGGCAGGCCCTTGGTGTCGCCGGCGAGGTCCGGCTGGTGGTGCCGCCGATGTCGCTGCCCGCCGAGGCGGACGAAACTTCGGTGCCGCGGCTGCTCGGCTGTGACGCCGTGTGGCTGCTGAGCGAACGGGCCGCGGCCGTCAGTCCCTGCTTCACCGTCGACGCGGCCAGTGCCGAGCAGGTCCTGCTGCTTTGCCGCAAGCTGGATGGCATCCCGCTGGCGCTTGAACTGGCCGCGGTCCGGCTAGCCTCGCTGAGCCTGGAGCAGCTGAACGAAGGCCTGGCCAGCGAACTATCGATCCTGGGCACAGGGAACCGCGGTGCGGAGGCCCGCCAGCAGACGCTCGAGGCCACGATCGGCTGGAGCTACGGCCTGCTCGACGAGCAAGCGCGGCTTCTATGGGCCCGGCTGTCGGTGTTCGCCGGCGGGTTCGAGGAAGACGCAGCGACCGCCGTCTGCTCCGACCCGCGGATTCCCGCTGAGCGTATCGCGAGCCTGCTCGGCACGCTGGTGGACAAGTCCATCCTGAAACGGCAGCTGAAGGGCGCTGCCCCACCGCGCTACTGGCTGCTAGAGACCATGCGCCAGTTCGGCCTGACGCAGTTGCGCGAGGTCGGCGAGCAGGCCGCCATGCAGAAGCGCCACTTCGACTGGATATGCGAGCTGGCCCGGCAAGTCGGAGCCTGGGACGGCAGGCAGCCGGAGACGTTCGCGCGCATGTCTGGCGAGCGGGATAACCTGTGGGCAGCGCTGGATTACTGCTCACGGGAGCCCGCCGAGCTGCCCGCGGCCGCGGAGGTTGCCC
>JAFAPY010000078.1 GCA_019246795.1 Streptosporangiaceae bacterium | reverse complement strand
TGTCCACGTAGTGCGCAAACCGCTCGTGATCACCGTCGCCGTGCGACAGGTCAGGCCGCGCCTCCTCGTGCGTGCGCAGGTCCTGGTCGGGGAGAACCTCAGTGCCACTCACGTCTGGCAAGTTTACGCGCTCCCGGTGCCGTTAGTTCAGCCCGGGGTCGTCCGGATATGTCGCGAGATACGCCATTTCGCCACCCTGGCGGCGCAGCACCGTGGGCCACAGCCGGTCCGGCTCGGCGCTGAACGCGTCGGACGGCTCGGCAGGCAGCACGTACCACGCCCCTTCTGCGATCTCCGCGTCAAGCTGGCCGGCGCTCCAGCCGGCGTAGCCCGCATACACCCGGAGGGAGGCGATCGCCGGGGCGAGCAGGCCCGGCGGGGCGTCAAGGTCGACCAGCCCGAGCCGGGCCGTGGCGGGCACGCTGTCCAGCGGGTGCCACCCGACGGGCTCGTCCGTCCCCGGCACCAGGGCCAGCGCGAGCGCGCTGTTCGGCGCGACAGGGCCACCGCTGAACACCACCGGCGGGTTGCTGACCAGCTCGGTCCACGGCTCGAGCACCTGGCCGACAGCCACCTTGGTCGGCCGGTTCAGCACCACGCCCAGCGTGCCCTGCTCGACCTCGTGCTCCACGAGCAGGACGACGGTGCGGCGGAAGTTCGGATCACCCAGCATCGGGGTGGCAACGAGCAGGCGGCCAGCCAGATCTTCCGATGCCATTTCGTCCATGTCTCCATCATCGATCAGCTTGCCGGTGGCGGCGTCCGCGCGACCGCGCCGACGAGGCTGCCCTCGGCCGCGCCTCACCGCGCAGCAGGCAAGCATCACGCCGGTGTCCGCCTTTTCGCTGCACTCCAGCCTATGGCGCGCACCGCGTAGGCTGAAAAGGTGAGCGCGGAATCAGTAGCCGGCGAGCGTTATGCGATGCCGGCCGATCGGGCTGGCGACCCGGAATGGGAGCTGGCCGTTGACCCGGGCGATCCCGAGATCGACGTCACCAGGCTGCGGGTCGCTCTGGCCAGGCTGTCCCGGCGGCTGCGCAAGCACGAACTGGCCGGGCTGACGCCTTCGCAGCTGGCCGCGCTGGCCACCGTGGGGAGCTCCGGGCCGATGCGGCTCGGCGACCTGGCGGCCGCCGAGGGGATCGCGCCGTCCACGCTGACCCGCGTGGTCGCCGCGCTGGAGGAAAGCGGGTGCGTGCACAGGTACCCGGACCCGAGTGACGCGCGGGCGACCACCCTAGCCATCACCCCGCACGGTCAGGAGGCGCTGGAGCGCATCCGCACTGAGAGCACGCTGATGCTGGCCGAGAGCCTGCGGCTGCTTACCGCCGAGCAGCGGTCCGCGCTGGCCGACGCGCTCCCGGTCCTGGAGCAGCTCGCGGAGGCCGAGACCGCGGAGACGCGCAGCCGGTTACGCCTGCCGTGCCGCCTACGCCAGGCGTTGTGCCCAGTGCTCGCGCTGCCGGACGGCCCCGTCGCGCTGCCGGACGGCCCCGGGACAGGCAGACTCGGGACACGCAGACCTCAGGACAGGCAGAGCTCAGAACAACAGGGCGGACAGGGCGGAGCGGGCCCTGGCGACGAGCGGGTCGCGCGGCGGGAGCACGTCGAACAGGCCGACCAGGTGCGCGCGCGCCTGGTCCTTTTCCTCGCCCGAGCTGCGCCGCACTACGCCAAGCAGCCGGTCGAACGCCTCCTCGACCCGTCCCGACGCCATGTCGATGTCCGCTACCCGGATCTGCGCCGCGACGTCACCTGGCCGTTCGGCCGCTTCCTTGCGGGCCTGGGCCTGGTCGTACGAGCTGACCCTCAGTACCAGGTTGACCTGGGCAAGCCCCGACCTGGCGACCGGATCGCCTGGCGAGGCCGCCAGTTCCTTCTCGAACGCCCGTGCCGCGGCGTCCAGGTCGCCGCGTTCCATGGCCGCGCGCGCCTCGGCGTAGGCCGGCGGCACCTCGGCGGCCTGCGGCTGGTCCGGCGCGGCGTCCCCGGCTGGCTCGCCGCCGGCCGTGCTTAGGCCCATCTTCTCCGCCACCGCCAGGACCTGGCCGATCCACTGCCGGACCTGCGCCTCGGGTATGGCCCCTAGAAAGCCGTCGACCAGCTGGCCGCCGATGACCGCGACCACCATCGGGATGCTCTGCACCTGCAGTGCCGCGCTCAGCTGTGGGTTCGCGTCGACGTCGACCTTGGCGAGGATCCACTGGCCGCCCGCCTCGGCTGCAAGCTTCTCGAGCACCGGCCCGAGCTGCTTGCACGGCTCGCACCACTCCGCCCACAAATCGATGATGACCGGCGTGGTCCGGGAGCGCTCCACCACGTCGGTGTTGAAGGTCTGCTCGGTGACCTCCAGGACCGGCCCGCCGCCCGGCGCGGCGGAGCCGTCGGACTGAGCCGCCTGCTGCCTGCGCTGCGCGGCCGCCTGCCGCGCGCCGAGGTCGACGGCACCGTAGAGCGAAAAATCTTGCGGCTGCATGATTCCATCCTGCCGCATGCTCGCCACCTCCCCGTCCAGCCGCCTGCCGAAGCGCCCGGGAACGGCGGGCCGGTGCAGGCGCCGGTCAGTCGGCGTCGTATCGGTTGGTACCCTGGCCAGGTGCCGCCCGCTTGCTCGTGGATGCACAGAACGAGGTCCTGCCGCGAGTGACGCGAGTGAGGAGGACCTGGTGAGCGAACTGGACCGGCTGCAAGCGGCGATGGCCGAGTGCCGCGAGTTGATCCGCGAAGCCCACGCTGCCACGAAGGACCTGCACGCCGCCGTGCGGGAGGCCAAGCGGGAGCTGCGTGCCCTAACCGAAGACGAGGTGGCAGCGCAGGTGCGGCTTGAGGTGTCCCGGCAGCTCGAGCAGCTTCGCGAGCGGACCGGTGCCGCGATTACCGAGGCAACGCAGAAGGTGATCGCGGAGTTCGACCGGTTCGGCGAGGCATTGCTGGGCAAGGAAACCTACTGGCAGCGGGCGAGCGGCCGCCGGGCCGTGCCCCGCCCTGACGCCGATGTGATCACGCTCGACGTCCCGCCTGGCGCGGACGAGGGGCGCAGCTAGCGGGGCGCGCGCCGCGCCTGCGTTCCCGGCATCGCATGGCATGATCACGTCGTGACATCGGCACCATTGAGATTCGGCCTGCTCGGCACCGGGTACTGGGCGCGCGTCACGCACGCGCCCGCGCTCACGTCGACCGAGGGCATCACGCTCGCCGCAGTCTGGGGCCGCAACGCCAATGCCGCGGCGGAGCTGGCGGCCGGCTACGGCGCCACCGCCTATTCCGACGTGTCGCAGTTGCTGGCCGCCGTCGATGCGGTGGCGTTCGCGATTGCGCCAGATGTGCAGGCTCCCATCGCCGTCAGGGCCGCCCGGGCCGGCAAGCACCTGCTGCTGGAGAAGCCCGTCGCGCTGTCCCGGGCCGAGGCGGACGCCCTGGCCGACGCCGTGCGGCAGGCCCGGGTCGCTTCGGTGGTTTTCTTCACGCACAGGTTCGTTCCGGACGTGCGGGCCTGGCTTGCCGACGTCGCCGACCGCGGGGCCTGGGCCGGCGGCGTCTTCGACTGGCTCGCATCGGCGCTGCTCGAACCGAGCCCGTACAACACCCCGTGGCGCAGGGACAAGGGCGCGCTGTGGGACCTCGGCCCGCACGTGATCTCGCTCATGTGGGCGGCCCTCGGCCCGGTGACCTCGGTCACCGCCGACGCGGGCCCTGCCGACGTCGCCCATCTGGTCCTGCACCACCAGGGCGGCCCGACCAGCATGGCGACCCTCACCGGCAGCGCGGGCGCGGCCGCCGCCGGCGTCGAGGCGTACCTGTGGGGAGACTCCGGCCGGTCGGCGGCGCCGCTCGGCGGCACCGATGCGGTCACGGCGTTGCGGATCGCACTGGCGGAACTGGCGGCGAACGCCCGGTCGGGACGAACCGGTCACCCGTGCGACGTCTGGTTCGGCCGGGACGTGGGACGCGTCATCGGCGAAGCGCAGCGCCAGATCGAGCAGCGCCAGATCGGGCAGCGGTAAGCCAGCATCGCTGGGCATGCCGGGTCATCGTAGCATTTGGCGTGCTACGGTGGCACGATGAGTGATACCCCGGGGCAGCGGCGGGATCCGCTGCCGGTGAGCGCCCGGCACCGTACCGGGGACCGGCCCGCACAGACCCGGGAACCCGGCCGGCCCGCCTCGCGGGCACAGGCCGCACCGCGGTCATCGGCCAGCACGCGCATCGGGATCAGGGAACTGCGCCAGTACGCGAGCGTCTACGTCGACCTCGCGGAGAAGGGCTACACGGTGGACATCACCAACAGGGGACGACCGGTTGCCCAGCTCATCCCGGTCGCTGCGCCCGGCAGCCCGCTGGAGCGCCTGATCGCGGCGGGGGTCATCGAGCCCGCCGAGGAAAGCGGCGGCGTCGCCGACCTCGATCCGTACCCGTGGCGGCAGGGGCGCCCGTGATCTACCTTGATTCGTCGGCCCTGGTCAAGCTGGCGCTGGCCGCGCCGGAATCGGCGGCGCTGGCCCGGTGGCTCGGCGAGCGCGCCGATCAGCCGCTGGTATCCAGCGCGACGTGCCGGGCGGAGGTGCCCCGGGCGATCTGGCAGGCGGAACCGGGCGCGCTGCCGCGCAGCTACCGGCTGATCAAGCGGATCGCCCGGGTGGCGCTGACCGCTGAGGTGCTCGACACCTCCGCGACGCTGCCGCCGCAGGAGCTGGATGCGGCACAGGCCATCCACCTGGCCTCCGCGCTGGCGCTGAGGCGGGACCTCGCCGCGTTCGTGTCCTACGACGACCGCCTGCTCGCCGCCGCCAGGGAGGCCGGGCTTGAGGTCGCCATGCCGTGTTAGAACGCCGCGGGCTCGGCGTAGGCGCCCCATTCGCCGCGCAGGGCGCCGCAGATCTCGCCGAGCGTGGCCTCAGCGCGGGCGGCGTTCAGTATCGGCGGCACCAGGTTCGCGTCGGTGCGCGCCGCCGCTAGCAGCGCCGCCAGGGCCGCGTCCACCGCCTTGTTGTCGCGCTCGGCGCGGCGGCGGCCCAGCGCGCGGACCTGCTCTCGTTCCACCTCCGGGCTGATCCGCAGGATCTGCAGCGGATTGGCGACCGCGTCGGTGTGGGTGTTGACGCCGACGATCTTCTTCTCGCCCTTCTCCAGCTTCTGCTGGTAGGCGAAGGAGGCCTCGGCGATCTCGCCGGTGAACCAGCCGTCCTCGATGCCCGCCAGGATCCCGCCGGTCATCGAGCCGTCCGGGCTCATCTGGCGGATCTGGGCGAAGATCGCCTCGGCCTCGGACTCCAGCCGGTCGGTCAGCGCCTCCACGTACCAGGACCCGCCGAGCGGGTCGATGACGTTCGCCACGCCGGTTTCTTCCATGAGCACCTGCTGGGTGCGCAGCGCGGTCTCCGCCGCCGCCTCGCTGGGCAGCGCAAGCACCTCGTCCAGGGCGTTTGTGTGCAGGGAGTTGGTCCCGCCGAGCACCGCCGCCAGCGCTTCGACCGCGGTGCGGACGACGTTGTTGCCGGGCTGCTGGGCGGTCAGCGAGACGCCGGCCGTCTGGGTGTGGAAGCGCAGGCACTGGGCGCGCTCGGTCCTGGCGCCGTAGACGTCGCGCAGCCACCGTGCCCAGATCCGGCGGGCGGCGCGGAACTTGGCGATCTCCTCGAAGAAGTCGATGTGCGCGTCGAAGAAGAACGACAGCCGCGGCGCGAACTCGTCCACGTCCAGGCCACGGGACATGCCGAGTTCCACGTAGCCGAACCCGTCGGCCAGCGTGAAGGCAAGCTCCTGCGCGGCCGTCGCGCCCGCCTCCCTGATGTGGTAGCCAGACACCGACAGCGGCTTGTACCTGGGGACGTGGCGCGCGCAGTAGGCCATCAGGTCGCCGATGAGCCGCAGGTGCGGGCGGGGACCGAACAGCCACTCTTTCTGCGCGATGTACTCCTTGAAGATGTCGGTCTGCAGCGTGCCGTCCAGCCGGGAGATCTCGGCGCCCTGGCGTTCGGCCGCCACCAGGTACATGCAGAACACCGGGATCGCGGGCCCGCTGATCGTCATCGACGTGGTGACCTGCTCCAGCGGGATGCCGTCGAACAGCACGTCCAGGTCGGCCGCCGAGTCGATCGCCACGCCGCAGTGGCCCACCTCGCCCAGCGAGCGGGGGTCGTCGGAGTCGCGGCCCATCAGGGTCGGCATGTCGAAGGCCACGGAAAGCCCGGTGCCGCCGCCGCGCAGCAGCATGTGGTATCGCTCGTTGGTCTGCCGCGCGTTGCCGAAGCCGGAGAACTGGCGGATCGTCCACGGCTTGCCCCGGTACCCGCTGGCGTGGATGCCCCGCGTGAACGGGAACTCCCCGGGCCAGCCGATCCGCTCCATGCCCGGCACCACCGCGTCGGGCGGCGGCCCGTACACCGGGGCTATCTCCAGCCCGGACAGCGTGGTGAAGTCCGCATCGCGCTTGGCCGCCTCGTCGTAGCTGCGCTGCCAGCGCTTCCTGCCCGCGTCCATGTACTGCGCCTTTCGGATGGGACTGAGCGCAGATAGTAGGACGTCCTACTATCTGCGCTCAGTGTATGTCCGGCGTGACACGTCGCGGCAGCCAGGCACCACCGTCCGCCCGGCACGACGAAAAAGGGAAGCACGGGGCAACCGCTGCCCCGCCTGCGTCGTCTCTTTAAGCGCAAGGTGCCCGGACGGCAACGGGGGCGCGGCCGGGCGCGGAACCGAGGGCTGGCGACCGCGTCGCCGAGCGGAAGTGTGGTAGGTCTTGCCGTATCACGCCGGCGTTCTCAAGGACGCCCCAACCGGTCCCTGCACGGTGATCCTGGCAGGAAGCGGGCACGCGGGGTGCGCGGGTGCGGTGTCTGGCTCGCCTCCCGGCGACATCATCGAGGGAGAGCCGGTGGGCGCCGCTGGTGATGTGTATCTGGGCGGCGCCGAGTATGCCGAGGAGCTGTTCAAGGGCATTTATCCCCGGCTCGCCGGATGGGTGCGCCGGCTGGTCGGCGACGATGACACCGCGCACGAGATCGCGTCGGAGGCGTTCGTGCGGCTGCTGTCCCGGTGGACCCGGGTGGACAGCCCGCAGAGCTACCTATACGTGATCGCGACCAACCTGATCCGTGACCACTGGCGCAAGGCGGAGCGGGAACGGCGGGCCATCCGCAGCGTCACCGCGGCCGCGGACGCGGTGGCCTATCCGGAGCAGGACGTGGATGTCCGCAGTCTCATCGCCTCGCTGCCGCCGCGGCTGCGCGACCCGTTCCTGCTGCACTACGGCGGGTTCGGCATCAGGGAGGTCGCCATGCTGCTGCGCCGACCGGAAGGCACCATCAAGGCCGACCTGTTCGCGGCGCGGGCCAGGTTGAAGACGGCGCTCGGGGACCTCGATGGCTGACCGGCGTGATGACTTGGACTCCTGGGTGCGCGACCGTATCGAGCCGCTGCCGCCGCCGCCGGGTACCTTCGAGCTGATCAAGCGCCGGGCCCGGCGCCGCAAATACCACCTGGCAGGCGGCTTCGGTGACCGGGGGCCTGCCCGCCGGAGGGTTCGCCTACGTGGGCATGACCACCGACGAGCAGGGCATCGCGCTGCCCGCCGACCCCGCGGCCGACGCCGTCTGGTTCACCGTCGACGGCGGGCTGGCGTGGCAGCCCTCCTTTATCGGCGGCCCATAACGGCCGTCTTAGGCCGGCCCTGGCCGGGCTCAGGAGCCGTCTGCGGGATGAAGTCGCCCGCGGCCAGGCGCAGGCCGCGGAGCAGGTCAAAGATCTCCTTGAGCTGGCCGGGCGCATACCCGCCCATGCCGAACTCCGCCGCCATCAGATCCCGGGTCGCCCGCTCCACCACGTCCCGGCCGGCCGCGGTGATCTCGGCGAGCGTGCCCCGGCCGTCGGCCGGGTTCGGCCTGCGGGTCACCATCTGCTGAGCCTCCAGGCGCCTGATGATGTTGGTGACGCTGGTGGGATGCACCATCAGCCGCTTGCCGATCACCCGCAGCGGCAGGGCGCTGCGGCGGCTGAACGTGAGCAACACCAGCGCCTCGTACCGGGCGAACGTCAGGTCATAGGGCCGCAGCAGCGCATCGAGCTCGCCGAGCAGGATCTGCTGGGCGCGCATGATCGAGGTGACCGCGGCCATGGACGGCGACGGGCCGAACCTTGCCTCCCAGATCCGCGCTGCCCGGTCAATCGGGTCGAACGGCAGGTCAAGCGGCTTGCCCACGGTGCGCACCTAACCCGTCTGCCGGGCAAGCAGCTCGTCGGCGGCCTGGAACGGGTCCAGGGCGCCTGCGGCCACCCGGTCCGCCAGCTCGTCGGCGCACCTGGTATCGAGCCGGGCCCGCAGCGAGGCGACGGCCAGCGCGGTGATCTCCTCGCGTGCCCTGGCCCGCCGCCGCCGTTCCAGCCGCCCGGAGGAGCTGAGCCAGGACCAGTGCGCCTCCAGGCGGGTCACCAGCTCGGCGATGCCCTTGTCGTTCGGCCCGTTGGTCGCGACCGTGGCGATGACGGGCGGCTTCCAGTCGCCGCGGGCCCGTTCGGCGAGCGCGAGCATGGTGCGGATGTCCCGCACCACCTGCTGGGCGTCCGGCTTGTCCGCCTTGTTCACCACGAACAGGTCGGCGATCTCCAAGACACCTGCCTTGGCCGCCTGGACCGAGTCGCCCAGCCCCGGCGCGAGCAGCACGGCGACCGAATCGGCGTAGGAGGCGACCTCGACCTCGTCCTGGCCGACGCCGACCGTCTCGATGATGATCAGCTCGAACCCGGCCGCGTCCAGCACCCTGATCGCCTGCGGCGCCGCGGTCGCCAGCCCGCCCAGGTGACCGCGGCTGGCCATCGACCTGATGAACACCTGGTCGTCGGTGGCATGATCCTGCATCCGGATCCTGTCGCCGAGCAGCGCCCCGCCGGTGAACGGCGACGTCGGGTCGATGGCAAGCACCGCCACCCGGCGGCCCGCGGCGCGGAACGCGCCGACGAGCGCGCCGGTCACCGTGGATTTCCCCACGCCGGGAGCCCCGGTCAGGCCGATGATCCTCGCGCCGCCCGCATGCGGCAGAAGATCTCTGATGACAGAACGAACCTGTGGTGACTGGTTCTCCACAAGCGAGATCAGCCTGGCCAGCGCCCGGGCATCGCCCGCTCGCGCGCGGCCGAGCTGCGTTGGTGCCGCTGCCGTGGGTGCGGTGTCGCGAGCGGGCACGGTCGGCTCAGCCGCGGACCTGCAGCAGCAGCGCCTCGCCCTGGCCGCCGCCGCCGCACAGCGCGGCGGCGCCCAGCCCGCCGCCGCGACGGCGCAGCTCATAGCACAGGTGCAGCGCGATCCGGGCTCCAGAGGCCCCGATCGGGTGGCCGATCGCGATCGCGCCGCCGTTGACGTTCACCATGTCGGGGCCGGCGCCCAGGTCGCGCATCGACTGGATGGCGACCACGGCGAACGCCTCGTTGATCTCGATCAGGTCCAGGTCGGCCACGGCCTTGCCCGCCTTGGCCAGGGCCTGGGAGATGGCGTGCGACGGCTGGGAGTGCAGCGAGTTGCCCGGGCCGGCCACACTGCCGTGCGCGCCGATCTCGGCGAGCACGTCCAGCCCGGCTCTTTCGGCTATCCGCGCCGAGGTGACCACGACGGCGGCGGCACCGTCGGAGATCTGCGAGGAATTGCCCGCCGTGATCGTGCCGTCCGCGGCGAAGGCGGGTCGCAGCCTGGCCAGCGCCTCGGCGGTGGTGCCCGGCCGGATGCCCTCGTCTTCGGTCACGGTCAGCTGCTCGCCGCGATGCGGGACCGTCACCGGGACGATCTCGGCGGCGAACAGGCCGTTCTTGGCCGCCGCCGCGGCGCGCTGGTGGCTCGCGGCGGCAAAGGCATCCTGCTGCTGGCGGGTGATGCCGAGCGTGCGCCCGCTCTTCTCGGTGGACTCCCCCATCGACAGGTGGTCGAACGCGTCGGTCAGCCCGTCGACGGCCATGGAGTCTTCGAGCTGTACCGGGCCGTACTTGTACCCGGACCGGGACTTCGGCAGCAGGTGCGGCGCCTGGGTCATCGACTCCATGCCGCCCGCCACGACCAGGTCATGCTCGCCGAGCCTGACAAGCGCGGCCGCGAGCGCGATGGCGTCCAGCCCGGACAGGCACACCTTGTTCACCGTCAGCGCCGGGACAGTCATGGGTATGCCCGCCACGACCGCTGCCTGCCGCGCCGTGATCTGCCCCGCGCCGGCCTGCAGCACCTGGCCCATGATCACGTACTCGACGTGCTCCGGGCGCACGGCCGCCCGCTCGAGCGCGCCCGCGATGGCGACGCCGCCCAGGTCGCTGGCAGACTTGGGGCCAAGGGCCCCGAGCAGGCGGCCCACCGGCGTCCGCGCGCCGCCGACGATGACCGGCTGACGTGGTTCACTCATGTCCGTAACGATACCCGTGGAGCAGGAGGCAGATCGTGCTACCGCTGCTGGGCCGCATCGACCATGTCGGCATCGCCTGCCGCGACCTGGACACGGCGGTGCGGATGTACCAGGCGACGTTCGGCCTGCAGGTGGCGAGCGTGGAGGTGAACGAGGAGCAGGGCGTCCGCGAGGCCATGCTCCAGGTGGGTGCGGGCCCGGCCGGCGTGGGCGCGCCCGGCGTGGGCTATGTCCAGCTGCTGGAGCCGCTGGCCCCGGACACCCCGGTGGGCAGGTTCCTCGACCGGCGCGGCGAAGGCATCCATCACGTCGGATACGGTGTCGCCGACATCGGGCAGGCGCTGGCAGAGATCGGCGCGACCGGAATCCGGCTGCTGGACGAGCGGCCGCGGCACGGGTCCATGGGCGCGTCGATCGCGTTCTTGCACCCCGGCGACCTCGGCGGCGTGCTCACCGAACTCGTCCAGGCCGCCGGTCACCCGCGCTGACGACGACGGCGGATCCGAGCGCAGGGGATGGCGGATCCGGGCGCCGGGCGCGCCCTGGGATGCATAGCATGGAGAAGCTCCAAGGGGCCGGCAAAGCCCGCAATGGAAGGGTAGTCTGCCAGTCACCGGGCGGGAGCCGTGGTAGGCCGGCGCTCGCCGCGAAACCGTGTCGCCGTCTCGTCCACTCACCGATCGTCTCGTCTATTCAGGATCAGGCCACACATGCAGTCCGACACTGATGCCCAGCTGACCAACCTCCACGACGCCCCGCCGCGCGAGTTCGCCACGGTGATGCGGGGCTACGACCGGCACCAGGTCGATGAGTACATCAGGCAGGTTGGAGCCGAGGCTCGTCAGCACCGCGACCACGCGCAGGCGCTGCAGCGGGAGCTGTCCGAGGCGCAGCGCCAGATTCAGGAGCAGGAACGCCCGACGTATTCAGGGCTTGGCGCGCGCATTGAGCAGTTGCTCCGGCTTGCTGAGGAGCAGGCCACCGAGCTGGTCCAGGCCGCCAGGTCCGAAGCCAGCGAGGTCAGGGCCGCGGCCAAGGCCGACGCGGCGGAGCTGCGCGCCGCCGCGGAGAACGAGGCGGCCGAGCTGCGCGCGAACGCCAAGCGTGAAACCGATGACCTGCGCGGCGCCGCCGCGCGCGAGGCCGAGTCGGTCAGGACCACGGCCCGGCGGGAGGCCGACGAATTGACCTCGACCACCGAGCGCGAGGTGACCAAGCTGCGGACGACGGCCGATCACGAAGTGGCGGAAAAGCGTGCCGCGGCCGAGCGTGACATCGCCAAGCTGCGCACCAGCACCGAACGCGAGGTCGCCCAGCTCAAGGCCGCCGCCAAGCGCGACCGTGACGAGATCTTGACCACGTCCAAGCGCCAGGCCGACGAGATGCGCAGCCAGGCGCAGCGGAGCCTTGAGGAGAGCGAGGCTCAGCGGGCGCAGGCCGAGGCGGAGTTCGACATCGCCCTCGCGGCGCGAAGGGAGGAGGCCGAGCGCCAGGAAACCGAACGGCTGGCCGCCGCGCAGGCCGCGACGCAGAAGGTGGTGTCCGAGGCCGAGCAGCGTGCGTCCACCGCCGAGCAGCGGGCGGCGAAGGCCGGCGCGCAGGCCGACCAGGCCCGGCGCGACGCCGACACCCACGCCAGCCAGCTGGTCAGCAACGCCAAGAAGGACGCGGACCAGATCGTCAGCCAGGCCAAGGCCCAGGCCGAGCAGCTGGTGGCCGAGGCCAGGGACGATGCCGAGCGCCGGCGCGCCGCGGCCCAGCGCGAGGTCGACGAGCTGGGCAGGCAGCAAGACAGCATCGCCAGCCACCTGGCGCAGGTACGCCAGCTGCTCGGCGGGCAGCTGCCCGCCATGGATGCTCACCCCGCCCCCGTGCCGCCGCAGGCCAAGCCCGCCACCGCCGCGCAGCCGGCGCCTGCCAACGCGGGCAACGGGACGGCGGGGCCCACGGTGCCGCCGACCACGGTGCAGCCGACCCAGGCCGACGCCCGCCAGGCGACCAAGGCTTCCGTGTCGGCCACCCGGATGGAGGTGGTTCAGCGCCCCGGGGCGCCGAGCGGCGGCTCCGCCGCCGCCCAGGGCGGCACCGCCCCGGCCAGCGCCGCCGGGCAGGCCGCGGAGAACGACGAGAACGACGAGGACTGGTGGACCGAGTAGCGGGCCCCGGCGCGCGCTAGACCCGCGGGCGCGGCCTGCCGCGGCCGTACTTACGTGACTGGCACGATCCGGGCCGCTACCAGGCGGCCGGATTCGATGCGGAGCACGCCGATCGTCCCGTGCGGCTGCCGCCTGCGGTCGGTCGGCGAGCCGGGGTTGAAGATGCGCAGGCCGGGTGCGGACTCATCGAGCGGGATGTGCGAATGCCCGAACACCACCAGGTCCGCGCCCGGAAACGCGCGCCGCATCCTGGTGAGCCGGCCGCGAGTGGGACCGCTGTCATGCACCATCGCCACGCGGAGCCCGTCGGCGTCCAGCTCGGCGGTCGGCCCGGCACCCCAGTCGGCCACGTCGGGTCCGTCGTTGTTCCCCAGCACCGCGGCGACCGGCGCGTAGCACTCCAGCTCGCGCAGGACGGCGGCGGTGCACACATCGCCGGCGTGCAGGATGAGATCGGCGCCGCGCAGCTGGGCGGCCACCCGCGACGGACAGGCCCGCCACCGCCGGGGCGCATGAGTGTCAGCCAGCACCACGACCCGCACAGGTTCGCCTAGCTCACCGTGCGCGGCTCATGGTCACCGATGACCGGCATCACAGAGGTGAGCGCCCCGCTCGCCTCTCGTCGCCGCCTGGCCTTCCTGGCCGCCTTGACCGCGCGGTCAGCGGCGAGCAGCAAGACGACACACGCGGCAATTGCGACAGCGAGCAACACACCCACAGGCATCTTCCGTCCCGTTGTTTCGAACTGTCCGAAGGCTCACGCTACGGCCGCCGCCGGGGGATTGCCAAACCGCGCTTGTGCGCCGAATCCGGGCGGGAAGGCCGTTCTGCCTGCTACGATGCTCGCTCCGGCGACCCAGTGCGCCGGGGCGCGAGAGGGGAAGGGGGCCGCCCGGTTGAACGGGCCGGGCGGCCCGAACAGCCCGCCTCCCGACGCGGCGCCCCGGAGCCTCAGTGCTGTCTGGAGCGCGCGTCGGGCAAGCCGCCACGCGGCCGCTCAGTGCTGTCTGGAGCGCGCGCGTCGGGCAAGCCGCCACGCGGCCGCTCAGTCGCCCCGCAGCAGGCCGAGAAGCCAGCCGGGGCCGCGGACGGTCGCGCCCGCCGCCAGCGACCTGTCCCGCAGCTGCCGGTCGGCTGTCACGACGATGCGGCGCCCGGGCAGCTCGCGGAGCAGCGCCACGATCGCGTCATCGCCGGACCCGTGCGCCTGCACCACGGCGACCTCGCCCGGGCGGCCGGCATCGGCCGCCGGGAGCCGGGAGGCGGCGGCCCTGGCGGTACCCTCCAGGACCATCACGAACGCCGGCGGCCCGGCCTCCTCGCCCAGCACGGGCCGCCCGCCGGCAGCCAGCCGGGCCAGCTCGCGGTACAGCCGGAGCGCGGCGCCGACCCGGTCCCGCCACCAGCCGTCGGGACGCGCGCCCATCACGTTGGCGGCGTCCACCACGATCGTGACCGGCTCGTCGCTGATCCCGACCTCCCTGCCCCCAGGTGCTGCCGCCTAAGCTGGCCGCATGGCAGACCCGAAACTCGCCGTGCAGCTCACTGAACCGCTTACCAGGCTATGGCAGCGCCAGACGGCCCCGCTCATCCTGGAACTCGACCTCACCGAGGGCATCGCGGAGGGCCCGGCAGCCGATCCGCTGTCCGCGGTCCTCGCCATGCGCAGGACCAGGCTGTCCGACGTGGCCGAGGGCCTGCGGCGTGCCCGTGACGACGACCGGGTGCGTGCCCTGGTCGCCAAGGTGGGCGGCGGCCGGATCGGGCTGGCCCGCATGCAGGAGGTCCGCGAGGCGGTCGCCGGGTTCCGCGAGTCCGGCAAGCTCGCCGTCGCGTGGGCCGAGACCTTCGGCGAGTTCACCCACGGCACCCTGCCCTACTACCTGGCTACCGCGTTCGACCGCATCTACCTGCAGCCTTCGGGCTCGCTCGGGCTGACCGGCGTTGCGGTCGAACAGCTGTTCCTGCATGACGCGCTGGCCAAGATCGGTATCGACTTCGAAAGCGCCAAACGCTATGAGTACAAGACGGCGGCCGACAACCTGACCGAGCGCGGCTTCACCGCGCCGGCCCGCGAAGCCGCCGAACGCCTTGCCGCCTCGGTCGCCGAGCAGATCAGCGCCGCCGTCGCCGAACGCCGCGGCAAGACCCTTTCCGACGCCAGGGCACTGCTGGACCGCGGCCCGTTCCTGGCCGCCGAAGCCCTGGCTGAGGGCCTGGTGGACGCGCTGGGCTACCGGGATGAGGTCTACGCTGACGTGCGCAAGGAGGCGGGGCCCGACGCGATCCTGCAGTACGTCGTCCGCTACCAGCGGGCTCACGCCCTTGCGCAGCGGGCGCGCCGCCTGCCCAACCCGCGTGAGCGCCACGTGGCGCTGATCCACGCGTCCGGGCCGATCCGGCAGGGCCGCAGCAGCCGGGGCCCGGTTGCGGCCATGGGCTCGGACACCGTGGCGGGCGCGCTGCGGTCGGCGACCTCCGACGAGCGCATCCGCGCGGTCGTGCTCCGGGTCAACAGCCCTGGCGGGTCATCCGTCGCATCGGATGTGATCTGGCGCGAGGTGGTCAGGACCCGCGCGGCCGGCAAGCCGGTGGTGGTGTCGATGAGCGACGTGGCCGCCTCAGGAGGCTATTACATCTCGATGGCCGCCGACGTGATCGTCGCGCAGCCCGGCACGGTCACCGGGTCGATCGGCGTGATCATGGGTAAGCCGGTGCTCGCCGGAGCGCTGGAACGCGCCGGCATCACGACCGATTCCGTGGCCGAGGGCAGCAGGGCGACCATGCTCGCGCCCACCCACCCGTTCACCGCCGACGAGTGGGACCGGATCAACGCCTGGCTGGACGCGGTCTACCGTGAGTTCATCGAGAAGGTGGCCGCCGGCCGCAGGATGGGTGTGGACCGGGTGCACGAGATCGCCAGGGGACGGGTCTGGACCGGCGCCGACGCCGCCGCCAACGGGCTCGTCGACGAGCTCGGCGGCCTGCGTACCGCGACCGAGATAGCCCGGCGCCGGGCGGGCCTGCCCCGCGCCGCGCCGGTGCGCGCCTACCCGAGGGTCAGCCCGCTTGACCAGCTGCGCCCGCCGGAGTCCAGCGAGTCCCGCCCCGCAGCGGCCAGCCGGCTCGACCTCGGCTTCGCCGGCGGCTGGGGGCCGGCCTGGCAGCTCGCCGCCCGCGCCGGCCTGCCGCCGTACGGACCGCTGATGCTTCCCGGCCACTGGGCCATCCGGTGACCGAACCGCCGCCCGGCGCGCCTGGGGAGAACCTGGCGGCCGCCTGGGCGGCGTGGGCAGGCGCGGTGACGCTGGTAACGGTCGCCGACGGCCGCGATGACATCGGGACGACGGTCAGCGCGTTCTGCCCGGTGTCCGCCGACCCGCCGCTGGTCCTGGCAGCGCTGCTATCGATGTCGTACCCGGCGGAGCTGTTCGGCCGGGACGGCCAGCCGGTCTCGCGGTTCGCGGTCACGCTGCTGTCGGCGGGGCAGCGCGTCCTCGCCGGCCGGTTCGCCGCGGCCGGCCGGCCCGGCGCGCGGCTGCTCCTGGACGGCGTGCCGCACCGGCGCGGCCCGGATTCCGGCGCGCTCATCCCCGATGGCGGCCTGGCGGCGCTGGAGTGCGCGGTCAGCCAGGTGGTCCCGGCCGGCGATCACCTGCTGGTCATCGCCCGGATCACCGGGGTGCCGTACGCCGCGGATTCCGGCGCCCCGCTGATCCGCTTCCGCGGGCGGTACGTGTTACAGCCGGCCCGAGACCAGGCGGCCCCCCTGCCAGACCGCGGCGACCAGGGGGACGCCGGGCCGGTACGCCAGGTAGGTGTGGGACGGGGCGTCCAGCATGATGAGGTCAGCCCGCGCCCCGGCACCGAGATGCCCGATGTCGGTCCGCCGCAGCGCCCGGGCACCGCCCGCGGTGGCGGCCCAGACCGCCTCCTGCGTCGTCATCCGCATGTCGCGGACCGCCAGCGCGATGCAGAACGGCATGCTGGACGTGAACGAGGAGCCCGGGTTGCAGTCGGTGGCCAGCGCCACCGCGGCGCCCGCGTCGAGCAGCCGGCGCGCATCGGGGTAGGGGTGCCGGGTGGCGAACTCCGCGCCGGGAAGCAGCGTGGCCACCATCGGCGCCGATGCCAGCGTGTCGACGTCGGCGTCGGTCAGGTAGGTGCAGTGGTCGGCCGACGCCGCCCCGGCCTCGGCCGCCACCCGGACGCCGGGTCCCGGCCCGAGCTGGTTGGCGTGCACCCGGGCGCCCAGCCCCGCGGCCCGGCCCGCCGCGAGCACCGCGGCTGCCTCGTCGGCGCTGAACGCCCCCCGCTCGCAGAACACGTCGATCCACCGGGACAGCGGCGCGCATGCCGCGAGCATCGGACCGCGCACCAGGTCCACGTAGCCCGCCCGGTCGCCGGCGAACTCGGGCGGCACCACGTGCGCGCCGAGATAGGTGACCTCCGGGGTGACCTCGGCGGCCAGCGCGAGCCCGCGCTGCTCGTCGGCGACCGTGAGCCCGTACCCGGACTTGCATTCCAACGTGGTGGTGCCCGCAGCGAGCATCTCGGCGGCCAGCCGGCGCAGGTTCGCGCGCAGCGCCCCATCGGAGGCGCTCCGGGTGGCCCGGACCGTGGCCAGGATGCCGCCCGCGGTGTAGGGGCGGCCCGCCATCCGCGCGGCGAACTCCGCGCTGCGCTCCCCGGCAAACACCAGGTGCGCGTGCGAGTCGACGAACCCGGGCAGCACCGCCCGCCCGGCCGCGTCCAGGGCCGAGTCGGCGGCGGGCGCGCGCGCGGCGGGCCCGGTCCACGCCACCTTGCCGCCGGAGATGACCAGCGCCGCGTCGGTGATCGCGGCGAAACCGCCCCGGTCGGCTGCGCCGGGCCCGTTGGTGACCAGTTCGCCGATGCCGGTGATCAGCGTGCTGTCCGGAGCCATCACGGCACACAATTCTCCCTGCCCCTCCCTGCTCTCGCCGCCTGTTCCCGCCGCGTTTGCTGCGGCGCGTTTCGGCGCGATCCGGTCACCCGGGGCGCGCCCGCGGCATCAGCCCGGCGGTTTTGTTCGGCCAGGCGAGGTGGCCTCGGCTAGATTCAGGTCAATACTGTAGGAAAAAAGAGCACCCGTGCTCCCCGAGGCTAAGGGCCGGACCCGAGCTTGATCACATTCGAGCGAGTGACGAAACGGTACCCGGGAGGGACCGTGGCGGTCGACGCGCTGGACCTCGAGGTGCCGGCCGGCAAGACGATGGTGCTGGTCGGGCCGAGCGGGTGCGGAAAGACCACCACGTTGCGGATGATCAACCGGCTGGTCGAGCCGACGGAGGGCAGGGTGCTGCTCGACGGCCGCGATGTACGGCAGTCCAACCCGGCCCAGCTGCGTCGCGGGATCGGCTACGTGATCCAGCAGACCGGGCTGTTCCCGCACCGGACGGTGCAGGACAACATCGCCACTGTCCCGCTTCTGGACGGCTGGCCCCGCAAGAAGGCGCGGGCCCGGGCACGCGACCTGCTGGCGCTGGTCGGGCTCGACCCGGCTCTCGCGCCCCGCTATCCCTATCAGCTGTCCGGCGGACAGCAGCAGCGTGTCGGGGTGGCCCGCGCGCTGGCCGCCGACCCGCCGGTGCTGCTCATGGACGAGCCGTTCAGCGCGGTCGACCCGCTGATCAGGGCCTCGCTGCAGGATGAGCTGGTCAGGCTGCAGACGGAACTGCGGAAGACCGTCGTGCTGGTGACCCACGACATCGAGGAAGCGATCAAGGTCGGGGACCTCGTGGCGCTGTACCGGCCGGACGGGCGGCTGGCACAGGTCGATGCCCCGCAGCGGCTGCTCGGCATGCCCGTCGACTCCTACGTCAGCGACTTCGTCGGCTTCGACCGCGGCATCAGGCTGCTGTCCTTCTTCCGCGCCACCGGCCTGAACCTGAGGGCCGAGCCCATCGTGGGCTCTGACTCGACCGTCGCCAAGGCGCTGGGCGCGGCCCGCGACGCGGGGCAGCCGTGGATACTCGTCACCGACTCCGACGGGAAGCCGCGGGGCTGGCTCCCGGCCGAGCGGCTGGCGCCGCTGGCCGACGACACGCCGCTCGGCACCGTGCCGGCCGAGGAGTTCGGCCACACGTTCACGGTGGAAACCGACTCGCTGCGCGCGGCCCTGGACGCGGCGCTGCTGTCGCCGGCCGGGCAGGCGATTGGCGTGGACAGCGCCGGCCGGGTCGCGGGGCTGCTGAGCTATGACCAGCTGCGGGCCGCGGTCCAGGCGGCCGAGGCCACCACCAAGGACGCCGCCGGCGACGCCGAACAACAACCGAGGAGCCTGCGGGCATGAGCTGGTCCTGGGTCTCCGTCAACGGGTCGCTGATCTGGCAGCTCACCCGGCAGACCGCCTACCTGGGCGTGGTTCCCGCGCTGATCGGCCTGGCCATCTCCGTGCCGCTCGGCGTCACTGCCGCGCGGTGGCGCTGGTTCTCCCCGCCGGCGCTCGCCGCGGTGAACGTGATCTACGCGATCCCCTCGCTCGCGCTGTTCATCGCGCTGATCCCGGCACTCGGGCTGTCCGACACGAACGTGATCGTCGCGCTGACCCTGTTCTCGCTGTGCATCATGGTCCCTAACGTCATCGCCGGCCTGCGCTCGGTCGCCGAGCCGGTGCGCCAGGCAGCGACCGCGATGGGATACGGCCAGCTGCGCCAGCTGGTCGGTGTCGAATTGCCGCTCGCCACCCCGGTGATCATCGGAGGGCTGCGGGTCGCCGTTGTGTCGAGCATCAGCCTGGCCAGCGTCGGGCAGCTGATCGGGGTGTCCAGCCTGGGGTACCTGTTCATCGACGGGCTGCAGCGCAGCTTCCCGACCGAGATCTACGTCGGGCTGGTGCTCATCATCGTGCTCGCGCTCGCGTGCGACCTGGTGCTCGTAGGTGCGCGCAGGGCGCTCACCCCGTGGGCGGCCCGGTGAGCGCGGCGGCCCGCAACGGCCTTTGCGGACGGCGCGAGCGTCGGGCGGAGGCGCCGTGAGCTTCTTCACCTTCGCGTGGGACTGGGTGACCCAGGCCGCCAACTGGCACGGGCCGGGGAGCATCCCGCACCAGGTGCTCGCTCACCTGGGTTACAGCGGGCTGTCGCTGCTGGTAGCCGCACTGATCGCGATCCCGCTCGGCATTGCGATCGGTCATACCGGCCGCGGCGCGGTGTTCGTGGTCAACCTGGCCAACGCGTGGCGGGCCATCCCCACGCTGGGGCTGCTGATCCTGCTCGCGGTGCTGCTCGGCTTCTCGTTCGTGACCTGGCTGGTCCCGCTGGTGGTGCTGGCGATCCCGCCGATCCTGGTGAATACCTACGAGGGCGTGGCCGGCGTGGACCGGGGCGTCAAGGACGCGGCGCTGGGCGCGGGCATGACCGGGTGGCAGCAGGTGACGCGGGTCGAGGTGCCGATCGCCATGCCGTTGATCCTGGTCGGGCTGCGCACGGCGGCGATCTTCATGGTGGCCACCGCGACGATTGCCGCGTACATCGGCCTGGGCGGCCTCGGCCGTTACATCGTCGACGGCCTGGCAAGCGACCAGTACGGCCCGGTCGCAGGCGGCGCGCTGCTCGTCATCATCCTCGCGGTCGCAGTGCTTGCGCTGTTCGCGGGGCTGAGCAGGCTGATCATCCCGGCCGGCCTGCGCAGGCAGGGACGTTCGGAATAGCAGCGACGAATGGCAGGGAAAGCCAAACGACTCATACGTCCGAAAGGAAAGCCTGATATGCATACCAGGAAAGGCCTGGCCGCCGTGGCGGCCATAGCCGTCGCAGCGCTTGCGGCGTGCAGCAGTTCGAGCTCGTCCAGCCCGGCGGCCTCATCGAGCCCGAGCAGCTCGAACCCGCTGGCGCCGAGCAGCGCCAAGGGATCGGTGGTCGTCGGCTCCGCCAACTTCCCGGAGGACGAACTGCTCGCCACGATCTACATCCAGGCGCTCCAGGCCAAGGGGATCAAGGTCACGCCGAAGCTCAGCATCGGCGCCCGCGAGGTCTACTACCCGCAGATCGAAAAGGGCGCGATCTCGATCATCCCCGAATACAACGGGGCGCTGCTCACCACCTCGGTGAATCCGTCCAGTACCGCTGCGACGACCGCGGCGGTCAACGCGGAGCTGAAGGCCAAGCTGCCGTCGACGCTGGAGATACTCAACCCGGCGCCGGCCCAGGACAAGGACTCGGTGACGGTCACGCAGGCGACCGCCGCGAAGTACCACCTCACGTCGATATCCGGCCTGGCGCCGTACGCGAAGGTCATGGTGTTCGGCGGGCCGCCGGAGTTCAAGACCCGCGCCGACGGGCTGCCCGGCCTGCAGAAGGTCTACGGCCTGACCTTCAAGGGCTTTGACCCGCTCGACGAGTCGGGCCCGCTCACGCTGTCCGCGCTGACCAGCGGCAAGGTGCAGGCGGCCGACGTGTTCACCACCACGCCGTACATCGCCACCAGTCACCTGGTGTCGCTGGCCGACCCGAAGGCGCTGTTCGCGGCGCAGAACGTGATACCGCTGGTCTACAAGCCCGCGGCCAACGCCACGATCACCGACACGCTCAACGCGATCTCCGCCAAGCTCACCACGGCGGCCCTGCTGGCGATGGACGTCGCCGTCATCAGCCAGCACCAGGACTACGGCACCGTGGCGGCGGGCTTCCTCAAGGCGAACGGGCTGAGCTAGGCGGCCGCGGAAGCGGGAGCGCCGCGTCAGGCGCGAAGGACGGTTCGGATGACGGCCGAGGGCCGGCGGCCGGAGGCGCACGGGCACCAGCACCGGGACGTGTCCGGCGGCTGGCTGCGCCCGGCGGTGTTCGGCGCGATGGACGGGCTGGTGACGAACGTGTCGCTGATCGCCGGGGTCGGCGGCGGCGGCGGCAGCGCGCACACCATCGTGCTGACCGGCCTGGCGGGCCTGGCCGCCGGCGCCTTTTCCATGGCGGCCGGAGAATACGTGTCGGTCTCCTCGCAAAACGAGCTCGTCTACGCGGAGGTGGACAAAGAGCGGTACGAGCTGGAAACCAACGCCGCCGCCGAGCAGGCCGAGCTGGCGGGCATGCTCCGCGCCCGCGGGGTCAGCGCCGCCACCGCGCGGCAGGCCGCCGCCGAGATCTCGGAAAACCCGGAGAAGGCGCTGGTGATGCACTCGATGGAAGAGCTCGGCGTGAACCCGGGCGAGCTTCCGTCGCCGGCGGTGGCGGCCGGGGCGTCGCTGGTCTCCTTCGCCGCCGGGGCGCTGGTGCCGCTGCTTCCCTACCTCGCCGGCCTGCACCGGCTGTGGGCCGCGCTGATCTGTGCCGCGATCGCGGCGGTGGCGGGCGGTGGCATCGTGGCCCGGCTGACCGGCCGTCCGTTCTGGCGCGGGGCGGTACGGCAGCTTGTCCTTGGCGCCCTGGCCGCCGGGCTCACCTACCTGATCGGCACCGCCGTCGGGCACGTCACCGCGTGACATGCCGGGCCCTGGCCCGGGCACCGGCGGCGCCGATGACATGGGCACGCCACGCGCCCGCACGCGGGCGGCCTTTCCGGGGACGCCCGGGGTGGGTCTCGGCTACTGGGTGGTATGGTGCCCCGTGATCAATCTGAGCCGGCCGCTGCGGATCGCGCTGCTGTCCTACAGGAGCAAGGCGCACTGCGGGGGCCAGGGCGTCTACGTGCGCCATCTGAGCAGGGAGCTGAACGCACTCGGGCACCACGTCGAGGTGTTCTCCGGGCAGCCGTACCCCGTCCTTGATCCCGGGCCGGCGCTGACCGAGGTGCCCAGCCTGGATCTGTACCGGGACGGCGACCCGTTCCGGACGCCGCGCCCGGGTGAGTACCGGGACTGGGTCGACGTGCTGGAGACCGCCATGATGTGGGCCGGCGCCTTTCCCGAGCCGCTGACGTTCAGCTTGAGGGCGCGGCGCGCGCTGGCCGCCCGGGCCGGGCAGTTCGACGTGGTGCACGACAACCAGGGCCTCGGCTACGGGCTGCTGGGCGTCCCCCGGCTCGGGCTGCCCCTGGTGACCAGCATTCACCACCCGATCAGCGTGGACCGGCAGATCGAGCTGGACGCGACCCGGGGACTGGCCCG
>JAFAPY010000076.1 GCA_019246795.1 Streptosporangiaceae bacterium | reverse complement strand
GAGCGGCCGCGCGGCGGCTTGCCCGACGCGCGCGCTCCGGAAAGCACTGAGCGGCCGCGCGGCGGCTTGCCCGACGCGCGCGCTCCGGAAAGCACTGATTCCAGCGCTCCCGTCCCCAGGACGGCGCTTCCTCGGGGGCCCGCTGTGAACCTGCGGCTCGGGTGACCCGCAGGTTACTCTGGTATCAACCACGCTGGGACGGACACGGGCTGCGGAGGCGGGGTTGACCGGGGGGTTCTTCCGGCACCGGGGCTTGATCGCGTTCTCCGCCGGAGCCGCGATGGCCGAGGCTGGCGTGCTCTCGGTGCTCGCGCCCGCGGCCAGGCCGCTGGCCCCGCAGGTCACGGCGCTGCCGCCGCTCGCCGCCTATCACGATCTGCGCTGGGCGTTCGCGTTCAACCAGCCCTGGCTGGGCTTCGCCGCCGTGCTCCTGCTGCTGCTGCTCGTCCGGTCGGCCACCGACGCGCTCCTGCTGCTGCTGGCCTGGCCGCGCGCGGCACCGCACATCCCAAGGCCGCGCTTCGGAGAATCGTGCGCGTCGTGGGCCGTGCTGACCCTGCTGGTGTGGCTGGTGATGTCGCCGGTCGCCACGCTGATGTTCGGCGTGGCGCTGCTGCCGTTCTCCTGGCCGTTCCTGGCCGCGCTGCCGATCCTGCTCGGCACCGCGCTCGCGCTGAGCCAGGGCGCGGCCGGGCAGGCGTGGTGGCGGCGGCTGCCTCCGGCGCGCACCGCGGCGTGGCTGCTGGTGACCTTCGCGATGCTGTCCGCCGCCTCGGTGCTGATGGGCCACCTGGACACGGCCGGCGCCGTGGCGGTGGCCGGGCTCGCCGGGCTGGCCGATGCGCGCGCCTGGTACGGGCTGACCGGGGCGGCGGTCCGCCGCGCGGCGGAGCGGCCGCCGCAGTCCTGGCACTGGCAGGCATCGCTGTGGCAGATCCGGCAGGGGTTCCGGCACAGAACGGGCTGGATACCGGTTGCGCCGCTGGCGGCGGTGCTTGTCATCGCGCTCGTCGTCGGGCTGGCCAGGATGGCTTTCACCGGGACGGTGCGGCTTCCCGCCACCGGCGGCAACGTCGTGGCGGCGGCGGCCGCGGCCGGTGCGGGCGCCGCCGCTCGCTCTGGCGCTCCTGCTGCGACCGGTGCTACCGCCGGAACAGGGAGTAGCCGCAATCGCGGCGCGCTGCTGCTGGTGGCCGGATGGGGGTCGCACTGCTGCCAGGACGCGGACGCGCTGCGGGCGCAGGAGCCGGGCATGCTGGTGCGCCAGTTCTCCTACTCGGGCCTGGACGCCGCCGGTAGGCCGGTCCCGTACGGGGCGGCCGCGGGTAACCTGCCCATCCAGGTGCTCGGCGACCTGATGGCCGCCCAGGTGGACTGGCTGTACGGCCGCGTTCACCAGCCGGTGGACGTCGTGGCGGAAAGCGAGGGCACTCTCGGGCTGTACGCGATGCTGGCACGGCACCCCCATGTCCCGGTGCGTTCGGTCGTGCTGCTGAGCCCGATCATCGGGCCAGGGCAGACGGGCCTTGCCGCGGGCACCGTCCCCGGCGACGCGCTGGTCACGCTGGATCAGCTGGTGGGCGGGATGTCGCCGTACGGCAGCTCCGGAGCCCGGAAGCTGATCGACTCGGTGAGCGAGGTCGGCGCCCGTTACTTCGAGCTGGCCAGTCGGCGTCAGGCGCTGCCCTGGCTGGCCGTGATCCCGCTCGCCGATGCGGTCACGCTGTCGGCGTGCCCCCTGTCGCCGAACGTGATCTTCGTGGCGGCTCTCCACGGCGGGCTGCTCGGCGATCCCTCGGTGCGCAAGATGATCGTCGCCTTCCTCTCTGGCGGGCCGACGGCGGCCCAGCACCTCGGCTCGCAGCGTGACCTGCGCCGCGCTGCCCAGCTCATCTCGGCAGCGGCCGCTGCCTGGCGGATGCCGGACCTGGACGACGGCTGCCCTGCGTAGCACCGTGGCGCTCCGGCCGGCGATCCGCTACGCTGTGCCGCCCGGACGGCGGTCGCTTTTCAGTTCCCCGGCCGCCTCCCGGGACCCGAACAACCGGAGGGCACCGTGGAACTACTCCCCCGCGGCGGCGTGCGGGTAACCCGCACCGCGGCGCCGTTCGACCCGGCGGAGCTCGCCCGCATCGCGGCGCGCATCGACGCGCACCGCGGCGGCGTGCTCAGCTCCGGCATGGAGTACCCGGGCCGCTACAGCCGCTGGCACCTGGCCTACGCCGACCCGTGCGCGGAGATAACCGCCAGCGGCAGGCGGGTGACCGCGCGGGCGCTCAACGAGCGCGGGCGCGTGGTGCTGCCGGTGATCCGGGCCGCCCTGCGCCGGGCAGGCGCCGAGGCAGCAGGGCTGCGCTCAGGTGAGCTCGCCGGCCAGCACACGATCGTCGTTCCGGAACCGGACCGGGAGCTCACCGAGGAGGAGCGCAGCCGCCGCCCGACGGTGTTCAGCGCGCTGCGGGAGGTCGCTGCGGCGTTCGGGTGCACCGACCCGCATCTGGGGCTGTACGGGGCGTTCGGGTACGACCTGGCGTTCCAGTTCGAGCCGGTGCGCCGCCGGCTGCACCGCCCGCCCGGGCAGCGAGACCTGGTGCTGCACCTGCCCGACGAGATCTGGGTGCTGGACCGCAAGCGGGAGGAAGCGGTCAGGTACAGCTACGAGTTCGAGGTAGCCGGAACCTCCACCCAGGGCCTCGGCCGGCGGACGCCGCGCACGGACGGTGGGGACGCGGCACAGGCCGTTCGGGGCAAAGATCTTCCCCCGCAGCCGCGGCCGGGCAGCTATGCGCGGGTGGTCGGGCAGGCGCGGCAGCGGTTCGCCTGCGGTGACCTGTTCGAGGTGGTGCCGAGCCACGTCTTCTACGGCAGGTGCGCCTCCCCGTCGGCGTTCTACGAGCTGCTGCGGCAGCGCAACCCCGCGCCATATGAGTTCCTGTTCAACCTGGGCGAAGGGGAGTACCTGGTCGGCGCGTCGCCGGAGATGTACGTGCGGGTCACCGGGGACCGGGTGGAAACCTGCCCGATCTCCGGGACGATCGCACGCGGCGCCGACCCGCTGGAGGACGCGGCCAACATCGCCGAGCTGATCGGGTCCGCCAAAGACGAGTCCGAGCTGACCATGTGCACCGATGTGGACCGCAACGACAAGTCGCGGGTCTGCGTGCCCGGCACCGTCAAGGTGATCGGCCGGCGGCAGATCGAGATGTACAGCAGGCTCATCCACACCGTGGACCACATCGAGGGACGGCTGCGGCCCGGGTTCGACGCGCTGGACGCGTTCCTGTCCCACATGTGGGCGGTCACCGTCACCGGCGCCCCGAAGGCCTGGGCGATGCAGTTCATCGAGGACCACGAGGACACGCCCCGGCGCTGGTACGGCGGCGCCGTGGGCACGATCGGCTTTGACGGGTCGATGAACACCGGGCTGACGCTGCGCACCGCGCACATCGCCGGCGGGATCGCCGCCGTGCGCGCCGGCGCGACGCTGCTGTTCGACTCGGTGCCCGAGTCCGAGGAGGCCGAGACCCACGTCAAGGCCCGTGCGCTGCTCGAGACGCTGGCCGAGGCCGGACGGCTGGCCGCAGGCGGCACGGCGGCTGCCGCTGCCCCGGCCGCGGGGGCCGCCGCCCCTGGCCCGACGGGGGACCCGCTCCGGGTGCTGCTCGTTGACCACCAGGACTCGTTCGTGCACACGCTGGCGGACTACTTCCGGCAGCAGGGGGCGGAGGTGACCACGCTGCGGTCCGGGTTCGCCCCGGCGCTGCTGGATTCCTCCGCGCCGGACCTGGTCGTGCTGTCGCCCGGCCCCGGCCGGCCGGCCGACTTCGGCTGCGCGGCGCTGCTGGATGAGGTGTACGCGCGGGGACTGCCCGCGTTCGGCGTCTGCCTGGGCCTGCAGGCCATGGTCGAGCACGCCGGCGGCGCCCTGTCCCTGCTGGCCGAGCCGGCGCACGGCAAGCCGGGACGGGTCCAGGTGCACGGCGGCTCGCTGCTGGCGGGCCTGCCGGAGGAGTTCACCGCGGGCAGGTACCACAGCCTGTACGCGCCCGCCGACCAGGTGCGCGGCGGGTTCACCGTGACGGCGACGACCCCGGACGGCGTGGTGATGGCGATCGAGGACGCCGAGGCGGGCCGCTGGGCGGTCCAGTTCCACCCCGAGTCGATCCTGACCGCCTCCGGCCGGTCCGGCCACCACGTCGTCGCCAACGTGATCGCCCTGTGCCGCGCCCACCAGAGCGGCCGCGCGGCGGCTTGCCCGACGCGCGCGCTCCGGTAAGCACAGCGGACGGGGGCGCGGCTATAGGGTGCTGTCCCATGAGGAGCATAGAGCCCGAAGTGTTCCTGGTCGCGCGGCCCAAGGTCGACTACGAGGCGGTGGCGGCTTACCTGCGCGAGGTGGGCGGCGAGCGCTGGCTGGAAAAGCTCGACCGCGACCAGCTCGGCAACGACGCGCAGGACCTCGCGGAGTTCGCCGGGAAGATTTGCTATCGCTCCTGGGAACCCGGCCTGAATCCGAACGTCCGCAAGGTCCGCGACGACCAGGAGGTGTACCTGCGGAACATCCTGAAGCAGGCGCACGGCTCCGTGCTCGAGCACGCCAGTTTCAGCTTCGTCTTGCACAACGTAAGTCGCGTGTTTTCTCACGAGGTGGTCCGCCATCGGCCGGGGACTGCGGTGTCGCAGGAGTCGCTGCGGTTCGTCCGGCTCGACGAGCTGCCGTTCTGGTTCCCGGGGTGGGCACAACAGGACGCGGAGCTGATGAAGCGGGCCACGGCGCTGCTGGCCGAGCTTGAGCAGTTCCAGCAGTGGCTGGCCGGGCACTTCCGGCTGGACGACGACGGCGTGCCGATGCACGACAAGAAGCACAAGACCTCGTTCATGCGCCGGTTCGCCCCGGAAGGAGTGGCCACCGGGCTGGTGTGGACGGCGAACATCCGCACGCTGCGGCACACGATCGAGGCACGGACCGACCCAGGCGCCGAGGAGGAGATCCGCCTGGTGTTCGGGAAGATCGGCGAGATCATGCGCGCCGAGGCGCCAGCGCTGTTCGGTGACTACACGGTCACCGACGGTACCTGGATCCCGGGCTGGCGCAAGGTGTGAGCCGGCCCGAGGGCTGGCGTCGCCTGGACGCTGCCCGGGCAGCTGGCCAGGGTATCCGCATAAAACGGGCATATAGGGCACAAAGGCTACGGTGTCACCGATTAGCGCCGATTATCACTAAGCGAATCGACCCCTAGTCCGGTCAGTCGTACTGGTAACGGAGGGTCCGGCCGTCCCACCATGGCACGGTGATCGTTTCGGGCAGGGTGGCCTGGCGCAGGATGGGTGAGTAGGTGCGCCGGGCCAGCCGGATGGTGGTCTGGTGGCGGTCGTTCTCGATGATGCCGCCGGTGTTGAGGAATCGGCGCTGGAGGGTGTCGGGGGTAGCGGCGTGGTAACCGGGCAGGCGGCGGCGCAGTGCGGCGCAGATGGTGTGGGCCAGGACCGAGAGCACGACGTCGAGGTCGACGTTGAGGGGGACAGCGCCGGCGAGGGCGTCGAGGCCGAAGGACTGGATGGCTTCGGCGAGGCGCTGTTCGATGTTCATCCGCCGTGCGTAGGAGCTGATGACCTGCCGGGCGGGGAGCTGGGGCTGGTTGGTGATCAGCAAGGTGGGCTGGTCGTGGCCCAGGCCGGTGACGGCGAGCTGCCGGATCGGGCGGGGGTAGGCCGACAAGGTGGCGGCGGGGTCGTCATGCACTTTGATGCGGCGGGTCTTGCCGCCGGCCCGGCCGAGGGTCATGGGTTTCCAGGCGCTGGCTGGGAGTGCGGCCAGGGCCGTGGTGATGGCGGGGTGGCGGGCGCGCAGGGTGATGAACCCGATCTCGCGGTCATCGAGCTCGGCGAGCACGGCCTGGGTGGTGAGCTTGGAGTCGAAGATCAGCAGCGCCGGGTCGGATCCGGTGACGGCCTTCCAGTGGTCGGCGAACGCGATGGCCTCCCGGTTCTGGGTGGCTTTGGACAGGTCAGCGTTGGCATACAGCAGGGCGTGGGTGGCGGCGTCTTCGGCGAAGAAGGTCAGCACCGACCGGGTGCGCTGGGACCGGCGGGGCACGTAGTGCTTTTCCAGCACTGGGTCGTCGCCCCAGTGCATGACGGCGTGGAAATCCAGGTTGAGCGCTTCGCCGGCGGCGAGCCCGGCCGCGATGGCGGCCTTGTCCAGCGCGGTCAGGAATGCGGCCTGCCGGGCGTGCTCGAGCCGGTAGGAGTAGGTGGTCAGCGCGGTGGTCTTCGGCAGGGCGGTGAGCCCGGCGAACAGGGCGGCGCCGGGGTCGGCGGCGATGTCGTAGACGTGGGAGACCCGCCGGGTCGAGGTCAGCTTGAGCGCCAGCAGCGACAAGATGTACGACAGGGCGGGGATCTTGCCGGTGGACGGGTAGCCCGCGGCGGCCACCAGGTCTGGGATGCCCAGCGCGATCAGGTCCGGGATGGCCAGGAACAGCCCGGCCAGCCGGGTCTCGGCCAGGCCGGGCAGCGCGGCGAAGTCCGCTGCCTCGGCGCGGGCCTGGATCTCCCGGGCCGGGCCGCCGCGGTCGGCCTCAGGCCGGCGCCACATCCGGGGCAGTCCCTGCTCGGCGATCACCTCGGCGATCCCGGTCCGGTTCAGCGGGGTCCCCTCGGCCGCCAGAGCCCGGGCGATCTCGTCGATGGAGTGCCCGGCGGCGCGCAGCTCGATGATCCGCGTCCGGGCGGCGTCCTTGGCCGGCGCGGTCTTCGGGCCAGGCCTGCCGGTGACGAAGAACTCCCGCGCGCCGGCGCGGAAGTCGCGTACCGCTGATAGCAGGCTCGCAGGAGCGTAGCCGAACCGGGCGGCGGCCTGGTTCGCGGGCAGGCCCTCGGCTAGGTAGGCGCGCAGCGCCTCATACCGCCGGTGCGCCGGGGAGGCCGGGCGGAGGAAGAACTCCCCGCCGGGCCGGACGGGCTGAGGGTCTTTCGCTGACTGGTCGATGCTCCTAGTTCACCACGTCCGCGGCTGGATAGCCTGCCGCCGCGCCGCTATCGGACCATTCCGCCGGAAATTACATGGCTGTAAGCCTGCCGTGCCGCACTGTGGGTGGGTCATCCAGCGTGACGCCGACGGCACATGACCCAAGCAGTCAGCGTTATCTACCCCATCAGACACCCAGCAGCGCCCAAGTCGCCGCCCAAAATACCTGCATACAGCCATGAACGATCACCCAGGCCGTGAGCGACACTCACATGCCGGGGGATGACTACCCATCGCGAAAATCGGCG
>JAFAPY010000074.1 GCA_019246795.1 Streptosporangiaceae bacterium | reverse complement strand
CCAGGGCCTGGGCCGCGGTCCGGGCGGTTTCGGCGGCCTGGTCATAATGGCGGGCATTAAGGAACACGAACACCAGCCGGAACGCCCCGGCGGCCACCAGCATCGGGTTGCCTGCCCGTTCAGCGGCCGCCATGGCCCGGTCGGCGGCGATCCAAGCGGCTTCCGGCTCACCGAGTTTGGCCAGCGCCGCCGAACATGCCTGGTAGGTGGCGGCCACCAGTTCGGATACCTCGGCTCGCTGCTTTTCTGGCAAGGATCGGGCGGCGGTTTCCAGGTCGGGGACCAGGCCGCGGAGCAGGCCGGCCAGTTCGGTGTAGCGCCCGGCGTGCGTCAGGTCCCACGCCTTGCGGGTCTTGGAACGGAGAGTGCTGATGGCGGGCGGACGGCGACCGTCGAGCATAGCCCGCAGCGCATAGGCGCCGGACAGGACCAGGCGCAGGCCGCCCGCGCCAGGCGGCTCCTCGGTGACGGCGGCGACCACGGGCGCCTCGGCGGCCAGCTCGGCGAGCGGGACGTCCAGCGCGGCAGCGAGCGCTTCCAGCACCGACATCCGGTCGACCTTGCGCACGCCCCGCTCGACCTGGGAGACCCAGGCCACCGACCGGTCGACCATCCTGGCCAGCTCGGGCTGGGACAGGCCCCGGCGGCGCCGCTCGGCGGCGATCTTCCGTCCCAGGGCCTTCTGGTAATCGGGGGCGGTCACCCGCTGGTGCCCTTGCCGGTCTGCAGGGTCAGCCAGTCGACCTCGGTACTGGCCAGGTACTGGTCCCGCTCGTCCAGGTAGCGGCGGGTGTGCGGGGCCGCCTCGTGCGCCTCGAACGCCGCCTTGTCCCGGTACAGCTCATAGAAGATCCGCTGCAGCGGCTGGCCCTGGACCAGGTGAGAGGCATAGACGAGCGTTCCCGGCTCGTCAGTCTTGATGGCCTCGATGGTCTCGGCGACCAGCCGGTCATAGGCCTCGGCGGCGGCCTGGTCCTTGCAGGTGAAGCGCACGCACAGCCCGAACATGTGTCTCCTTCAAGTCGCGTGACGCCATGCTCGCACCTAGTGTGCCGGGCCAGTACGCGAAGTAACACGTATTTATTATACGTTTACATTACTAAGAGTACGCTCTAGGCCGGTAGGGATCGTGGATCGGGCGCCCCCACGAGGACACATGCACACGCCAGCACCCAGGACGCTTGGAGTACCCACCGCCGAGGTCACCTATCCAGGTGGCACCGAGCACGTCCGCGCTGTCCGAGCCGATCTGCGTGCTGTTCTCCGCCAGTGCCCGCGGGCAAACGACGTGATCATGTGCGCCTCCGAACTCGCGGCCAACGCCGCCACGCACAGCCGCTCCCGCATGCCCGGCGGCACCTTCACCGTCCGGGCGACGGTCAACCGGGACCTATACGTCCGGATCGAAGTCCAAGACAACGGCGGTCCCTGGAACCAGGGGATGATCGACCCGACCCGGCACCATGGACTGGACATCGTCCGCGCCCTCGCCGATGAGTGGGGCATCGACGGCGACCACACCACCCGAACCATCTGGGCACGGTTCGACTGGTCCGACCAGCCAGGACGAGGGCGCCCATCCCCCCAGGCTTAGCCCATCGTTAGATCGCGATTACTCAACGCCAACAGCGCCAAACCGCACCGGCCCGCATCGGATTGTCGTGTGCCAGGTGAGGCTGGACGATGTCGTGCCAGCTGATGGTTGACACTTTCCCTAGGAAACCTGAGTTGGGCCACGTTTCGCGCTGAGCGTTTCGCCAGGGCGCTGGCCTGCGGCTTCGCTAGCCGCCATCAGTGAAGTTGCGCACTAATCCGGTCCTAAAGTGAGGCTCGCCCCGAACCCGAGACCATGCTGCCAGCCATCGTGCGATCATGAGCGCGTGACGGCGTGGCAGGATGTGGAACAGGCAGAGCCGGAGTTCGCGCAGCGCGTGCGGGCGCTGTTCGATGCCCGCAAACACAAGACGATTGCCACCTTGCGAGCCGACGGGTCGCCGCGGATCTCCGGGGTCGAGGCAGTCTTCGAGGACGGCGAACTCGTCTTTGGCTCGATGCCGAACGCGCGCAAGGGCGCGGATCTTCGCCGGGATCCGCGGTTCGCCCTGCACAGCGCCACAATTGACCCGGTCGAGGGCGCCGAGGCGCAGTGGCCGGGAGAGGCGAAGATATCCGGTCGGGCGATCGCTGCTGGACCGGCCAGTGAGGGACCAGACGGCGACCGCTTCCACGCCGACATTGCCGAGGTCGTGCACACCCACCTCAACCAGGAGGCCACGATGCTGGCCGTCGAGTGGTGGACACCCACGCACGGCCTGCGAAGGATCGAGCGTGAGTGACCCACCACCACTCGACCACATCCACGGGCATTCAGGTGCGCAAGTTGGCCCAACTCGGGAGGTGAGGCTGGACGATGTCGTGCCAGCTGATGGTTGACGCTTTCCCTAGGAAACTGACAGCGCCTGGCCCGCGGCAAGGCCAGCAGAGAGCTGGCGTGATAGTCAGGTCTTCAGCAGGGCCTGGAGGTCGTTGACCCGCCAGGGCCGCGGTCCCCAGGTGACCAGCTGGCCGCGCAGCATCGGCTTCAGCGGGCCGATCCGGTTGAACCCAAGCAACAGGTAGACGACGGGATCGGCCGAGATGTGGCAGTCCACGCGCTGCCTGTAGTGGGGCTCGACCATGAGGGCGCTGTCTTCGACCCGCACGATGAACGGGGCCATCGCCCGCAAGCGCAGATCGATCGCCAGCCGGACCCCGGCGGCACGGTCCTTGTCGAGCGTGTAGGGCAGGAGCGGCAGGCTGGCCTGGATCACCAGCACGGCGTGTGCCCGCTCGATGTGCCACGGCAAACCGGCAGCCCGCGCGATGTCGAACCCGTGGACCAGCAGTTCGCCGAGTGCGACGCCGACCAGCGCCGACAGTGGTACCTCGACACCCGCATACGGGCAGACCAGCGGGTCGCCGTGTGCCTGCCGGGCGTAGGCGGCCAGCGCCTGTTCGCCACGGCCGAGGCGGTCGGCGAGGATCTGGGGGTTCCGCTCGGGGTTCACCGCCAGATCGTGAGCGTTACCGGCCTCTGCGGCATCGAGCCGCCTGAGTTCCGCCTCGCCACGGGCCGCGGCAACGAAGTACTCCGGCGCGCCGGACACATGCTGGGCCGTCTCCCCGATGGTCCAGGTGCCCACGGCGCGGGGACTCGGATCGGTCACCTGCCGCATGATCGCCGAAAGCCTGTCGGCGTTCGCGGTCAAGGCGGCACACAACGCCTCAACAGAGGGGGCGAACGAGATTGTCACAAGACCTCCGGATCCACCGCCAGGATCGCACTACCGCGAGTGAGCTTCCACAATCCCGGGCCGGCATGTCAAGCGTCAGCTGGCGGGCGAATGTCAAGCGTCAGCTGGCGGGCGAATGTCAAGCGTCACCCGGCACAGGACACGGCCGCATCGGCATGCCCTGTGAGGATTATCTTCACGATTAATTTTCAAGGGCGCACCTTCGGCGCGCCAGCCTGACCGATCCTGGTCATGCTCGCGGAGGATGCGCGGGAGGTGCCCGGTAAGCGTTGGACGAGCGGGCCTGTCGCGGTGCAGCGGCCAGGATACACGGGGAACTCGCCGCAGGTGGCGGGCAGCCTGGCCCGCTGCCTCTTGCGCGAAGGCGCACAGGCGCGGGCCGCTGCCCTCAGCGCCGTCACCGCGGACCTCGCCGCAGCCCGCATCCCGCCGTCACGCACCGTAGGTTACGCGCTACGCGAGCTGGTCGGGCCGGTCGTCTGACGCCAGGCGTGCCAGTCGCCGTGAGGAAGGGGACCCCATCGCCGGTGCCGGAACGCCGCGCAGTGTACGGGTCGGCTCCTCCGGCCTCAACGGTGCTTCGCATCCCGCTGCGCGGGACGCACCTTCGGCGCGCCGTTGACCCCGGAGACCTCGGCCGATCCGGCGGGCCTGACGGCGAAGGCCAGGCCAGAGGCCAGGCCCGACAGGCGCGCGGCGAACCTCTCATCCGCACCAGACGCGGACGAGAGGTTCGGCGTCAGCTAACGGTAGTCCGGCTACTCGGTGACGTTGCCGTCCGGTCAGCCGATGAGCTCGTCGAAGGCGTACTGATCGGTAGAGCCGTTCCAGAAGTCCGTCACTTTGCCGTCGCGCATGCGGAAAATATGCGCGTCGTAGGTCGTGACGCTCCGGCCGCCCCGGCAACGGTCACCCACGAGCACCCGCGAACGGACCCGATCTGGGCATGGGCACGCCTTGACCTCTGCGTTTACCCGGTAGAGGATGGTCTGGTTATTGCATGCACCCAAAAGGGGGGTTGCGAGCATGCCGACCTATGTATCTCTGCTCCACTGGACCGATCAGGGCGAGCCACACGGGCCAGATGCTCAGCGGGCACTCACGGTCGACCAGGGATCGTCAGTCGCTGGTGACCAGCACATATGTAATGGCATTCGATTCTTGCTGACCGAACCGCCGTACAGTAACAACGAGCCACCAGCGAAGGGAACTCCATGCACATCGTAGCGGATCATCAGATCAACGACCCGGAAAAGTTCTGGTCGGTCGTCCAGCAGACCTCGATCCCTGAGGGGATCACTTTGCATAGCACGCTGCCGAATCAGGCGGGCAATCGGGCAGTGTGTCACTGGGAGGCGGACTCTCTGAATACAGTCCGGACCCTAGTTGAGGGTGTGGTCGGGCAGTACAGCCACAACGAGTACTTCGAGGTTGATCCGACGAAGGCGATCGGCCTGTAACCCCGAGCGCACGCGTCGAGCCTGCTACAAGTTTCTCGACGGCTTAAGCTCGCAACCGCAGCCGTCGATCGAGCCCGCGAACGTCACCGCAGGTCACAGAGCAAAGACCAACCTGAGCCGTGGCGGTCTGACCGGAAAATCATCCACCGGAAATGTGCGCGCGACAGCAGGCCCTGGCCTTTGCGGTGATCGGGCCTGGTCAGGGATGGTACCGGGTTACGCGGTCTTGGTGAGGGTGACGTCGAATCCGAGGGCCTGGATCTGCCGGATGTGGTTCTTCAGCTTGCGGCTGGTGTCGAGCCGGGCCTGGTAGTAGCCGGGGCCGAGGTCGGTGTACCGGGCGGCGGGGTCGGCGAGCAGGTGCCAGATGATGACCAGGATGGAGCGGGCCACGGCGGCCTGGGCTTTGGCCGTGCCGCGGCGGCGGGCGATCCGGTGGTAGCGCTCACCGAGGAAGGTATCGGTGCCGGCGGCGCCGATGGCGGCCTGGCCGAGGGCTCCGCGCAGGTAGGCGTTGCCCTGGCCCTTCTTGCCGGGCCGGGCGCGGGGCCCGGACTGGCGGGCTGAGGGGCACAGCCCGGCCCAGGACACCAGGTGGGCGGCGGTGGGGAACCGGCTCATGTCCAGGCCCGTTTCGGCGATGATGGTGCGGGCCTGGTCCTGGCGGATGCCGGGGATCTGCGCCAGCCGGGTCACGGCGTTCAGCACCGGGCCATCGGGGGTGGTGCCCGCATCGGGGCCGGTGGTCCCGTCCGGGTTGATGCCCCAGGCGGCGGGCATCGCCGCGGCCAGTTCGGCGGCCCGCGCGGCCAGCGCCGCGATCCGCTCATCGAGGAAGGCGATCTGCTCGACCAGCATCTGGGCCAGCTCGCCGTGATGGTCATCGACCATGCCGTCCAGGGCCTGGACCAGATCGTGGTGCTTGGCTTTCATCTTCCCGCGGGCCAGCCCGGCCAGCGCCTTGGGGTCGCGCTGGCCGGCGATCATCGCGGCGATCATGTCCTGCGCCGACAGGGTGGTCAGCTTGGAGGCCACCGGGGAGACCTTGATCAGGGCCGATTCCAGCAGCTTTTCCAGCCGCTGGAAACAGCGGGTCCGCTCCTGGACCAGGCGGGTCCGGGCCCGGGTGTAGTCCCGCAGGTCCCGGACTGCCTTGGGCGGCACGAACGAGGCGCGCAGCAGCCCCATCTCGGTCAGCCGGGCCAGCCACCGGGCGTCCAGCTTGTCCGTCTTCGGGCGGCCGGGCAGGTTCTTGGCCTGAGAGGCGTTGACCAGCTGCACCGCCAGCCCGCGCTCCTCCAAGACGAAGAACCAGATCCGCCAGTAGTCCGAGGTGGACTCCAGCGTCACCACCTCGATCCCGTCGCGGGCCAGCTGCCGGCCCAGCGCGCGGATCGCGTTCGTGCGGGCCTTGACCGTCTGCACCGTGCTGCGCCGGGCGCCGGGCCGGGACGGGTGCGGAACCCGGGTGCACACCATGCCGGAGTCCTTGGCCACGCCGATGGCGGCGACCCGCTCATGCACCCGCTCGTGGTCCTCATCATCGATCACCTGCGGTCTGCTCACCGCGGCCTCCTATGCTTGACCTCGTAGGGAAAGCGGCGGGCTGCCCGGGGGTCCCGGCCGGCGGGCACCAGGCCCGGAATACTGACCGGCGTGCTCGAGGCAACAAGGCGCGACCCTCAGGTCAAGACCCCAGCGCCAGGCTGTAAAACGGGTTCACATCCCGCAAACCGCCGGCGTCACGGGCAGCCCGCCCCCACTGTCCCACCCGCAAGCCCGCAGCACAGCGCAAACACCAGCCGTCACGCGGCAGCAGCCCCCCAGCCCGCAGTGACCCGCACCCGCCCGGATTTTCACGCAGCGCGGCCATCCCCCAGATGGAATGGCTGTAAACAGGACGCAGCGAAATCATACGAGGCGGGGGAGACACAACCGGCCGAGCGCGACGTGATCTGTCCCATCCGCGGAGGTCACCGCGTCCGCGAGAGACCTCCCGAGACGGCGGAGACGTGCGTCGTGATGCTCATAACCCAGCGACCTATGGCGTGCTGCGTGCCGATAGGACTTTCCGGGTGGTAAACCCGGACTAGAGGGTCGGCCCAACCGTTTCGCATCGTCGGTGTATTGGTCGGCCAGGGGCCGCGGGGCGCATGCCAGCCAGCCGTCGGTGAGCGCGTCCCTGAGCGCTTCGGTACTGACCTCCTGCAGCTGGACGAGGACGGCGCTGTACCCATCGAAGTGCGGGATCGTGAAAAAGGCCGCCGGGTTCGCCGCGAGAACGGCCTCCTTGTCGTGCAGGTCCGCCGTGCGGACGGCGAGGATAGGTCCCTCGGGCGGGGTCTGATCGCCGAACCGCTTCAGGTCAGCCTTGCTGAACGGGCGTTCCCAGGCGAAAATCTTGCCGCCGACCGCCCAGGTCCGCTGACCATGGCCGTGTTTGTCTTCGCCCTCGATGACCGCGGGCAGCTCGGAGGCCATGCGAGCCACGTCGTCCAAGGTCGCCATACTTCCACCGTACTAGCGTGCGCGCCAACGGAGTTGGTCCAGGGTGAACCGATCCGAACGACGACGCCCGAGCTGCTCATGCGGCAGACCGTAAGCACGGAAGTACAGCACGTTGCCGTACAACCGCCAGCAGCGACGACCGGCAGCACACTCAGCTAGCTGGGGTGACAGCCAAACGCCAGCGGCGCCGCTAGGCCGGGACGCAGAGGCATCACAGGGATGCAGAGGCCGTTCCGCCGTGCATGCGCATCAGCTCAGCGGTCGCGGGCCGACAGCACGCAGAATTCGTTGCCCTCGGGGTCGGCCAGCACAGTCCACGAGACCGTTGACTCATCCTGGCCGATGTTGACCCGGGTCGCGCCCCGGGCCAGCAGTGATTCAATCAGCGCGTCCCGGTCATCAGAGATGTGCGGGGCCAAATCCAGGTGCAACCGGTTCTTCGCGGTCTTGCCCTCACCCACAGACACAAACACCAGGCCCGGCCCGACGGTGGGCCATTCCTCGGCCGCCAGTGGCCGGTCCTCGGCATGCTTGGGGACGATCACCGCCTCATCATCGGCCTCATAGACAAGCTGCCAGTCGAGCACGCCAGCCCACCAGCGGGCCTGGGCATGGAGGTCCTGGCAATCGATGACGACCGTGTACCACTTCAGCGCCATGATCCGAACCGTAGCGCATAGCAAGCGTCAGAGTCGGCAGCACCAAAGACCGCCGGGCCATTAGCCACGGTCAGCAGCGGTCAACCACGGCTGCTGAGGATAATCAAAGTCGCCAGCTCAGCGGATCTGACGGCGGGACGCCATACACCTAAGCTGGCACTCCGGCTTCCGCCAAGCCGGAGATCATCAAGCGGTGACATCGGGCTGCCACGGGCGAAGGCGGGGCAGCCATCGGGGCACGTTGCGCCGGTACTGCTGGTACTCCTCACCGAAGCGCCCGGCGAGTGTGGGCTCTTCGTAAAGGCGCACGAACAAGGCGGGTGGTATCGCTGCGATCGCCGCGTAGCCGCAAAGGCGCCGCTGGCCAAGCAGTAGTGCCTGGCCCAAGATGACCGCCTCAAGAGCCACGTACATCGGGTTCCGCACGTGGCGGTACAGCCCGCCGACGACAAGATGCCTCGCCGGAGCGGCGGGGAGCGGCGTACCCATCCCCTCTGTGGCAAAGCGGGCGAAGGAGCGGGTGAGCACCGCACCGCCGACGGCGATCATGGCGGCGCCGAGCACCCGCGCGGGAACGCCGCCAGGCACCGGCCGGTGCACCCTCCACCGGGTGAGCAGCCAGGGCACGAGCCCGGTGACAACCCCGGGGCCGGCCACCATGAAGGCGGCGCTGCCCAGGGCCGCGCGGCGCCGCAGACCCACATCGACAAGCTGATCACTCATCAACCGAAGACCTTCCGCCGATCCTCACCGCGGGATATACGCGGGATGCAGCCTAACCATGGATGGACGCCAACACCATCTCCGCAAGCCACAGGCCACAGGCCAAACACCAGGTTCAACGTCGCCGGTCTGCAACCGCCGGCTTCGCCTACCCAGGCTCGAAGCCTGGACCTGCCACCACCCTGGTAAAGCGGCCCCTGACCAGCGACAACATGGTCAGGGGCGTCCCATGCGGCAGGCCGGTCGTTCCCTGCGCTTCCCGGCTGTTCGCGGCCATTGACGAATCTACGGCGAAACAGGTTCACCCGATCTGCCACGCTCAGTCGGCAGGGTCAGTCCAGGCAGAGACAGAAGGGGTGCCCCGCCGGGTCGAGGAATACCCGGAAGGATGTGCCGGGCTGATGCTGGTGCTTGGCCGCGCCCAGATCGAGAACCGCAGCCTCGGCGGCGTCGAGATCGTCGACGATGACATCGAGATGCATCTGCTGGGGCACTTCCTGGGTCGGCCACCTAGGCGGAGTGTAGGCCTCCACCTGCTGGAACGTGATGCACTGGCCGTACTCCGCGCGGACGTCAATGTGGTCGGGGAAGACGTCGACCTTCCAATCCAGCATGGCGCTGTAGAAGGCCGCGAGAGCGGCCGGATCGGGGCAGTCGATAACGATGCTTGGGAAGCGTGCGATAGCCATGCCCGGCAAGGTACCCGCGATTGCGGACGATTCATGTCCGGGTTGCGCCTGGCTTCGGTGCCCGTCTCCAGCGGAGACAGTGCAGGCTGGCGATGCAAGGCGGCCGTAGGTTCAGGAATCGTGGCTGGCTCGGATCCGGGGACGGCCCGCTCTTAGTATCCGGGGCGCCCTCCACCGTCAAGGGTCGGCGACGGCATCGTTCGACCTGGAGATGCCGGGAAATGCGGCTGCGGCCACCAGGTGGCTGCGAGCCAGCCAAGAGCCGCTGGCCGCGGTGCTGGCCGCGCTAGTCGATTCCGACCTGGATACTCCTCGCAAGACCAACTGGGGCGAGTGGTGGCCGTGCCATAAGATCTTCACCACCTTGATACGCGAGCAGGTTCACCACGGCGCCGAAATCAGCCTGCTCCGGGACCTCTACCGCAACCGCGGAACACTCGGCTCCCAGGCCCTCCCGCGCCAGTAATAGGCCGCGCTGCATGCCCGTGCGACCGGCCCAATTGGGTCGATGCTGTCGGCGAGGTGGTCATCCGGTTTGATGTGGCGCACACCGCTGCAGGGCTGAAGTCCTTAGTGCAGCGCCTGGCCAGGGCCGGAGCGGCGTGACTGTGGTGGTGATCCAGCCTGGCGTTCTTGGCCCGGTTGGGCCATGCATGATGCGCGAGCTGACCAGTTCCGCCCGGCACCGTCTCTGTTAAGCAACAGGTCGTCCTGGGGCGTCGAGCTTCCCGCTGAGCCTGCTGACGGTTGCTTTGAGCTGAGGCCAGCGGTGGGCGGCGCGCCCAGAAGAGCGAATGACCGCCGTCTCCTTCGGGAACGAGCGCCTGACGAGTGACCTCCAGACCGGCCTGTTCCAGCCACGAGCGGTAGGTGGCTGCGTCGGCGTGGCTCCACCACATCGGGGCCGAGCCGTTGAGCCAGTTGTCCTGCGTGCCGGTCCAGGCGTGGTGGCCCGCGACCATCAGCAGCCAACCCGCCGGGCGCAGCCAGCCGGCGGCGTGCCGCAACAGCTGCGGCTGGGCGGCCAGGGGCATGTGGATCAAGGCGTACAGGCAGACGATAGCGTCGAAGGATCCGCGGGGGAACCGGATCTGGGTGGCGTCGGCGACGAGGAATGTCCCCGCCGGGACCAGGCGGCGCGCCCGCTCGATCTGAACTTCGCTGATGTCGACGCCGGTGACCGGATACCCGGAGTCGGCCAGCGACCGGGCGACAGGGATCCCGCACCCGCAGCCGAGGTCGAGCACCGATCCTGCCCGTGGCAGTCGCTCCTTCAGCTCAGCGAGCCACGGTGCGTATCGGCCGTCGCCGGCGTCATCGCTGCGGTAGTGGTACGACAGGGCGTTGTAACCGCGGCGCACCAGGTCGGTTTCGTCGCCTTCGGTCATACCCGGCAGCCTATGGCGCACCAGACCGCGGGACGGCAGCTACGGTGACAGCAGCCGCAGCAGCCAACGGCAAGCGCCGGCGGTCGGCAACGGCGCGGCACACTCTGGGCCATGCGCTCGGCGGCTTCGCGGGAAACCCCGCATCGCCTGCCGGCGCCGCGCGGTTGCTGTTAAGGGCCTGAAATTTCCGACGGCGCCCGCGGCCCCGCCGCCTTGGCCGACTTGAAGAACGCGCTGGAAGCCGGGCGCCACAGCATCCATACCGCGCCGAGGCCGGACAGCCACGTCAGCGCGGCGAAGAACGCCTGCGCGACGCCATTTCTGCCGATTATTTCCAGCGCCGACAGCAGCTCCAGCGTCGCCAGCCCGAACAGCGCCGTGGCCAGGATCCGAGCCCAGTTCCTGCCTTGGCTGGTCGCCCGCGCCATCCACAGCCACAGGCCGATCAGGGCCACGCCGGCGGCTATCACCAGCGTGATGGTGAGCGGGGTCGGGGTCAGGCGGTGCCCAAGCACGTTGCCCTTGAGGTCGCCCGCGAAGGGCAGCGCGACGATCAGGTACGCGGCGGAGCTGATGGCGCCGCCGCGCATGAACTTGGCCGCGGCCAGCACCGGCGCGGGAGCAGCAGGCCGCAGCGGCCCGGCCGGCTGGCCGCCGGGCGGGCAGGGCTGGGACGTGGTGGGCTGTGCTCCGGCTGCGGCGCACGTGGCCGGACCGGCGCCGATCGCGGCTACCAGCCTGGCACGGGCCGCGGCCAGCTCGGCAGGCGCGGGCAGGGCCGTCTCCTGCGCCAGCTCCCGAAGCAGCTCCATGTCATTCATTGGTCGTGATCTCCTCATACGCCGCACCGGCATCGGTACCGGCCAAGACCTGGCGCACCTTCGTGCGCGCCCGGTGCAGCCTGGACTGCACCGTCCCCACCGGGATGGCCAGCGCCCGCGACACCTCCTGATAGGTCAGCTGCTCCCAGGCGATGAGCAGCAGCACATCCCGGTCACCGGCCGGCAACGCCGCCAGCGCCTCGGCCAGCAGTGCGCGCATCGCCTGGGCCGTGACATCGGCAGCCACCCGATCGGCGTGACCGGGAACCTCAGGGTCGGCCGCGGCGGCCTGCCTGATCCGGTACTGGCGCGCCTCGTCCCTGCGATGCTGGCCGACCAGGTTAGTGGCGATCCCATACAGCCAGGGCCGGGCATCGGCGTGGCTGAGGTCATACCGGTCTCGCTTGGCGAAAGCGGCCAGGAACGTCTCGGCGGCCAGGTCATCGGCAACCTGGCGGCCAGCACGCCGGGCAAGGTAGCGGTAAATGTGCCGGGCGTGCCTGTCAAACAGAACCGCGAACCGCTCCGGCTCCTGCCAGGAGCTCTCGATGACCGCCGCATCATCGGCGGCGGCCGATCCCGGGCGCCGGCTCATCCGCGACCTCGGTTCATGTCCATGCCATTCCGGCTGCTCGGGAGGCTACATCGGTGCAGGCACGCAGATCAACACGGCTGACATTTCACGCAGAACTCACGCGAAGCGCTGCGGCTTGAAGAATGCGCTGCAGGCCGGGCGCCACAGCAGCCACACCGCGGCCAGGCCGGTCAGCCACAGCAGCACGGGGACGATCAGGCCGAGCACCGCCGCACCGAGCACGGAATGGATCACCGAGTACACGTGGCCTCCGACGGCAAAATGGGCGAGATAGCCGCCTGGATACTGCGGCCTGGCCCCAATCAGCTCCAGCGTTGCCAGGCCGAACAGCACCGTGGCCAGGATCCGTGCCCAGTTGCGGCCCTGGCCGTTGGCCCGCGCCAGCCAGAGCCACGCGGCGATCACGGCAAGGCCGAAGACCGCCGCCGCGGTGATGAGCATGTTCACGTCGCTGAGCTGGGCCGCGGTGAGGCTCGGGTGCGCCGTGCGCACCGCGGCCCTGATGGCGGGGATCAGGGCCAGCGTGATGATCACGGTGGCGGTGCTGACCGCGGCGCCGGCGTACATGAGCGTGACCGCGGTCCGCACCGGCGCCGGAGCGGGGGGCCGCAGCGGCGCGGCCGGCTGGCCGCTGGGCGGGGAGGGCTGGTCCATGGTGGCCTCTTCCTGCAAGGGAGCCTGCCGGGAGCGGGAGGCTCCATTTGTTATCCGCAACCGGCGCCCACCATGTTCACGGTCACCGCCACCAGTCCGGCGTACCTGCGCCGTTCGGGGGTCTCCTGCGCGCGGGCGAGAAGGCCGGACCAGATTTGAGCGCAGCCAGGGCTTGAATGCAAGGCCGACGGCGCCGGGTGGCGAGTTGCCGACATTTTGTCGGTAGCGTGCGGCACGATGTAGCCGTGGTTAGCGGAGCTCCTCAACCGGCGTGCGGCCAGGGCGAGCCACAACCGTTCACGCACCTGAGCGTCCCGCACGCCGACCTTTACCGGAGCCTGCTGCGAACCTTCACGCGGGCGAAGGAGCGGTTTATCGTGCACCTGCGGCCGGAGGACGTGGCGGCCGAACTCCGGATTGGCGCCGACGAGCAGCTCGCAGCGGCCCTGGAGCAACTCGTCCTATGGGGGAACCTGCGCGCGGACGTCGATACCAGCCGCGTTACCACGGTGGAGGATTTCCATCGGAAGCGGTCCCTGTACCAGCTCACCGCCGCCGGGCAGGCAGCTGAGCAGGCAATCACGTTCTATGACGAGGCCATCGGACGACGCGGGCAGCTCCAGTCGGTGGCCCTGGCCGACATCGCCGACCAGCTCCGCTCGCTGAAGGCCATCGCCGCCGACCACGATCCCGACCCGGCCAAGGTCCATCTGCTGCTGCTGTTCGTGGCGGAGCGGTTCTCCTCCCTGGCTGACAATGCGCAGGCCTTCATGTCCGCGTTGCGCCGCGCGATCGATTTCTCCGACGGGGACGTGGACGGCTTCCTCGCGTACAAGGAACGGCTCGTCGACTACATCAACAAGTTCATCGCAGACCTGGCCAACTCCGGCGCCCAGATCGCGGTGCTGCTCAACGACTTGGAAGCCGTCGGTCATGACCGGCTGCTTGAGCTCGCCGCGCGCCGGGAGGCGGCCGACGCTGTGCCCGAGGGAGCAGACGCCGCCGGACCTCTGGCAAAGGCGGAGAAACAGGCGCTCGACGGGTGGCGGAACCGGTGGCGCGGGCTGGACAACTGGTTCACGTCGTGCGACGCGGGTCACCCGTCGCAGGCCCGGCTGCTGCGGCAGGCTGCCGTGACCGCGATCAAGCAGCTCATCGACGCGGTGGGTCTGCTCAACGAGCGGCGCTCGGGGCGGTCGGATCGCTCTGCGGACTTCCGGGTGCTCGCTCGGTGGTTCGCCGAGGCCCCGGACGACGAGGCCGCCCACCGCCTGTGGCGGGCGGCGTTCGGCCTGTGCCCTGCCCGGCACCTGTCTGTTACCACCGAGACTTGCGACGCCTGGCACCACCTTCCGCACGGAACGGCGTGGCAAGACGCACCACCTATCCGCATCTCCCCGCAGCTCAGGAAGACCGGGATCTATGAGCGGCGCGGCAAGCCCAACCAGGTGCGGGACAGGTCCGCGGACCGGGAGTTCCTGCGCAGGCAGGCGGAACGGGAGGCGGCCGAGACCGGCGCGGCGCGGCGCCGCCTCCGCACAGCCGGGCCGACGCTGCTGTCAGACCTCGACGTGCTGGACCCGCGGGCGTTCCGGCTGTTCCTGGCGCTGCTCGGCGACGCGCTGACGGCCTGCAAGCCAGAGGACACCGAAGTCAAGACCGTGACGACCGACGGCACGCTGGAGGTGCGGCTCTCGCTGGTTCCGGACGGCGGAACGGCCACGATCCGCACCGTCGACGGCGTGCTCACCGGTCCGGAGCACGTCATCGAGATCACGGATCTGACGGCACCATGAGGACGGCAGCGTGATCCCAGCCGAGGAACAGGCGCAGCGCAGAGCCGCGCTCCGCGCCCTGCTCGCCAAGCCGCTGCTGGTTGCCGAGACCGACAGCGAGGCGCTGGTCCTTGTCCGCCGGTACCTGACCGGGCTGCGCGAGTGGCTGAGCCGGGAGACCGGATGGCGTCTCGTCGCGGACTCAGAGACGGCTCGCCTGTTCAAGACCGCGCCGGCGCTGTCGGACACGTCCCATCCCGCCCGCGGGCACAACAAGGAGCCGTTCGGCCGACGCCGGTATGTCACGTTGTGCCTGGCCCTGTCGGCACTGGCCCGCGCTGACGCCCAGACCACCCTCGGCAGCCTCGCCGACGACGTACTGACGGCCGCCGCAGCACCGGAGCTGGCCGGGTGCGGGTTCACCTTGACCCTGGACAGCCGCGCGGACCGGTCGGATCTGGTCGCGGTGGTCCGGCTGCTGCTCGGCTGGAGAGTGCTGGGCCGGGTCGCCGGGGACGAGGAGGCGTACCTGTCGGCCGGGACCGACGTGCTGTACGACGTGCGCAGGCCGGTGCTGGGCGTGCTGCTGTCCGGCACCCGCGGGCCCTCCACCGTGACCGCGGCACGGTTCGAGGGTCGGCTCGCGGAGCTGGCCGCCGAACCGGTCGCCGAGACCGACGAACTGCGCAACCAGGCGCTGCGTAGACGGCTCACCCGGCGGCTGCTAGAGGACCCGGTCGTGTACTACGACGAACTCGACGAGGCCGAACGCGCCTATCTGCTGTCCCAGCGCCACGCCATCACGCGGCGGATAGAGGAGGCCACCGGGCTGATCCCGGAACTGCGCGCCGAAGGGATCGCCATGGTAGACCCGGAGGATGAGCTGACCGACGTGCGGATGCCCGAGCAGCGCACCGACGGGCACGTCACGCTGCTGGTCGCGGAGCATCTCGCCCGCCGTGATCACGCCACACGCGACGAACTGCATGCTTTCGTGCGGAAGGCGGCCGCTGAGCACGCCTCGTACTGGCGCAAGGGGGTAACCGAGCCAGGCGCGGAGACTGAACTGCTCGCCATGGCTCTGGAGAAGCTGGTCGCGCTCCGCCTGGTCGAGGTAGACGGGCACATGGTCCGCAGTCGGCCTGCGATCGCCCGGTTCGCCCTGGATGAGCCCACCGTCCGTGAGACGAGAAAGGCGATAGCCGATGTTGCCAGTGCCCTCTTCTGAGCGGTGGAAGCCCTTGCGCGCGGGGCTGGTCGACATGTTTTACTACGACGCCGAGGAGTTCTGGTTCCACGACGGTCGGCTCCTGCTGCGCGGCAACAACGGAACTGGCAAGTCCAAGGTGCTCGCGCTGACGCTGCCGTTCCTGCTGGACGGAGAACTCGCACCGCACCGGGTGGAGCCGGACGGCGACCGGCAGAAGAAGATGGAGTGGAACCTGCTGCTCGGCGGCAAGCATCCCAATCCGGAACGCCTTGGCTATACCTGGCTCGAGTTCGGTCGCCGCGCCTTCGACGGGACCACCGAGTTCCGCACCGTCGGCTGCGGGCTCAAGGCAGTCGCCGGGCGCGGCATCGCACGCCACTGGTTCTTCGTGACGGCACAGCGCATCGGCGAGGACCTGCACCTGCTGCCGCCCAGCCGGGTTCCCCTTACCAGGGATAAGCTGCGCGAGGAGATCGAAGGGCACGGGCTGGTGTATGACCGGGCGGCCGACTACCGGCGGGCGGTGGACGAAGCCCTGTTCGGGCTCGGCGAGCACCGCTACGAGGCGCTGATTAACCTGTTGATCCAGCTCCGGCAGCCGCAGCTGTCCAAGAAGCCCGACGAGAAGCTGCTGTCCCGCGCGCTCACCGATGCGCTGCCGCCGCTGAGCCCTGGCCTGGTGACGACGGTGGCCGAGGCGTTCCGCGGGCTGGATGAAGAACGTGACGCCCTGGGCGCCTTGGAAGAAGCCCGCCAGGCCGCGAACGACTTCCTCCGCTACTACAGCAGGTACGCGATGATCGCGGCCAAGCGCAAGGCGGCGGGGCCGCGGCAGGCGCAGAGCCGGTACGAGCAGCTCGGCAGGGATCTCGCCGCCGCCGAAGAGGCTTTCGCGGCCGCTGATGACGCCCTGGAGACGGCGCGATGCGAGCTGGATGCGCTCGAGCAGGAGCGGACCAGGCTGCAGGCGCGGCGCGAGGCGTTGCAGGACGACCCCGCGATGCGGGACGCCGAGCGGCTCGAGCAGACGCGCGGCGAGGCGCGACGCCGGGACGAGACGGCGGTCATAAGGGAGCGGGACCGTGACCGGCTGGCCGCCGAGGTGCGGAAACGTTCCGTGCGGGCCGACGCCGCCGCGAGGCGGGCCGCGGCGGCGCGGACCGCGCTGGATGCCGCGCAGCGCCAGGCCGCCGACGCGGCGGCCATGGCCCGCTGCGCGCAGGGTCACCGCGCTGCCGCGGACGGCTGGGAGCGGGATCTGCCGCGTGCCCGGCGGGAGACGCAGGCCGCCGCCGACCGCCAGGCACGGGCGGTGGGGCAGCTTGACGGGCTGATCGCCGAGGCAGAGGACCGGCGCAGGCTGCTACAGGCGGCGCGCGCCGAGGAGGACCGGCTCACCGCTGAGGTACAGGCCGCAGTCGAACGACTCACCGTCGCCGAGCAGAAATCTACCGAACGAGCCGTGGAGCTTGCCAGCGCATACCGGTGCTACCTCCGCGGGCTGACCGAGCTCAAGGTCCTCGATCCGGACGAATTGATCGGCGCTTTGGAAGGGTGGGCGGCGACCGGGGACGGGGCCAACCCGGCGGTCGCGGCCATCGACGACGCGGCACGGTCGGCGGGCACCGAGCTCGGCCGCCTCGACGCCGAACTGTCCGCTCGGCGTGCCGCGCGCGCCGGGCGCGCGCGCGAACTGGAGGGGGAGATCGGGCGGCTGCGAGCGGGCGGTCACGACGCTCCGCCGTCTCCGCACACGAGGGCGGCCGGCATCCGGGATGACCGGCCTGGCGCGCCGTTGTGGAAGGTGACCGATTTCGCGCCTGACCTGCCTGAGGAGCATCGCGCGGGGCTTGAGGCCGCGCTGGAGGCGGCGGGGATACTCGACGCGTGGATCACGCCCGACGGGAACCTCGTCGACGGCGACGTGACCATGGTGTCCGGGCTCTCGCCCGTGCCCGGCCCGTCGTGCGCGAGCGTCCTGATCCCGGCGAGTGACTCCGACGATGCCCAGGCGCGGGTGCTGTTCCCGGAGGCTGTGCGCGCTGTTCTGTCCGCTATCGGCCTTGGCGGGACGGACGGGACGTGGGTGTCCACGGATGGCCGCTGGGCGAATGGCGTGCTGAGCGGCGCCTGGTGGAAGGACAGCGCCAGTTACATCGGCGAGGGGGCGCGTGAGGCGGCGCGGCGGGCCAGGATCATGCGGCTGTCCGAGGAGCTGCAGCAGGAGCGGACGGCGGTCGGCGAGCTTGATGCGGCGCTGGCCGAGGTGGGCGCACGCCGGGAACGGCTCGCGGACGAGCATCGCGCGGTGCCGTCGGACACCGCGGTCCGGGAGGCGCGCACTGTGGCCGCCGCCGAACGCAAGCGGCGCGGGGAACTGCGCGAGCAGCATGCTGCCGCCGTCACGCTGTGCGGGCAGCGGCAGGAGACGCTGCACGCCGCCGTCGCGCGCACCGAAGAGTTCGCCACCGACGTCGGCCTGCCAGCCGAGCCTGGCGGGCTCGCCGAGGTCAAGATCGGGGTGGACGCGTACCGGCTGGCGCTCGCCGGGCTATGGCCAGCCGCCGAGATGTGGCAAGGGGCGGCCGGGGCCGCGGACGAGGCCTCGGCGGAACTGGCCGAAAGCCGGGGACGCCTGGACGAGGCGGCCGAAGCCGCGGCGGCGGCGCGGAAGGAGGCATCGGCCGCTCAGGCGATGTACGACGCGGTGCTCCAGACTGCCGGAGCAGCGGTCGAGGAGCTGTACCGGCAGCTCGAGGAGGTCCGGCACGACATGGAACGGCGCGGCGCCGCCGAGAAGGCCGCGCGGGCCGTCGAGCAGCAGGCGCTGGGCGATCGAGGCAAAGCCGAGGGGGCGCGGGAAAGGCTGCGCACGGAGATCGATGAAGCGGGGAGGACACGGGACGCCGCGGTCGCGGAGTTCCGGTCGTTCGCCGCTACCGGCCTGCTGCGCGTGGCGCTGCCCACGCTGGATGTTCCTGACGTCACGCAGCCGTGGGCCGCCACGCCCGCCGTGCTGCTGGCGCGTGCCGTAAACGCCGGGCTGGAGTCCGTGGACGACGCAGATGGACCCTGGGACCGGATCCAGAAGCGGGTCACCGAGGAACACAAGCTGCTCGCCGACGCCATGGCCCGGCACGGGCACTCGGCGGGCTTGACGCTCCACGACGGGGTCATCGCGGTGGATGTGGTCTTCCAGGGCCGTAGCCATGACATCCCCGGGCTCGCCGAGGCACTCCGCGAGGAAGCCGAGCAGCGGGCGCGGCTGCTGTCCGCCAAGGAGCGCGAGATCTTGGAGAACCACCTGCTCAATGAGGTGGCTGGCACGCTGCACGAGCTGATCACGGCGGCGGAGGCCGAGGTGCGCGGGATGAACGAGGAGCTTGAGTCCCGGCCGACGTCGACTGGCATGAAGCTGCGGCTTATCTGGCAGCAGGCGCGGGACGCCCCGGACGGGCTGGACCGGGTCCGGCACAAGCTCCGGCAGACGGTCGACGCCTGGTCTGCCGAGGACCGCGCCGCGGTCGGGTCCTTCCTTCAGCAGCGCATCGCCACCGAGCACGCGGGTAATCCCGCGGCCGGGTGGGCGGAGGCGCTGGCCGACGCACTGGACTACCGCAGGTGGCATGAGTTCGTGATCCAGCGGTATCAGGACGGGCAGTGGCGCCCGGCGACCGGCCCGGCCTCGGGCGGTGAGCGGGCACTGGTCGCCTCTATTCCGCTGTTCGCCGCGGCATCGGCGCACTACAAATCCGCCGGCAACCCGAACGCGCCGAGGCTCATCGCGCTGGACGAGGCCTTCGCCGGAGTCGATGACGACTCCCGCGCCAAGTGCCTCGGGCTGCTGGCCACCTTCGACATGGACGTGGCCATGACCAGCGAGCGGGAGTGGGGATGCTACCCGCAGGTCCCTGGGCTCGCCATCTGCCAGCTTGCACGCCACGACGGTGTCGACGCGGTCCTCGTCACGCCGTGGCGGTGGGACGGGCGGGAACGCCGCCGGGCTGAACGGGCGGCGGTGTGACAGAAGCCGATGCCAAACTGCACCGCCTGCTCGGCGGCGACCCGGTCGCGTGGCTGGTGCGGCGGGCGCGGGACAGGCTGGAAGCCGGACGTCCGCTGAGCGGGACGGTCACCTTGCCCGTCGCCACTGCGGAGCAGCGGCGGGCGGTTGAGCGGCTGACCGGGCGAGCGGCTGGTTCTGGGACGTCGCTGTCGGTGTCGTTGCCGGAGGTCGACCGCATCCTTCGAGACAGCGGCGCGGCGCCGGGCGGGCTGGCCGAGGCGGTGCCGCGCCTGACCGGTCCGCTGCGAGATCGCAACCGCGAACGGGCAGACCTGGCGGCTGCCTGGGGTGCCGCGTTCGCCTCGTTGGACGCCGCCGTGGCTGGCCGTGACGACCTGGCGCGGTGGCGGAGGTGGCTCGACGCAACCGGCGTGGTCCGCCGCATCGCCGCCGAACCTTATCAGGCGCGGCTGCTGCTTACTCAGGTGGCGGCGGTGCTCGGGCGGCTACCTTCGCGCGGAGTCCCCATCGGCCGGCTCGCCGCCGAATGCTGCGGCGACGCTCACGCCCTAGATGATGGGCGCCCGGCCGGCACGCTGGTGCTGTCGGCGGTTCGTGCGCTGGCTGGCCTGCCGTTCGCGGCGGAAGGAGCCACCGATTCCCGTCGCGCCGCGTGGGCCGCCGTCGGAGTTCACCTTGACGAGCTGTCGTCGCTGACGCTGTGCCTCGGCCTGCCCGGCGACACGCGCACAGCTCTGGGCAAGACGCTGGCGTCATGCCGCGAGGCCGGGCAGCCGGCGGTGATCACGCTCCGCCAGCTCCGCTGCCATGATGCGCCGTTGCGCGCCGCCCGGGTGCGGATATGCGAGAACCCGGTGGTGGTCGCGGCCGCCGCCGACGAGCTGGGCGCCGGGTGCCAGCCGCTGGTCTGCGTCGGCGGGCAGCCCTCCGCCGCCGCATGGTCGCTGCTGGAACTGCTCGCGGCCGGCGGCACGGACTTCGGTTACCACGGCGACTTCGACTGGGGTGGCGTCCGGATCGCCAACGCGGTGCGTCACCGGGTGACCTGGCGGCCGTGGCGGTATGACCACCAGGCCTACGAAGCCGCGGTGTCGGCAGCGCATCGGCTTACGCCGCTCGCCGGGCTGGCCGGTGAACCGGCCGTGACCCCCT
>JAFAPY010000412.1 GCA_019246795.1 Streptosporangiaceae bacterium | reverse complement strand
CAGGCCACCATGCTCGACGTGGACCACGGCAGCTACCCGTTCGTGACCTCTTCCTCGCCGACCGCCGGCGGCGCCTGCGCGGGATCCGGTATCGGGCCGACCAGGATCGCCAAGGTGATCGGGATCGCCAAGGCGTACACGACCCGGGTCGGCGAGGGCCCCTTCCCCACCGAACTGCACGGCGAGCAGGGGGAATGGCTGCGCAAGGCCGGCGGCGAATACGGCGTGACCACGGGCAGGCCGCGCCGGACCGGCTGGTTCGACGCGGTCATCGCCAGGTACGCGACCCGGGTGAACGGAATCACCGATTTTTTCCTCACCAAGCTCGACGTGCTGTCCGGCCTGGACAAGGTGCCGGTCTGCGTCGGCTACCAGGTGGACGGCACCGTCTGCGACGAGATCCCGATGACACAGACCGAGTTCCACCACGCGGTGCCGGTGTACGAATGCCTCGACGGGTGGAAGGAGGACATCTCGACGGCCAGGTCCCCGGCTGACCTGCCGCGCGCCGCGCGGAACTACGTCGCGGCGGTGGAGCAGATGATCGGCGCCCCGGTGGCCGCGGTCGGCGTCGGCCCGCGCCGCGACCAGACGCTGCGGCTGCGGCCCCTGCTCCCGCAGCAGGCCGGGGGGGCCGTCTCGGCCGGCTAGCCGGCGCTGCCGTAGGCTCGCGGCCGTGCGCATCCTCGTCATCGGGTCGGGGGGGCGCGAGCACGCGATCATCCGCGCGCTGAGCGGGGAAACCGCCGGCCTGCACGCGGCGCCGGGCAACCCGGGCATCGCGGCGCTCGCGGAGACCCACCCGCTCGCGGCGATGACCCCGGGTGCGATCGCCGGGCTGGCCCGCGCGCTTGCCGCGGATCTGGTGGTGGTCGGCCCGGAGGCGCCGCTGGTGGCCGGGGCGGCCGATGCGGTCCGAGACGCCGGGATCGCCTGCTTCGGGCCGGGCGCGGGCGCCGCGAGGATCGAGGGCTCCAAGTCCTTCGCCAAGCAGGTCATGGCCGAGGCCGGGATCCCCACCGCCGCCGCGCGCACAGCCAGCAGCCCCGCCGACGCGGACCGGGCGCTCGCCGCGTTCGGCCCGCCTTACGTGGTCAAGGACGACGGGCTTGCCGCGGGAAAGGGGGTCCTGGTCACCACCGACGTCGAGGCGGCCAGAGCACACGCCCGCCGCTGCGGCACGGTGGTGATCGAGGAGTTCCTCGACGGCCCGGAGGTCTCGCTGTTCGCGGTCACCGACGGCCGCACCGCCGTCCCGCTGCTGCCCGCCCAGGACTTCAAGCGCGCCCGCGACGGCGACCAGGGGCCGAACACCGGCGGCATGGGCGCCTACGCGCCACTGCCGTGGGCGCCGGCCGGCCTGGCCGGACGCGTCCTGGACACGGTCATCGCCCCGGCCGTGGCCGCGATGGGCCGCCGCGGCACGCCCTACCGGGGACTGCTGTACGCCGGCCTATGCCTGACCAGGGCCGGGCCGCGGGTGGTGGAGTTCAACGCGCGTTTCGGTGACCCGGAGACGCAGGCGGTGCTGGACCGGCTCGACCTGCGCGCCACCCCGCTGGCCCCGCTGCTGTACGCCGCGGCGGCCGGTGAGCTGGCCGGCGCCGCGCCGCCCCGGTGGCTTCCCGGCGCGACGGTGACGGTGGTAATCGCCGCCGCAGGCTACCCTGAGAGCCCGGTGCGCGGCGCGACAATCACAATCCCCGATACCGAACGAGCGGTGGTGCCACGGCCCGGTCAGCCCGCGCCGGAGTCCGGGGCCTACCTGCTGCATGCCGGGACGGCCAGCGACAGCCACGGCCGCCTGGCGTCGGCGGGAGGCCGGGTGCTCAACGCCGTCGGCCGGGGCCGGGACGTCGCCGCGGCGCGCGCCGCCGCCTATGAGCTGGCGGCCGCGGTCGACATGCCCGGCGGCTGGTACCGCCGCGACATCGCCGCCGGGATATGAGGCGCCGTGACCGCTGACGCGGACCCGCCCGTGCGGGTCAGCACGCTCGAGCTGTTCTTCGACCTGGTCTTCGTGTTCACGATCACCCAGCTCACCGGCATGCTGGCCGGCGTCCTGACGCCCCGCGGGGCGCTGCAGGCGGTGCTGGTCTTCGGGGTGCTGTGGTGGATGTACGGCGGGTACGCCTGGCTCACCAACACCCGCACCCCGGCCGCGACACCGGAACGGCTGCTGCTCCTGCTCGGCATGGCCGGCTTCCTGGTCATCGGCATGGCGGTCCCGCATGCGTTCACCAGCCGCCGCGAAGGCATCGTGCTCGGCCTGGGCTACCTGTTCGTCGTCGCCGTGCACGGTGCGCTGTACCTGCGGGTGAACCGGAACATCCTGCGGGTGACCCCGTTCAACGTGGCCTCGGCGCTGCTGGTCACCGCGGCCGGGGCCGCCGGGGGCGCCACGGCCGCCGGCTACGCCCTGTGGCTGTCGGCGCTGGCGGTGCAGGCGCTGTCGCCGCTGATCAGCCACCCGCGCGGCCGGTTCTCCATCCAGCCCTCGCATTTCACCGAACGGCACGGCGCGCTGATCATCGTGGCGTTCGGCGAGTCGGTTGCCGACATCGGGATCGGCGCCGCCGGCCGCCCGGTAACCGGCGCCCTGGTCGCCACCGCCCTGCTGGGGCTTGCGCTGGCCGCGGCGCTGTGGTGGGCCTATTTCGGCGTCGGCGACGACGAGCGGGCCGAGGAGCAGCTGACCCGCGCAGGCCCGGCCGCCCGGCCCGCGCTGGCGCTGAACGCCTACTTCTACTCCTACATCCCGATGCTGCTCGGCATCGTCACGCTGGCCGCCGGGGTCAAGCTGGCGATCGGGCACAGGGCATCCGCCGCGGCGTGCCTGGCGCTGGGCGGTGGCGTGGCCCTGTACCTGGCCGGTGACGCGGCCTTCCGCCGGGCGCTGCGGATCGGTACGCAGCGCTACCGGGCAGGCGCGGCGGCTGCGGCGCTCGCAGCCACCGCCGTGGGGATCGCGGCCGGCGTGACCGCCCAGCTCGCGCTGCTGACCGTGATCGTGGCGGCCGCGCTCGCGGCCGAACGGCACGGCGCCGATAGCGTGGAGACGTGATCGAACGGTACACGCTGCCCGAGATGGGGCGGGTCTGGAGCGAGGCGCACAAGTACCAGCTGTGGTGCCGGGTCGAGGTCGGTGTGCTGGAGGCGCAGGCCAGGGCGGGCACCGTGCCGGCCGGCGCCGTCGAACCGGTGCGCTCGGCCCCGCCGCCGACGCCGGAGCAGGTCGCCGCGGCCGAGGCGGTCACCGACCACGACGTGATCGCGTTCCTGAACGCGTGGGCGGACAACACCACGCCGCGTTCGGCCGCGGCCTACGTGCACTACGGCATGACCTCCTCCGACCTGCTCGACACCGCGCTGGCGGTGCAGCTCGCCGCGGCCAGCGACATCCTGGTGGCGAAGGCCAGCCGGCTGGTCGCGGTGCTGCGGGACCATGCGCTGCGGCACGCCGGGACGCTGCGGCCGGGCCGGACGCACGGCGTGCACGCCGAGCCCGACAGCTGGGGGCACCGGGTGGCGGACTTCGCCTTCGGCATGGCCCGCTGCCGGGACCGCATCGCCCGGGCCAGGGACGCGGTGGCGGTCGGCAAGCTGTCCGGCCCGGTGGGCACCTACTCCCACATCGACCCGGCCATCGAGGCGGAGGTCATGGCCGCGCTGGGCCTGCGGCCCGCCGACGTGGCCACGCAGGTGGTGATGCGGGACGGCATCTCGGAGTGGCTGGCCGCGCTGGCGCTGGCGGCCACCGTCTGCGAGGCGGTGGCGCTGGAGGTGCGGCACTGCCAGCGCACCGAGGTGCGGGAGGTGGCCGAGCCGTTCCGCGCGGGGCAGAGGGGCTCCTCGGCGATGCCGCACAAGAAGAACCCGATCCGCTCCGAGCGGATCTGCGGGCTGGCCCGGGTGGTCCGCGGCTACCTCATCCCGGTGATGGAGGGCATCCCGCTGTGGCACGAGCGGGACATCTCGCACTCCAGCGTGGAACGGATCGCGCTTCCCGACGCCGCGACCGCCACCGACTACCTGCTGCACCTCACCGCCGGGCTGGTCGAGGGGCTGACCGTGGACACGGCGCGGATGCGCGCGAACCTCGACCTCACCGGCGGCCTGATCTACTCCTCCGCGGTGCTGCTCGACCTGGTCAGCGCCGGCATGACCCGCGAGGACGCCTACGCCCTGGTCCAGGCCGCGGCCATGGACACCTGGGACGACGGGACGCCGTTCCGGGACAGCCTGCGCAAGCAGGCCGCGGCACGCGGGCAGCGGCTGCCGGAAAACGCCCTAGACTCCGCATTCCGCCCGCAACGGTACACGCGGCGGCTTGGTCCGGTGTTCGAGCGCCTTGCCCGGCTAAGCTGACACGCATGACCTCCGGCCCCGAGACGAGCTACCGCGTGCGTGGCGGCGCCCCGCTGCAGGGAACCGTTTTCATCCAGGGCGCGAAGAACGCGGCGCTGAAGATGATCGCGGCGTCGCTGCTGACCGGCGACGGCCGCACCGTGCTGCGCAACGTGCCGCCGATCGAGGACGTCCGCCGTGCCATCGAGCTGGCCCAGGCGGTCGGCGCCCTGGTGGACTTCCACGAGGCCGAGCGGACGCTGGTGGTCGACGCGTCCAGGCTGACCAGCCCGGTGCTGCCGGCCCACATCGCGCGCAGGTTCCGTGGTGCGGTGTTGTTCGTTCCCGCGCTGCTGCACCGGCTCGGCGAGGCGGTCATCGAGGGCATCGGCGGGTGCAACCTGGGCAGCCGGAACCTCGACTTCCACTACCGCGGGTTCGCCAGGCTCGGCGCCGTGGTGGACGAGGGGGACGCGGTCATCCGCATCAAGGCGGGCAAGCTGGCCGGGGCGCACCTGTACCTGGACACGCCATCGCATACCGGGACCGAGAACCTGATCATGGCGGCGTCGCTGGCGCCGGGCCGGACGGTCATCGATAACACGGCGCAAGAGCCGGAGGTGCTCGACGTCATCGCGTTCTTGACCAAGATGGGCGCGCGCATCACCGGCGGCGGCACCGGGTTCATCTCCGTGGAGGGCGTCGACGGGCTCACCGCCGCGGAGCACACCGTGATGGCGGACCGGATCGACGCCGGCGTGTTCGCGATGGCCGCGGCGATCACCGGCGGCGAGGTGGACCTGGTGGGCGCCTCGCTGGACC
>JAFAPY010000372.1 GCA_019246795.1 Streptosporangiaceae bacterium | reverse complement strand
GGTCCAGGATCTGCATTTTCGACAGCACCCGGTTGGCGTTGCTCATGAAGTACCGCAGCAGCTTGAACTCGGTGGGGGAGAGCTGGATCTGCTCCCCGCCCCGCCACACCTCATGGCTTTCCTCGTCAAGTTCCAGGTCGGCGAACTTCAGCCGGGGCGTCGGCTCGGTGCCGTCGCCCCTGGTCCGGCGGAGCACGGCCCGGATCCTGGCGATCACCTCTTCCAGGCTGAACGGCTTGGTGACGTAGTCGTCGCCGCCCAGCGTGAGCCCGCGCACCTTGTCCTCGGTGGCATCCCTGGCCGTCAGGAAGACGACGGGGATGCGGGCGCCGCCGCCGCGCAGGCGGCGTACCACATCGAAGCCGTCCATGTCGGGCAGCATCACGTCGAGCACGATCAGGTCCGGGCGGTGCCGCTGGGCGGCCTGCACCGCCTCGGTTCCGGCTGCCGCCGTGACGACGTCGAAACCCGCGTAGCGCAGGCTCGCGGCCAGCAGCTCAAGGATGTTGGGCTCGTCCTCGACGACGAGCAGCCTGGCATCCGGTCGCTGCCGCGCATCGGTCAGCGTGTCCATGCGGTGTATTGTCGCGCATCAAGCTGAGAGTAACCTGAACGCCTGCTGGAGATGATCTCCGTCCTGGTCACGCGCCCGGCGCGTCATCCCCGGTCGTTACGCCAGTACGCGATCGCCGCCGGCCTGGACTCGACCCCTAGCTTGGAGTAGATCCGCCGGACGTGGTTCTTCACGGTCTTCTCGGCCAGGAACAGCCGGGCCGCGATCTCGCCGTTGGTCTGGCCGGCCGCGATCAGCGACATGACCTCGGCCTCGCGTGCGGAAAGCCCCCGGGTGCCTGCGCCCCGGGCGGTGCCGCCATCGCTTTCCCCGACGTCGCCCGCCCTGGCGCCGTTCAGCGGGGGCGCGCCGCCCCCGTCCGCTCCCAGAACCTTGCGATCGCCCATGTAACCTCCGGCCGTGGACGGCCGAGCCGTACCGCGGCGAACGTACGAACCGTCACTTTATACCCGCCCGGCTCGGGCGCATGCCACGTGCGTCACAGCCGCCAGAAGTCGAACCGGCCCCGCCCGGGGCGGAACCCGGCGGCCTCTACCACGTCGACCGCCAGCTTGAACTTGTCGCCCACCCGCCACGGCTCGTGCGCGTCGCTGCCGAACGACACCGCTGTTCCCCCAGCGTCTCGCCACCACCGCAGCAGCCGGACCGACGCCAGCGGGGTCTTGGTGTTCACCTCGAGCACTCGCCCGGTGCGGGCAAGCGCGCCCAGCACCGCGCGGTATTCGGCCTCCAAGGCGCCTTCGTCGTAGCGGGGCGCATCCCGCGGCCACATGCGGCGCGGGAAATCCGGGTGCGCCAGCACCTCGAACAGGTCGCTGCCCTCAACCAGCCGGATCAGTTCGGCGAAGTAGCGGCGCATCACCTCGGCGGCGGGCATGTGCCGGTACAGGCGGTCCGCCGCGGTCAGCCGGCCGCCGAACGGGACCGCATGCAGCGAGCCTAGGACCCGGTCGAAGCCGGACCCGGCCACCACCGCGGCCGCGCTCGCCCCGAACAGGTGGGCTTCGCCGATCTCCACGCCGGTCAGTATCCGCAGCCCCGGATAGCGTTCCCGGCACTGCCTGACTGCGGCAAGGTACCCGGGCACGTCGAGCGGGCGCATCCGCTCATAGCGCCGCGGGTCCAGGCGCGTCTCGCCGATCAGGTCCCCGGCGGTCCAGGCGGTGAAGTCCAGGTGGTCGGTGAAGGCCACCGCCGGGATGCCATCCGCGATCGCCTGCTCACAGCTGCGCGCCATCGATGCCACGCCCGGAGCGTCCCACGACCACTCCGTGTGCACGTGGTTGTCGCTGGGCAGGGAGGGCATCGAGTGCAACGCTATCCCATGCCGCCGACCGCCCGCGACGATACCACCCGGTCACTCCATCATCAGCGGGCACACTATCCGATCACCAGTACGATACATGAGAAATTAATGCGAAGTATTAGTGCTTCACGAACGATTTGCGGCCGTATCCGGCCGCTTTTCCTACGTCTGGCACAAATCCTTCGTGATCCTGGCGGTTATCGGGCACTATGGCCGCATCTGTACCACAGCTGCGCGCCGGCCTCAGGAGTGCAGCCGAGCGGGCGGTGCTACGGCCCGGGGCGGCGGGGCTTGGCGGAGGTGATCACGTAGACCGCGCCGGGTTCGGCGTCCGGCTTCTGCGCCGGGTTCAGCGCCGGGGGTTCCGGGACGGCAGGCTGCCCTGCCGGTTCCGGTGCCTGCGCCGCCTCACCCTCGCTGTCCGGCTTCCTCGCCGCCTCGGCGGTGATCTTCGCGGCCAGCTTCTGCCAGCGTTCCTCCCACTCGGCGACATCCCCGTCACAGGCCCGCACGTAGGCAACGGTGACAGGGAGCGTGGGCAGGCGGACCCCGCCCGCCGCCGCCACCAGCGTCTTCATCATGTAATGCGATTTGTCTGCCAGCTCGTCATAGTCGAGTCCCGCCGTGGCCCGCAGCGCGCGAAGGTCACGGGCGAATGATTCCACGCCATCCGGCTCGATGCTGGCCGCGCCGTGCCCGGGGCCGGGCGGCTGGTTCTCCGGCACGGCCGCCTCCCGTTGCCTGATCACCGGCCCGGGTGGTTCGGCCGCGGCCTGGAAACCATCCCGGATCGGTCGTCCTGCCTGCGGGTGCTGCGCCGGACGGCTTG
>JAFAPY010000364.1 GCA_019246795.1 Streptosporangiaceae bacterium | reverse complement strand
AGGCTGGAGTCGCTGTGCTATTCCGGCGCCAACCTGGTCCCTGTCGCGGCCACGCCCGACGCCGTCGCGGCGTTCGCGGACCGTGCCCTGCGGCAGGGACGGCGGTGCTCGTCGGTGGTGGGCCCGGCCGCCCAAGTCCAGGCGCTGTGGGCGCTGCTGCGGCCGCGGTGGGGACCGCCCAGGGACGTCCGCCCGGTTCAGCCGGTCATGGTCATCGCGGGGCCGCCGCTCGTGCCGCCGGATCCGGCGGTGCGGCGGGTGCGGCCGGAGGAGATCGGCATCCTGTGGCCCGCCTGCGTTGCCATGTTCACCGAGGAGGTGGGCGTCTCGCCGGTGGCCGGGGACGGCGGCGCCTCCTACCGCGCCCGGCTGGAGCAGCTGATCCGGGCCGGGCGGGCGTTCGCCAGGATCGAAGGCGGCCAGGTGATCTTCAAGGCGGAGATCGGCGCAGTCACGCCACATGCGTGCCAGGTGCAGGGAGTGTGGGTGCGGCCGGATCACCGCGGCCGCGGCCTGGCAGCGCCGGGCATGGCCGCGGTGGTGGCCCAGGCGGTACCGTCCATCGCGCCGCTGGTGTCGCTGTACGTGAACGACTTCAACGCGCCCGCCCGCGCCGCCTACCGGCGGGTCGGCTTCGCCGAGACCGGGCGGTTCATGTCGGTGTTGTTTTAGGGGAACTAGTCGCGGTCGCGGATCTTGCGCAGGCAGTCGACTACCGGCTGGAAGGCGGCCCGGATCTGATCCAGCTGCTGCGGCGTCAGCCGGTCGATGAAGTGGCGGCGGACGTGCTCCACGTGGCGCGGCGCGACCCGCTCGATGGTGGCCATGCCTTCGCCGGTCAGCACGGCGAACGTGCCGCGCTTGTCGCCTTCGCACTCGTCGCGCCGGACCAGGCGACGGGCCTCCATCCGGGAGATCTGGTGCGACAGCCGGCTCCGCGACTGGCTGGTGGCGTCGGCGAGATCGGTCATCCGCAGCCGGCGGCCCGGCGCCTCCGACAGCACCACCAGGATCTCGTAGTCGGCGGCGTTGAGCCCGTCCGCGGCCAGGTCGCGGTCGAGCTGGCGCATCAGCAGCTTGTTCAGGTGCACGGTGGTGCGCCAGGCCTGCTGCTCCTCGTCGCTCAGCCACCGCGTCCCCGGCATATCACGAATCTACCCCGGCCTGCCTGCCTGCGGCGACGGGGAGCGTGGCACGATCGTAGCGTGCGGAGCGACGAGGGCACGGCGACGACCAGCGCCCAACTGCGCGCGCACAACCTGGCGCGGCTGCTGCGCGCCATCCACGACGGCGGCGGCCAGCTCACCCGGGCCGAACTCACCCGGCAGCTCAGCCTGGCCAGGGGGACCGCGACGGTGCTGGTCAGGGACCTTGCCCGGCGCCGGCTCATCACCGAGCTGGCCGGCGCCACGGCGACGAGGGGGCGCCCCGACGGCCGCCGTGCCCGCGGGCGGCCGACCGGAGTGCCTTCGGCGCACCCGGACGGCCCGGTCGCGCTCGCCGTCGACGTGCGCGATGACTCCTTTACCGTGGCCGCCTTCGACCTGACCGGGGCGTGCACGGTGCTGGACCGCTGGCAGCGGGGCCGCGGCCCGGAAACCTCGGGCACCGGGATACTTGCCGATGCCGCGGGCAGGCTGCGGGCACGCAGCGCTCAGTTCGGCCGCCGGGTGATCGGCGTCGGAGTCGCCGTGCCGTCCCCCCTCAGCGGCGGCACGATGGTGCAGCCCACGCTGCCGGAATGGCAGGGCGTCGACGTGACGCAGGCGTTGCGGCTGCGGGCACCGGCCGAGCACGGCGGGGCCATCATGGCCGGCAACGACGCCACCTTGGCCGGACTCGCCGAGGCACGCCGCGGCGTGCTCCGCGGCGTCTCGGTCGCGCTGCACTTGCACGTGGCCACCGGCATCGGCGGCGTCCTGCTCACCGACGGCAGCCCGGTCACTGGCGCGCACGGCTCGGCCGGGGAGTTCGGTCACATGCCGCTGACCGGCGGCGACGAGCCGTGCCGCTGCGGCTCGGTCGGCTGCTGGGAGCTGCGCGCGGGTGCCCGCGGGCTGCTCCGTGCCACGGGCACGCCCGAACGCGGGGACCGGGTGGCCCAGGCCGAACAGGTGATCGCCGCGGCCGCCGCGGACCCCGGCTGCCGCCGCGCCCTGGCCCAGGTGGCGCGGGCGCTCGGCCGGGGCATCGGCGCGCTGGTGAACGCGGCCGATCCCCAGGCCGTCAGCCTGTCCGGCCTGGCGGCCACGGTGTACCACGCCGAGCCGGCCACGGTCACGGCCGCCTACCACGCCGCGCTGATGCGGTTCCGCAGGGCGGACCCGGCCGCCCTGCGGCCGTCGGCGCTGGGCGACCTCGGCGCGCTGACCGGCGCGTCGGAACTGGTCTTCGACGAGTTCCTCACCCTGCGCGGCCTTGGCACCTGGGACGCCCCCGTGCCGGCAACCGCGGTGCCGCATGTGCAGCCGCTGCCGCACGCGCTAGGGGCGCGCTCGGGGTGAACCGGTGCAGGGGCTGGCGCGTCTGCATGATTGGGGGCATACGGGCGGCCGGCTCCGCCGGGCTGCGGATTCCCGATATGCGTTGCGCGAAGGCCGCCGCGGCGGCATTCTGGAAAGAAGTGGCGACAATAAGTTCTGAATTGACTTCGAAACGTTACAACGGTGATGACGGTGGCTGCTGAGAGGATCCGCGACCCGGACCAGGCGCAAAGTGCGCACCTGGAGAAGCTGGCCGACGAGCTCAACCACCGGGGCATGGAAGCGTGGCTGATGGCGCCCCCGGGCCGGCGCCCCAGCCTGTACGTGGTGAACCCGGCCGCGCGTGCGCTGGAGGAGAACGTGTACGTCGGCTGCGGCAAGGACGGCATCTGGTGGTTCTGGTGGTCGTGGGCGGAGCGGATCGCCGTCGCCGACGACGTTGACCAGGCGGCGACCACGATCGTGCGGGTGCTGGCCTCGCTGCGCCGCTACGACTAGGCCATCCCGGGAAAGGCCTCCGTGCTGCCGCGCCAGAACGCGGCGCGCTGCGCCGGGCCCTGCATGGCCATCGCGCCGAACGCCCGCAGCGCGAGGTCGGCGACCGCGACGACGCCCAGGTAGGCCCTGGTCACGCCGTCTTCGAGGAGGGCGGCCAGCGCCTTGGCCGAGGCGGCGTCGCGCACGGGAAAGGGAAGCCGGTAAAACGCCTGCGCCGCGGCCGGCGCCTGCCCGCGCGCCGCGATCATGCCTGCCAGGGCGTCGCGGGCCATGGCATGTGCCGCCCAGTCCTGCCGTGCGGCATCCTGCCAGCTCCCGCTCAGGTGAGCGCCGGCCACCGCGTACCCCCAGCAGGCCGCGTGCTCGGCCGCCAGCGCCCCTTGCAGCGCGGTCACGGCCGGGGACCTCATCCGCCCAGCCCGGAAAGGACAGCGGCGTGCGTGACGTGGCACGCCGCGATGCTGGCGAACAGCTGGGCGACCGACGGCTCCGCGGTGGCCAGGCGCTGCACCAGGGCGGCGGCTGATGCCTGCTCAGCCGCGCGCAGCCGGGCAACGGTGACCTCCGCATGCGGCGGGCCCGGTATGGCCTGGCCGCGCGGCGGCCGCGCGCCGGGAGGCTCGAGGAGCCTGTCCCGCAGCCGGGCCAGGTGCTGTTCATGCTGGCCGAGCAGCGGCGCCAGTTCCGGCGGCCCGGGCGGCCGGCCCACGGCCGGCCTGTACCGGCGGATCAGATCCTCCTCCGCCGCGATGACCTCCTGCAGCGCGATCACAGTGGGTGACAGGCGCGGCCGGGCCGCCAGCGGATCCGGCCCGGCAAACAGGTCCGCCGCCTGGCAGCCGGCCGTGCCGAGCAGCAAGGGCAGCGCTGCCGCCGAGGCGAGCAGGCGGCGCCGCGCCAAGGTCCCGGGCACACCGGCAAGCTACCACGGCCGCCCCCGCGGCCAGCCCGGCGCGCTGCGCAGTCACCGCACCGGGACTGCGGCCGGTCCTCTCCGCGTCATGGCGGCACGGCAGATAGGCTATGTGCCAATCCCGCAGGTCGTAGACGAGGAGGTCGTGATGCCCGGTGGTTCGCGTCACGCGCCGAGGCCCGGGGCGGCCGGATCTGTGGAGGAGAGCAGGATCGCCGACGTCATCCGCCCGGTCGTGGCCGCCGCCGGAATGGACCTGGAGTCGGTGCGGTTGAAAGCCGCGGGTAGGCGCAGGCTGCTGCGCGTGGTGGTCGACAGCGACCGTGGAGTGAGCCTGGACGACGCCGCGGCGGTCAGCCGCAAGCTGTCCGCCGCCCTCGACGCGTCCGCCGTCTTGGGGGACTTCCCGTACACGCTCGAGGTCTCCTCACCCGGCGTCGACCGCCCGCTGACAGACCCGAGGCACTGGCGGCGTGCGGTAGGGCGGCTGGTGCAGGTCACCGTCGCCGATGCCGGCCCGGTCAGCGGCAGGATCGTCTCGGCCGACGCCGAGGCGGTGACGTTGGATGTGGAGGGCGACGCGAAGATCCGCCGTCGGTTCCGCTACTCCGCGCTTGGCGCGGGAGCGGTCCAGGTGGAGTTCGGGCACCCGCAACCAGAGCTTGGAGCGACCCGCGATGGACATTGACCTGAGCGTGCTGCGGAGCCTGGAGAGCGAGAAGGACATCTCGCTCGACCTGGCGATCAAGGCCATCGAGGATGCGCTGCTCGTCGCGTACCACAAGTCGGAAGGCGCGTCGCCTGCCGCGCGCGTCGAGGTGGACAGGAAGAGCGGGCACGTCACGGTGTGGGCCGCCCGCACCGATCCGGACGGCTCAGTGCGGGAGTACGACGACACCCCGGCCGGCTTCGGCCGGATCGCCGCGACCACCGCCCGCCAGGTGATCCTGCAGCGGCTGCGCGACGTCGAGGACGAGCTGACGTTCGGCGAGTACGCGGGCCGCGAGGGGGACATCGTGGCCGGAGTGATCCAGCAGGGCAAGGACCCGCGGACCGTGCTGGTCGACCTGGGCAAGCTGGAGGCGGTACTGCCGCCCCAAGAACAGGTGCCGGGCGAGCGCTATGTGCACGGGGAACGGATCCGGTGCTACGTGCTGCGTGTGCACAAGGGGCACCGGGGGCCCTCGGTCACCTTGTCCCGCACGCACCCGGGCCTGGTGAAGAAGCTGTTCGCCCTCGAGGTGCCCGAGATCGCCGAAGGCGCGGTGGAGATCGTCGCGATCGCCCGCGAGGCCGGCCACCGCACCAAGATCGCGGTCCGGTCGCATCAGCCGGGCGTCAACGCCAAGGGTGCCTGCATCGGCCC
>JAFAPY010000292.1 GCA_019246795.1 Streptosporangiaceae bacterium | reverse complement strand
GCGCCGGGTCCCCCGGCCAGCGGCCTGGCCGAGACTGGCTCGGGGCTCGGCATCGCGAACCTTCGGCAGCGGGTCGAGCTGATGCACGGCACCCTGCGGGCCGGCCCGGCGCCTGACGGCGGGTTCAGCCTAGAAGCGATGCTGCCGGCCTATGTGCCGACTGCCCCTGCGGAGGGTCGTCCCGCAGCTGCGGCCACTGCCGTGCCTGCTGGCTGGCCCGGCGGGTGTCCGCGATGATCCGGGTGGTCGTTGTCGACGACGAGCCGATGGTTTGCGCGCACCTGCGCACGATCCTCGGCTCGGCACCCGACATCGAGGTCGTGGACGAGGCGCATGACGGGGCCGCGAGCGTCCAGGCCGTAGCACGCAGCAGACCCGACGTGGTGCTCATGGACCTGCGGATGCCCGGCGTCGACGGGATCACCGCGATCGAGCGCATCGGCGGGCTCGGCCAGCGGCCGGTCGTGGTGGTGCTGACGACCTTCGACGCCGACCAGTACGTGCTGCGCGCGCTTCGGGCCGGGGCGGCCGGATTCCTGGTCAAGTCCACCCCGCCGGAAGACCTGATCGGCCTGGTGCGGGTCGCGGCGGAGGGAAACACTGTCTTGTCCCCGGTGGCGGCGCGCCGCCTCATCGCCGCGTCGGCCGACAGCCAGCCCGCGCGCGACAAGGCACGCAAGCTGGTCACCGAACTGACCGAGCGCGAGGTCGAGGTACTCGCCTGCCTCGGCGAGGGCCTGTCGAATGCCCAGATCGCCGGGCGCCTGTACCTGTCCGAGGCGACGGTGAAGGGCTACGTGTCCCGCATGCTCGACAAGCTGGGCGTCGCTAACCGCACCCAGGCGGGCCTGCTCGCGCACGACGCGGGCCTGGTCAGCCGGTAGCGGGCCTGGTCAGCCGGTGGCGGCCCTGGTCAGCCGGTGGCGGGCCTGGTCAGCCGGTGGCGGGCCGCGCGCGGGTCCGGCGTAGCCAGGCGGCAAGCTTCGCGGTCTCGCGGGTCATCCGCTACGGCTCCGCGATCCCAGCCAGGTCGCTGACCGCCGCCGCGACACCCGCGGGATCCACGATCTGATGCAGGTGCCCGCCAGGCAGCGCGCGAACCGTCCAGCCGCGCCTGCGCGCCTCCTGCGCCTCGGCCGCGTATGACTCGCTGAACACCAGGTACCCGCAGCGGTGATCGTCCCAGCCGCCCGGAACCGGCACCCGCTCGGTGTAGTAGTCCATCGGAAGCCGCGGCTGCTCGGCCGCCACCGACGCCCTGAGCCGTTCAGCGCCCTCGAACATGGGCGCCATATCCTGCTTATCCCACCAGTCCGTCCACTGGGGCAGCCGCCCCTCCGGCCCGGCCAGGCCGCGCAGGAACTCCAGGAACTCCGGCGGCGCGACAGGCGTCTCGCCGCGCTCGGCTGGGACCGTCGCGTCCGCGAAGACCGAGCAGCTCACCGGCACGTCCAGCCCGGCCCGGATCACCGGCATGAACACGCCCGCGTTGCTGTGCGCCACCAGCACGACCGGCTCGCCAGCCGCGGCCCCGGCCAGGCCGGCATTCACGGCGGCGACGACCCTCGGCCAGTACGGCGGCTCGCGGTCAGCCACCCCGAGCAGAGACGGCACCGCGACGCCATGGCCGGACTCGCGCAGCCTGCCCGCGACACCCGCCCAGGTGGCCGGGCCGACCGACGGGCTGTGTATCAGGACGAAACTTGTCATACCCCCGACTCTGCCAGTTCCGGATGGCAAGCTCACCCGCAGCAGCCCTCCCTGCGCTGACAGCAGAGCCGACCACAGCCGACGGCGCCGGGTGGCCGTGGAGGCAATTGCGGAAGCTGAGACGCGCAGATTATCAAGCTTTGCGCTCGCGCCGGTCACCTTCGAGCAGGTCTTTCAGGGCTAGGCGTATGTCGGTCTCGGGCAGGTCCGGGAATGCCTGCCGAGTCGGGGTGGGGTCGTACGTCATGTCCAGGGTGTCCATGGCCAGCGCGGCGCGGGCCTGCCGGGCCAGCGCGGGTTGGATGGCGGCGGTCAGCCATGCCACGGCGTGCAGGGCCGGGCGCGGGATGTGCCGGACGGTGCCCCGGCGTCCCGTGGTTTCCTGGACGATGGCGGCGAGCTCGTTGAAGGTCAGGTTGTCCGGGCCGCCGAGGGCGAGAACCCGGCCGCGCAGGCCGGGATCGGTGACCGCCAGTGCGGTGAGGGCGGCGACGTCGGCGGCGGAGACGAAGTTGACCGGGTTGTCGCCGCGGCCGTACACCAGGATCTTCCCCGACGCCTGCAGGGGCTGGCTCATGATCGTGGCCCAGGTCTCCATGAAGGCGGTGGCCTGCACGATGGTCCAGGGGATGCCGCTGGCGCGCAGCGTTTCCTCGGCGGCGTGCTTGGCGCGGAACAAGCCGATGGGGTGGCCGGGGGATGCGCCGACCACGGAGACCAGCACGAACGCTGCGGCGGCGCGGGCGCCAGCGTCGATCAGGTTGGCGTTCCCAGCCCGGTCCACCGAGGCCGGGGAGACGCCACCGGGCCCGGCGAAGCCGTGCACGGCCGAGATCACCGTGCCCGCGCCGTGCAGTGCCCTGACGACGCTGGCGGCGTCGCGCACATCACCGCGGACCACTTCCACGCCGGGACCGGCCAGGGGCCGGGCGCGGGCCGGGTCGCGGGTCAGCACCCGCACCGGCAGGCCCGCCCCGGCCAGCCGCGGGACCAGCCGGGTGCCCAACGTGCCGGTGCCGCCGGCGACGACGATCACCGCCGGGGTCCGGCTCCGGCCCGGATGTGTCGGCGCACGGCCTCGTTGACGCCGGCTCCGGCGGCCCGGACCGGCTCCAGGTAGAACCGGGCCCAGGAAAACTGCCCGTCGCGGACGCCGAACACGATCACCCCGGCCATCTGGTGCACGCTGGTGTCCCGGCGGGTGCCGGTCATCTCCCACTCCGACCACACCACCTGGCCGCACGCGCATGATCGCAGCACCCGGGCGGTGATGTCCGGGACGAAGGTGAAGATCTGCTCCCAGTTGCGCCGGACCTGCCCGCGGCCGGTGAACCCCCGGGCCGGGTGGGCCGGGGTCTGGTTGCGGTAGCCGGGCGCGAAGCAGTCGGCCAGGGCGTCAAGGTCGTGGCTGTTCACTGCGGCTGCCAGCCGCTCTAGCAGCGCCGCGCCCGATCCGGCCGAATCACTCATCGCGTCACCCCGCATTTGATACACTTCTATGGATCGGTTACATTACTATGGAACGAAAATCTTCTGCTGTCAATACCCGGCGGCGCTACGACTCCAGCGGCCGCCGCGAACGGGCGCGCCAGGCCCGCGACCAGATCGTCGGCACCGCTGAGGACCTGTTCCTGTCCCGCGGCTACGCCGCCACCACCGTGGCCGCCATCGCCGCCCAGTCGCGGGTCTCGGTCGAGACCATCTACAAGGGCTTCGGCGGCAAGCCCGGGCTGGTCCGGGCCATCATCGACAAAGGACTGGCCGGGACGGGCCCTGTACCTGCCGAGCAGCGATCCGACCAGATCCGCGACACCGAACCCGACCCCCGCCAGATCCTCACCGCCTGGGGCGCCTTCGTCGCTGACATCGCCCCCGCCACGGCCCCGATCCTGTTGATGGCACGCGACGCCGCGGCCGGCGACACAGAACTCGCTGATCTCCTTAAGGAGATCAGCGCGGCCCGCCTGGAGCGGATGACCGTCAACGCCCGCGCCCTGTCCGATGCCGGTCACCTCCGGCTCGGCATCACTCTGGCGCAAGCCGCCGACACCTTGTGGACCTACACTTCACCGGAACTGTATGAACTGCTCGTGCTCTGCCGCGGGTGGTCAGCGGACCACTACGGCCGCTTCGTCGCCCAGGCCATGATCGCCGCCCTGCTCCCGCCCATCGCACCCGGACAAAACGCGCCAGCCGATAGCCTGGCGCACGGCGCACGGCGCACGGGCCCCGATCAGCCAGATCTGTAGCACCAGGCTCCTTGAATCGAGATGAGCCACTGGCCGCGCATGGCGGCGGCTCGGCGCGTCCCGTAGCATCGAGCAGGGTCAATCCCCTGATGTGGGTGGCTTGGATGGGAGACGGGTTGTGGCCGTGCCCTGGGACCACGAAGGTCAGAATTGCAGCAGCTCGCGGACCTCAACGCAGCCGTAGGTTGGCAACCTGTTTGCCCATTCAAGGGCGGCATCCATGTTGGGGAGATCCATGATGTAGAAGGCCTGGATCTGCCGCCTGCCTTCGGCGAACGGCCGGCGCTCGACCGCCTCGTCGATCGCGTGGCCGGCTATCGCGGTCTGAACGAGACAAGCGCCGGTCGAGGCCGGGGCGAGTGCCCCGTTGAGCACGAACACGCCGGCGGCCTTAACCTGCGCGTCGAACCTGGCCCAGGCCTGGAAGTCGGACTCGTCGCCGCTCGTCGCATCTGCATCGGCCCACATCAGCATCAGATAGCGCATGCTCTGACGGTATCTCGGAGGTCGGACATTGACCCGAAGCAGCAAGCGCGCGGCTCAAGCCTCCCCAGCAGATTCACATGTTCTCCGGCTGTTCGGACCAGCTCCCGCACGCCACGGCAGGGATGGGCGCTTCGCCCCTTTCGAAGGCCGATCACGCAGGGTGAGCCCACACGTGGTCGTGACGGATCCTGTTGCCGGCTCTGCGCGGATGATGGCCGCAGTGATTTCAGGTGCCCTGGCGCAGATCATCCGGATTAGGGCGGGTCACTGACACCTGCCGGTGCTGGTGCCCGGTTCTGTGTGGTTAGCTTGCGGGCTGCGGGGTTGAGCGTCACGATGGCGCCCGCCAGGAGCATCAGCCCGCTGGCGACGTAGAACGGGAGCCGGACGCTCACGGCGGCGAGAGCGCCCATGACCGCCAGCGAGACGGGCGGCAAGATGGCCCGCGGCAGGCTGATCAGGCTGTTGACCCGGCCGAGCATCCCGGCGGGGGTGCTGATCTGGATCCAGGCCGGGAGCGCGACATCGCTGGAGTAGGCGACGCCGAAGCCGAGCACCGCCAGAACGCGGCCATTACGGCGCCGCCCAGCAGCGGCCCGGCGAACATCGCCACCTGTTCCCCCGCGGCGACCACGGCGTTGGCCGCGGGCAGGTCGCCCGCGTCGACCAGGAGCGGCACGATGCTGCCGCTGGCCGGCCAGAAGAACGCATCAGCCAGCCCGAAGGCCGCAGCCACCGCGTAGAACTGCCAGATGCGCACCGATCCGGTGAGCATGACCGCGCACAGGCCCGAGACCAGCAGCCCCCGTGACAGGTGCGAGCAGAGCATCACATGGCTGGGGGACCACCGGTCCGTGACCGCGCCGCCGACCAGGATCAGCAGGCCGTTGGGGACGAGGTTGCAGATTATGACGGCCGCGAGGGTCACCGCCGAACCGCTGACTGACAGCACAAGCCAGGCGAAGGCCACCTGGTAGGCGCAATCGCCCAGCACGGAAAGGACCTCGCCGCCCGTTACCGTCCGGAACGTGCGATCATGCAGCACACGGCCACTAGCCCAGTGCATCTCTCTCCTGGCGTCATGGGCGTCTCGTCTGGCTAGATTGCCACCGGAATGGTCCTTGGTGCAGGTGCCGGTCCCCAGCCGCCAGGGAGCAGCGGGCATAGCCGAGTCGGGTGCAGCGCCGGCCGGTCGGGCCTGGGATCCGCCCAGCGGCCTGCTCAGTGCCCATGCAAAGGAACCCTGCTCTAACACCGCCGGGCAGCTGCGCCAGGCCGTACTGGGCTGTAGGCGGTGAAGGCGGAATGCGCGATCACGGTTGCCGTCCGCGGCCTTCTTGACCCAGTTCAGCGGGCACGCTTCCGCGGTCTTTTCATCGAGGCCCGGCGCTTTGGCCCGCCCACGGATCAGCGACGCAGCCCGCCTCGGTTGTCAAGCCACCCGCCCATGCCTGTGGATAAGACTGTTAGTTATCCACAGCTGGCGGGTTGAGGGTAGCTCGCCGTATCGGCAGAGCCGCACGCTGGCGGGCATGAGATACACCCGTGCCGCCGGCGGCGGCGACCCGCGGGCCCCGCAGCCCGCTGACGTGGTCCGGGCCGGGTCGCCCGCGGCCTTCCTGGCAGTGGTGCCGCACCTGCTCGGATTCGTGCCGGAGGCCAGCCTGGTGGTGGCCGGGACCGCGCCGCCCCGCGACCGCATCCAGGTCACGCTCCGTTACGACCTGCCCGACCCGCCCGAGGCGGACCTGGCCGCCGGCATCGCCGCGCACGCGATCGGGGTCCTGGGCGCGCAGCGGCTGCCTGCGGCGGTCGCCGCCGGCTACGGCCCCGAGGCGCTGGTCACCCCGGTAGCGGACGCGCTGCGCGACGCGGCGTCGGCAGCCGGGATTGAGCTGCTGGACGTGCTGCGCGCCGACGGCGGCCGCTACTGGTCCTACCTGTGCGGCAACCAGGCGTGCTGCCCCGCCGGGGGAGTGCCGTTCGACCCCGGCGCGCACCCCGCCGCGGCCGCCATGGCCCGCGCGGGGACCCCGGTCCTGGCCGGCCGGGCCGCCGTGGCCGCCCGCATCGCGCCGCTCGGCGGCACCGCCGCGGAATCGATGCGGCAGGCCACCCGCCGCGCCGAGCAGCACGCGGCCCGGCAGCTGGCGAAGGTCCGCGCGTCCTCCCGCATCGGCGCCGCCCGGCGGCTGATCGCCGCCGAGGGACTGGCCGCGGTCGCCGCGATGATCACCGCCTACCGCGCCGGCGGCCAGGTCAGCTCCAACGACCAGATCGCCCGGCTGACGGTGGCGCTGCACGACCTCAGGGTCAGAGACGACGCCTGGGCCCGGATGGACCCCGCCCACGCCGGCGCGCACCTGCGGCTGTGGACCGACGTGACCCGGCGGGCGCAGCCCGGGCACGTGGCCCCTCCCGCGGCTTTGCTTGCCTTCGTGGCCTGGCAGTCCGGCGACGGCGCGCTGGCGAACTTCGCGCTGGACCGTGCGCTGGCCGACGACCCGCAGTACTCCATGGCGCTGCTGCTGCGGCAGGTCATCGGCGCCGGGGTGCCCCCGTCGCTGGCCAGGCTCCCGATGACTCCCGAGGAAGTCGCCGCCAGCTACGACGCCGCCGAAACCGGCGCTGACCCCGGCGGCCGACGACGATAAGTCGTGACCCGCGGCCGGCATGGGGCCCGGATACACTGTGGCAGCCGTTCACCGGGAGGATGCCGCATGACGTGCGACGCGCACGAGGCCGCGGTGGCCAGGCTGCGGGAGGCCTACGCGGCCCTGCCGCCCGGGGCGCCGGTCCGGCTGGCCAAGCGCACAACGAACCTGTTCCGGTTCCGCGAACCCGCCGGGCCCGCGGCCTCAGCCGGCCTGGACGCATCCGCCTTCGGCCACGTGCTGCGCGTCAGCCCCGACACCCGCACCGCGTGGGTGGGCGGCATGACCACCTACGAGGACCTGTGCGACGTGACGCTGCGGCACGGCCTGATGCCCCTGGTGGTGCCGCAGCTCAAGACGATCACCATCGGCGGCGCGGTCACCGGGCTCGGCATCGAATCCACCTCGCTGCGCAACGGCATGCCGCACGAGTCGGTGCGGGAGATGGAGATCCTGACCGGCGACGGCCGTGTGGTGGCGGCCACCGACGACAATGAGCACGCCGACCTGTTCCGCGGCTTCCCCAACTCCTACGCAACCCTGGGATATCTGCTGTCGCTCACGATCGAACTGGAGCCGGTGCAGCCTTTCGTGCACATCCGCCACTTCCCGTTCGGCACTCCCGCGGCCTGCATGGACGCGGTCGGCCAGATCGCCGCAGAGGGAAGCTTCCGCGGCCACCGGGCGGACTTCGTCGACGGGACAGCGTTCTCCCCTGAGGAGCTGTACCTCACGGTCGGCGCGTTCAGCGACGTCGCGCCCTGGTGCAGCGATTACTGCGGGCAGCACGTCTACTACGCCTCTGTCGGGCGGGAGAAGGAGGATTTCCTCACCGTCCGCGACTACCTGTGGCGGTGGGACACCGACTGGTTCTGGTGCTCGCGGGTGTTCGGCGTGCAGCGCCCGCTGGTGAGGCGGCTGTGGCCGCGGCGCTACCGGCGCTCGGACGTGTACCGCAAGCTCGTCGCCCTGGACCAGCGTTACCGGCTCACCGCCACCCTGCACGAACGGCGGCAGCGCCCGCCGCGCGAGGCCGTGATCCAGGACGTGGAGATCCCGGCCAGGCGCGGCGCCGAATTCCTGCGGTTCTTCGCCGCGAATGTGGGGATGAGCCCGGTATGGATGTGCCCGCTGCGCCTGCGCAGCCAGCGCTCCTGGCCGCTGTGGCCGCTGCCGCCCGGCGAGGTGTACGTGAACTTCGGGTTCTGGGGCACCGTGCCGCTGCCCCCTGGCACGTCGGAGGGCTACCACAACCGCCTGGTGGAGGACGAGGTGGCGCGGCTGGACGGGCACAAGTCGCTGTACTCGACGTCGTTCTACACCGAGGCGGAGTTCGCCCGGCGCTACAACGGCGAGGCGTACGCCGGGCTCAAGCGCGCCTACGACGGCGGGGGGCGCCTGCTGAGCCTCTATGACAAGTGCGTCCGGGGACGTTGACGCCCCACGAGCGGAAGGAACACCGATGGCACTGGCCGATGTCTTCGAGACGGTCGCGGGACCTGACGCCCCGGTGGAGTTCGCGGCCTACGACGGCAGCCGGGCCGGGCAGCCCGGCTCGCCGGTGAAGCTCACGGTCCGCTCCCCGGTGGCCGTGGCCTACCTGGCGCAGGCGCCCGGCGCGCTCGGGCTGGCCCGGGCCTACGTATCCGGCCATCTGGACGTCGACGGCGACATGCACCACGCGCTGTCCCGGATGGCCAAGGCGCAGGAACTGCGGCTGAGCACGGCGGAGAAGCTCCGCATGCTGCAGGCCCTCGGCGGGCCGAAGCTGCTGCTGCACCGGATTCCGCCGCCGCCGCAGGAGGTCCGGGTGGACCGCCGCTGGCTGGGCGGCCGGCGACATTCCAAGGGCCGTGACGCCAGCGCGATCTCCCATCACTACGACGTGTCGAACCGGTTCTATCAGTGGGTGCTCGGGCCGACGATGGCCTACACCTGCGCCTGCTACCCGCGCGAGGACGCCACCCTGGAAGAGGCCCAGGTCAACAAGTTCGACCTGGTCGCACGCAAGCTGGGCCTGCGGGAGGGCATGCGGCTGCTCGACGTCGGCTGCGGCTGGGGCGGCATGGTGATACACGCCGCGCGGGAGTACGGGGTCAAGGCGCTCGGCGTCACGCTGTCCGCCCAGCAGGCCGCCTGGGCGCAGGCCGCGATCGAGCGGGAGGGGCTGTCCGGCCTGGCCGAGGTACGGCACCTGGACTACCGGGAGGTGCCGGAGGCCGGTTTCGACGCGGTCAGCTCGATCGGCCTCACCGAGCACATCGGCAAGCAGCAGCTTCCCGGCTACTTCGCCTTCCTGCTCGGCAGGCTGAAGCCCGGCGGGCGGCTGCTCAACCACTGCATCACCCGCCCGGACAACACCGGGCCCACGCTGCTGCGCGGCGGGTTCATCAGCCGGTACGTCTTCCCCGACGGCGAGCTGGAGGGGCCCGGCCACCTGATCTCGCTGATGCACGACACCGGCTTCGAGGTGCGGCACGAGGAGAACCTCCGCGAGCACTACGCGAAGACGCTGGCGGCCTGGTGCGCGAACCTCGACGCGCGCTGGAGCGAGGCGGTCGCCGAGGTCGGCCAGGGTACGGCACGGGTCTGGCGGCTGTACATGGCCGGCTCGCGTCTCGGCTTCGAGCGCAACCAGATCGAGCTGCACCAGGTCCTGTGCGTCCGGCTGCACGCCGACGGGAGAGCCGACATGCCGCTGCGCCCGGACTGGGAGGTTCCCCGGGTTCTCGCCGGTTAATGTCCCAGACGGAGCCGGGGTGTGTGCCCGGGTGCCCCCTGCCGCCTCGCCCGCGGCAGATGCCCCGGCTGCCTCGTCGCCGGCCAGGTGCTGGCCGGCGCGCGGGAGGCCAGCAGGGCCGCCGTCGGCGGCCCGGAAAAGGAACGGGATCCCGGCCGCGATCAGCACGCTGGGATGGTCCATGAGCTGGAAGTGCAGGTGCGGTTCGGTGGTGTTGCCGGAGTTGCCGCACTCGGCGATCTGCTGGCCGGC
>JAFAPY010000314.1 GCA_019246795.1 Streptosporangiaceae bacterium | reverse complement strand
GCGCTCGCGGGCGGCGCGCCGCCGGCGGCGGCGAGTACCGGACCGGCCGCCGGGCCTGTCCGCGGGGCGGGAACGGCGTCTGCGGCGGGGTCTGAGCCAGTCGTGGTGCACATCCGGGACGTCGCTACCGGTGAGATGGACGTGTTCCGCGGCACCACCAGCACGCGCGTGCGCGACAGGGAGCTGGCAGCACGGCTGGTTCGTGCCAGCGGCTGACCCGCTAGTTGTCCTTTCCCGCTGTTCTCGCTGTCCTTCGCAGCAGAGACTTGCTGTCCTTCGCAAACAGACTTGAGAGGCACTTGATGTCATCGCATCGTGAGGCGCCGGAGATCTCCAAGGATCCGGTGGCCGACAGTACCGACGTGTATGCGTTCGTGAGCCCGGATAAGCCGGGCACCGTGACGCTGATCGCCAATTACGTCCCGCTGGAGCACCCGGCGAGCGGCCCGAACTTCTACGAGTTCGGCGACGACGTCCTCTATGAGATCCACATCGACACCCAGGGGAATGCCGAGCCCGATATCAGCTACCAGTTCCGGTTCGCCACCCAGCTGCCGGACCCGGACACCTTCTTGTACAACACCGCGCCGATCACGTCCCTGACCAGCCCGGCCTGGAACCGCCGGCAGACCTACTCGGTCACCCGGGTGGACCGCAGCGGCGGTCACGAGCTGGGCAGCGGTCTGATCTGCCCGCCGTGCAATATCGGCCCGCTGTCCACGCCCGACTATGCGGCGGCGCTGGCCGGGCCGGCGGTGCACGAGCTGTCTGACGGCAGCGTGGTGTTCGCCGGGCAGCGCGCCGAGGGCTTCTACGTTGACCTAGGGTCGATCTTCGACCTGCTGGACCTGCGGCCGTTCCAGAACCTGCAGGTTTACGCCAAGGCCCTGGGATTCAAGGCGGCGCCGGGGGTCAACACGCCCAAGTTCTTGAACGTGCACTCGATCGCCTTGCAGGTGCCGATCTCCCGGGTGACGGCCAGCGGGCGGCCGGTCATCGGGGTGTGGACCACCGCCAGCAGGCAGCAGGCACGCGTGTACGACGCCGACAATGGCAGCCAGTTCTGCTCTGGCCCGTTCACCCAGGTGTCGCGGCTGGCCAACCCGCTGGTCAACGAGGTGATCATCCCGCTGGGCAAGAAGGACTACTGGAACACTCAGCAGCCAGAGCACGACAAGCAGTTCGCGGCCTACTACGCGCATCCCGAAGTCGCCGCGCTGCTGCCCGCACTGTACCCGGGGGTGTTCCCGCACCTGGCCGCGCTGGATGCAGCCAAGACGCCGCGCGCCGACATCGAGGCCATCTTGCTCACCGGCATCCCCAAGGGGATCATCGCCGGGTTCACCAACTACACCGGGCCGGTCCAGGCCGACCTGCTGCGGCTGAACACCTCCATCCCGCCCAGTTCCAAGCCGAGCATCTTCGGGCTGCTCGGCGGGGACGCGGCCGGGTTCCCCAACGGGCGCCGTGTCTTCGATGATGTTGTCTCGATCGAACTGCGCGCGCTGGCCGGGGTGACCGTCCCGCTGGTCGACAAGGCCTACACTCCCGACGCGGCGGCAGGGGAGCTGACCGACGGGCTGACACCCGCCGATCTGGGCACGCCCTATCTGGACGTCTTCCCCTACCTGGGGGTGCCCTACGACGGCTACGATCACCCCCCGTCGTGACGGCTCTCACGCCAGAACCGGTTCCCGGCCCGTCCGGCTCCGGCAGCGTCGTGCTGGAGCTGGGCCCCGGCGTGGGCGCCCTGGTCCTGCACACGCCGCGGGAGCTGGACGGCCGGGAAATCGAGATCAGCCCGGCGGATGGCACTGCCGCGCGGCAGACCCATTCCCGGGTCCGCCCGCGCAGGACCGGCCGCCGCACCCAGTACGCGGCCGTGTACCCGCAGCTCCCAGCCGGTACTTACGCCATCTGGGACGACGGCGGCACTCAGGTCGCCACCGTGACCATTCAGGGCGGCCAGGTGACCGCAGCCTGGTGGCCCGGCCATCCGCAGCCCGCCCCTAACCCCGGATGAATCGCCTGCCGGCCTCTTTACCACCTTCAGTGCGCGAGCGCGGCCCGGGCTCAACCGGTGGCGGCAAGATCATCTCGCTGGTCTGCGCAGGCTGGTCCCAGTGCGGGAAATGCCCGCAGTGGCCGAACCAGTGCAGGCTGGCGTCCGGGAACCGCTCGGTTGCCTGCCGGGCCTCGGACGAGACGGAGACCTTGTCCTGACGGCCCCAGCCGATCACGATCCTGGCGGGCACGGAACCGGCGGGCGCGCCGGCCTGGCGCGGCCCGTGGACCAGATCGTTGAGCGCCGGGTAGGTGCTGGGCGAGGTCTTGAAGCCCCGCAGCTCGGTCAAGACCAGCTCAGGCGGGAGTTCCAGGGCGCGGCGGAGAACTGAGCCAGCAGGGCGGTGCGTCCTAGCCGGCTTCGACCGCCTCCCCTTCGACGCGGCCAGGAAAGCCGCGCAGTAAGCGGCCGCGCGGCGGCTTGCCCGACGCGCGCGCTCCGGCCAGCACTGAGCGGCCGTGGTCGCCGGGCGGCGCGGTAGCACAATGAGAGCGTGGAGGCGCTGACTGCGCTGCAGGAGCAGCGGGCGATGCGGTGTCGGCTGACGGCCGACCGGGCGCTGAGGTCGCTGGACGAGGCGGAGGCGTTCCTGCTTGACCGGGCCATGCTCACCCGGACGGCGGACTGCGCGCTGCCGAGCCTGTACGAGGCCTGCCATGAGGACCCTTACCAGCTCGGCAGGCCGGGCTTCGCGACCTGGCCGGCGACGAAATGGTCATGGTTCGGGGAACTCGCAGAGCGCGGTTACCTGGTCACGGCGGTACACCGCGGCAAGAACCTCGTCGTCTCCGGCGAGGTGGCGCGCCTGCTCGACCCGATCTGCCGGGCGGAGACCGCCCGGATGCGGGCATCCGACCGCGGCTGGGCGAGGCTGCTCGACCACCTTGCCGCGGCCGGGCCGTCCAGCCTCGAGGACCTGCGCGCCGAGCTCGGGCTGAAACGGCAGGAGCTGAAGGAGCTGCGTGCGCCGCTGCAGCGGTGCGGCGCGGTCGTCTCCCGCTCGCTGCACGTCACCGCGGGGGAGGGGCATCCGCATTCCAGCGAGCTGGCGCGGTGGGACCAGGTCTACCGCGGCACGGCGGACGCGGCTGCGGCCGACCCGGCTGCGGCGTTCGGCGAGCTTGTCGAGGCGGGCGTGCGCGCCGCCGTGGTCGCGCCGGAGGCGGAACTGCGGCGCTGGTTCTCCTGGACGTGGTACTGGACCGGTTCGCTGGTTGACGATCGTGTCCGCCGAGGGCGCATGCGCAGGGTGGATGGGTACGTCGTCGCCGCTGCCTGCGAGTAGCCGCGCCATGCCGTATTCCGCGCTGTCCCACCTCGACTGCCCGCGGTGCGGGGCTCAGCGCGACCCCGGCCGGGTGCAGGGCACCTGTTCGTGCGGATCGCCGCTGCTCGCCCGCTACGACCTGGAGCTGGCCGCCCGGCAGGTGTCTCCGCGCGACATCGCGGCCAGGCCCGCGGACCTGTGGCGGTACCACGAGCTGCTCCCGGTCGGGGACCCGCGCTACGTGGTGACCCTGGGGGAGGGGATGACGCCGCTGCTGGCCATGCCCAGGCTGGGCAAGGCCCTGGGCGTGCCGAACCTGCTGATAAAAGACGAGGGCACGATGCCGACCGGCACGTTCAAGGCACGCGGCGCGGCGGTCGGCGTGTCGAGGGCCGCCGAGCTGGGTGTCCGCGCGGTTGCGATGCCGACCAACGGCAACGCCGGGGCCGCCTGGTCGGCGTACGCGGCCAGGGCCGGAATGCGGAGCCTGATCGTGATGCCCGCGGCAGCCCCCGCGGTGACCAGGGCTGCATGCGCGGCGTTCGGCGCGGAGCTGCACCTGGTCGACGGGCTGATCGGCGACGCCGCCGGGCTTGTCGCCGATGCCCTCCGGCGGCGCCCCGGCTACTGCGATGTCGGCACGCTCAAGGAGCCGTACCGGGTCGAGGGCAAGAAGACGATGGGCCTGGAGATCGCCGAGCAGCTCGGCTGGGGGATGCCCGCCGTGATCGTGTACCCGGCCGGCGGCGGGGTCGGCATCATCGGCATCTACAAGGCGCTGCGGGAGCTGGCCGAGCTCGGCTGGGTCTGCGGCGCCCTGCCGCGGCTGGTGGCGGTCCAGCCGGCCGGCTGCGCGCCGATCGTCACGGCGTTCCGGGCCGGTGCCGCGCACAGCGAGCCGTGGCCCGAGCCGAAGACTGTCGCGTTCGGCCTGACCGTGCCCAAGGCGCTGGGTGATTTCCTGGTTCTCGGCGCGCTGCGCGCAACCGGCGGCACCGCCGTCGCGGTGACCGACGAGGCGCTGCTGGCCGATCAGCGCGAGGTGGCGCGCCTGGAGGGCTGTTTCGTCTGCCCGGAAGGAGCCGCCTGCATCACCGCCGTCCGGCAGCTGCGCGAGTCCGGCTGGCTGTCTGCCGCCGACGAGGTGGTCGTGCTCAACACCGGCACCGGGCTGATCTACCCGGACACCGTACCCGCCCGGGCAGCCGCGCTGCCCTGAGAGGAGCATGATCCGCAGCGGCAGGACTGCGGAGATCTGTGTTCGCGGTCACCTCGGGCCGGGGATGGGCCGCGCATTCGCGACCCTCGGCGCTCAAACGCAGGGCGGGGACACGCTGCTGAGGGGCTGCCTCGCAGATCAGGCGGCGCTGTACGTGTGACCGCCAGGCCCGGAGCGCTCGCGCTGGAGCTGGTCGAGCTGCGCTGCCTGGCGGGGTAAGCCGCCTGCTCTTGGGTCGTTCAGCCGTCGCCGGCCGGCGGACCGGCCGATGCTGCGCGGCAGGGCCGGGGGCGGTTCGCTGAGCGGGTCGCCGGTGGCTGGGTCATGGCTGGCGTCGAGGCTGGCGGCCAGGTGGGCGAGGATCTCGGTGAGCTGGTCGAGCGGGATGACGGCGAAGCCGGCGACGGTCTGTTCGGCGAGCCGGCACCAGGCCGCCTTCAGCTCGGGCAGCAGCGCTCGGCCCTGTTCGCTGAGTTCGACGAGGGTGGCGCGCCGGTCGGTGGGCGACGGCCGGCGGATGACGAGCCCGGCGTCTTCCAGCTGGCGGATGCTGAGGGTGATGGTTGGCGGCTCGAACCCGGTGGCGGCGGCCAGCTGGGCCAGGGTACACGGTCCCGCGGCGTCGAGTTCGAACACCACCAGCTTGTGGCCGGGGTGGACGCCGTACGGCGCGAGCGCCGCAATGGCCAGCGCACGGTGGCGGATGCCGACGGCGCGGATGGCCTCGTTGAGGGCGTCGGCCTGATCGAAGTCCATGGCGATCCCTTGACGCAAGAATACTTAGGCGCCTAATGTTAGGTATCTAATCTTAGGCGCCTAAATAATAGTACCCCCCGCGTTCCCGCGGGCCAGCGGGGAACGCGCGAAATCTCGACGTAAAGGAGCCTGCCATGAGCACGACCGTTACCTGGGGCCGCACCGCGCCGGCCGCCGTTCACCCGGGGCCGGCCCGGGCGCTCAGTGTCGCCGCCGCCAGCGCGGCCGCGGTGGCCGTGTGGGCCATTGCCGTGCCGGGCCTCGGCATCCGCCTGCTCGTCCGGTTCGGCAGCGGCAGTCCCCAGACGGTGCACCTCGACCTGGTCGTCGGCGCTGCCCTGATGGCCTGCCTGGCCGGCTGGGCCCTGCTCGCCGTGCTGGAGCGCCGCACCCGCCATGCCCGCGCCATATGGACCGCTGTCGCCATCGCCGTCACGGCCGCGTCGCTGGGCCTGCCGCTCAGCGCCGGGATCACCGCCGCGGCGGCGACCGCGCTCGCCCTGATGCACGTGGCCGTCGCCGCCGTCCTCATCCCGGCGCTGCGTTACAGCGCCACCAGGCAAGGAGCCATGGCATGACCACCTCATCCCCCCGGGCCAGACGGAAGCTGTCCTGGCCCGCCGTGCTGGTGCTCGCCGCGGGCCTGGTCTCCGGCGCGGCATTTGCGGTGGCCACCGGCGTCTCCTCAGCCAGCACTGCGACGCCGGGGGCCACGGCCGCGACCACGTCGGCGGGCTCCTGGTCCGGTCCCGGCGGCCCGTGGGGCGGTCCCGGCGGCACCTGGGGCGGTCCCGGCGGCACCTGGGGCGGGTCAGCGCCGGCCTCATCGGACCGGACCGAGTACTTCCACGTTGCCTCCACCACGGCGGCAGGTCCCGGCGCCATCATCGTGACGGGCGTGTTCGACGACGGCGGGATCGAACGCCCAGGCCGAGCCGTCGACAGCGCGGTCTTCGGCGATGGCACCTTCCGCATCGACCACAGCGCCGGCCAGCCGACCGCCCGATTTGACCCCAAGACGTGCGTCGGCACCATCACCCAGACCGGGCCGTTCCGCGTGTACAACGGAACCGGCCGCTTCTCCGGCATCCAGGGCACCGGGACCTACTGGTTCTACGCCACCTACACCACGGCGCGCGATGCCAGCGGCTGCACCACGACCATGACCGCCTACATCGAGACGATCAGCGGTGCGATAACGGTCAGCCCGCCGGCCGCCCGCGCCGTAACGTCCGCAAGCGGGTAACACTGCGCGCTGCGCCCAGCGGGTCACCAGCTGGTCGAGCACGCCGAGCGGGACCGCGCCGTTTCCGAGGACGGTCCCGTGGAAGCCGCGGATATCGAAGCGCGCGCCGAGCTGACCGACCGCCAGCTCGCGGAGCCGCTGGATCTCGCGGCGGCCGATCATGTACGCCAGCGCCTGTCCCGGCCAGGAAATGTAGCGGTCGATCTCGTTGGCCACGTTGGCCCGCGTGGTCGCGGTGTTGTTCCACATAAAGTCCGCCGCCCGGGCACGGGACCAGCCGTAATGGTGCATGCCGGTGTCGACGACGAGCCGGCAGGCACGCAGCGCGTCGAACGACAGCATGCCCAGGCGCTGGACGTCGGAGGTGTACAGGCTCATCTCGTCGGCGAGCCGCTCACAGTAAAGGCCCCAGCCCTCGACGTAGCCGCAGACCTCGGCGTCGAGGAACCGCCGGTAGTCCGGCAGCCAGTCGAGCGTCTGGGCGTAGGCAATCTGCAGATGGTGACCTGGGGTGCTCTCATGGAAGGCAAGCGCCTCGTACTCGTACCGGAACCGTTCGCCGGGTCGCGTGGTCAGCACGCAGTGCGCACCCGGCCGCAGGCCGCCCGCCGCTGGCGGCCGGTAGTACGCCATGGCTGCGTTGCCCGACTCTACTGGGTCGATTTCCTCGATGACGCAGTCCGGGATATCCAGCGGCGGGAACCAGTCCCCGCGGGCCTCCTCAGCACGCGCCAGCGCCGCCGCGACTGTGTCGACGATCTGTGCCGAGCTGGTGCAGCGCAGCGTGGGGTCCTGCCGCAGCTTGGCAAAGATCGACGGCAGCTCGCTGGTGCCGAGAACACGGCCGCCGAGCTCGGCCCACTCGGCCCGGAGGGCATCCAGATGGTCCAGGCCCATCTGGTGGATCTTCTCCGGGCTCAGCGTGGTGGTGGTGTGCCTGCGCACGGCCGCGCGGTACCCCTCGGCTCCGCCGGGTATGAACATGATGCCGACCCGTTCGTCCGGCCGGGCGGCCGGCAGAAGTTCATCCCGCAGGCAGGCGAGCAGCCGGCGCATCGCCGGGCGGACCTGCCCGTCGACGATCTCCGCGGCGCCGCGGCGGCTCGCGCCGGTTCCCGCCACCTCAGGAAACGCCCGGATGACCAGCACGTCGTCGGCCACGTTCCGGGCCAGGTGGCCGGAGAGCTGTTCGATGGCCTGGCGCACGCCGACCTGCGTGGGCACCCGGCCGTTCTGGGCGGCCTGCCGGTACCGGGCCGTGACGGCGTCGAAGAAGCCGGGCAGCCCGCGCAGACGCTGCAGGTAACCTTGCACCGCGTTCCCGTCAGTGAGCAGCGCGCTGGGCACCGACTGGAAGACGATGGCCTGCGGCGACACGTACCCGGCCGCGGACGCGTTGCCCTCCCACAGGCCGTGCTCAAGCTCGGCACGAGCCCCCCAGGCGAGCTGGGTCAGCACCGAGTGGTTGATCCGGGCCGCCTCGTCGAGCCCCCCGGTGTCGATCTGCGCGAGCCGGGCCTCGATCTGGCCGATGCTGCGCGCAGCACGCGCCGATCCCTCGCGGCTGGGGTCGGGGACGAGGGCGTCAAAGCCGGTCACCCCGAGCTGCGTGGCGTTGAACGGGTCCGCGGTGTGCACGACCTGGAAGTACTCCCCGCTCAAGCGGGCGAGCGCGGCGCCGTCGCCGGGGACGCTCATGGCGCGGCCCGCATGGGCCGCAGCGCCCCAGCCTTCTTCCCGGCCATGCCCCTGGCCTCCCGGTTCATGGGATGCCTTCGCACCATAGCAATCGCGGGAAGGGACGGCCGAGGCAGGCCCGTCCCGATGGCTGGCTGGACGCTACTTCACGAAGTACCAGTACTCCGGGGTGATGTTCAGCGTCGGGCTGAACGGCGCCGCCCCGCGAAGGTTGTTCGCGACCTCGTTCAGCTGATAGGCGGCGTTCGGCTGCCACATCAGGGGCAGCCGGGTCGCCAGGTAGTCCTGCCAGGTGTACATGTCCTGCAGGTTGCTGCTGGTCAGCGTCTTGTTGATCAGGCTGTCGTTGGAAGGGTCGCAGTACCCGCTGGAGTTCGCGACTGCCGCGCAGGCGAACAGCTCCTCACCGGTCGGCAGGTAGTCCGGCGAGAAGGACCAGCCGCCGCCCCAGTCGGCCAGGTCGTAGTTGCAGGGCGCCTTGATGAGCTTGCAGTTACCTCCGGCCAGCGCTGTCACCTGGGTGAACGGCGCGGGCTTGAGGGCCACCCTGATGCCGACCGCCGCCGCGTTGGACTGCAGCTGGCTCATCTCCGAGTCGATCCACGCGGTTCCGGTCGCGTAGGTCATCGTGAAGCTCAGCGGCTGGCCGGGCTTCACGCCAGGACCGCACAGGCTCGGATCGGTGCAGGTTGTGGTGCCGCCCGGGGTGACTTTCCAGCCGTGGCTGCTCAGCAGGGACTTGGCCTTAGCCGGGTTGTACGGGAATGGGTCACCCTGTCTGCCCTGCGGGGACAGGAAACTGGTCACCGGCTGGCTGCCGACCGGGCCGACGGTTATCGTGCCGTAGCCCTTCAGCGGGCCCTGGATCACGGCTTGCTGGTTCATCAGGTAGGCCATTGCCTGCCGGAAGTACAGCTGGCTCAGGATCGGGCCGTTACCCGTGGTGCTGTTCAGGTTCATCACGTAGTAGTTAATGCCCCATGAGTACCACGGAGTCAGGGTGTAGCCGTGGGACGCCAGCGGGTTGGCGCCGACCGCCGCATTAGCCGGCTTCTCGGGTGCATCCTGCTCCGGCAGGTAACCCCAGTCGATCTTGCCGCTGGCGCTCGGCGACTCCAGGACGTTGTACTCGGCGCTGTCGGTGGTGAAGGGGACTTCCTGGAGCTGGGCGAGCCTCGGCTTGACCGGGCCGGTGTAGGACTTGTTCGGTACGAAGGTGATGTGACCATCGGCGTTGAACGCGCTGAGCCGCCACGGGCCGTCCACAATGGACCACAGCGGCGAGGAGACGTACCCGCTGAAGTTCTTCGCCTGGGCGTCGAGGTAGGCGTACACCTTCGCGCAGTCACTCGCCGTGGTGCTGCAGTGGCTCGGGCCGCTGGCGGTACGGTCCCAGGCTTCGGGCATCGGCGTGATCTGGCTGAGCTCGTTGTACTGGAACCACAGCGGCGAGTAGGCCTGGTCCATCGTCATGGTCAGCTCGGTGGGGCTCACGACCGTGATGTCCTTGACGTTGGCCGGGAAGCCGGTGTAGGCGCCGTAGTCCTGCGGCAGCGCCTGCTCCATGTTCAGCCAGAACATGACGTTCTGCGCGGTTACCGGGGTTCCGTTGGACCACATGTAGTGCTTCAGCGTGATCGTGACCTTGGTGCCCTTGATGACTGGCGGGTTGGCCAGGCTGAGAGTGTTATTGACCGTGGGCTGCCCGTTCTGGCCGAACCAGTACAGCGGCCGGTACATCAGGCCCTGAAGGTAGAACAGGTTCAGGTTGGTGATGTTGGCGCTGTTGATGTAGGGGAATATGTAGGACGGCTGCGCCGAGGGGGGCAGCGCGACGACCGCCGTTCCGCCGTTGACGGCCGTGCCGCCGGTTGCCGAATTGCTGCTGCTGCTGCTTCCGCCGCACGCAGCGGCCGCCAGCGTGACGGCGGTCGCGCTCACCACCAGCAGCATGCCGCGCTTACGGCGCTTTGACTGTGACTGTCGCGGTCTGAAAACGGGCATGGCTGTCGTTCCTGTTCTCCCTCGGTCAGATCCTCGCAGCGTAGGGGAGCGGGGATAGCCTCAAGAAGGCTTTCCCGGCAAACGATCCCAATCGTGACGGAACCGTAAGAAGGCCGCTTTACTCGCGAGGCACCGAGGAGCCCGCTGAATGGGGCCGTTTCCTGAGGCGCGCCTGCGGGGCGTAATGATCGTGATGATGCTGCCGCGGTGGCCGGCGCCGGCTCCCCGGGGGATGACCCTGGCTAACTTTACATAATGCGCATTATCGGCGTGCCGCGCCAGCCGGCCGGACACCCCTGTCGAGGTCGTTCCGTAGCCACCGGCCTGGCCGGAATATGAGTGCCGCATCCTTTGATCAGCGCGTGTCATGGGGACAGCTGGTGGCGGCGTGCTGGACCAGCAGCGCGATCTGGACCCGGTTTGCTGCGCCGAGCTTGGCCAGCAGCCTGGATACGTGTGCCTTGACGGTGGCCACGCTCATATGCAGCTGGGTCGCGATGTCGGCGTTGGAGTGCCCTTGGGCGATGGCCACGGCGACCTGGTGCTCGCGGGGGGTGAGCGAAGCCAGGCGGCGCCGTGCCTGGTCCTGCCGGGCGGCAGTGTCGGGGTCCCCGGCGACCAGGCTAATAAGGCGGCGGGCGATCGCGGGCGACAAAGAGCCGTCGCCGGCGTGCACGACCTGGATCGCGGCCACGATGTCGGCGGGCGCGGAGTCCTTGAGCAGGAACCCGGCAGCGCCGGCCTGCAGCGCACGGAGTACCAGCTCGTCGGCGTCGAACGTGGTCAACACGATGACTTGGGGCGGGCTGGGCTGGGCGCGGAGCAGCCGGGTCGCGGCGATGCCGTCCAGGCGGGGCATGCGGATGTCCATCAGCACGACGTCGGGATGGTGCAGGTCGACGGCGGCCAGCACGTAGCGGCCGTCGCGGGCCTGGCCGGCCACCTGTATCTGATCGGTTCCGCCGAGCATCATCGTCAGTCCGGACAGAAGGAGGGGATCGTCGTCGACCAGCAGCACCCGGATCGGCGCGGTCATGGCCGCCTCGGGACGGTCGCACGCAGCACGAAGTCCCCGATTGCGTTGGGGCCGTGCTCCAGCTGGCCGTCGGCGAGCGCGACCCGCTCGGCCAGGCCGATCAGCCCGGCGCCGGCCCCGGCCGGTCCGGCAGCGCCCGGCCCGGCGAGGGCGGGGCGCCGACGGGTGATGACCTGGGCCGTCACCGCCTGGCCGTGGCCGGTGACCGTCACCTGGACC
>JAFAPY010000144.1 GCA_019246795.1 Streptosporangiaceae bacterium | reverse complement strand
TGTCCATCCGGGTATTCAAGCGCTCAGCGGTCAGCTGACCCGGACACAGCCACCCCCGCGGCCCGCCGGGCCCTGACACCGGACCCGGCGGGCACGGCCCGGGCCGCGCCGTTGACCATCAGCTCGATGATATTGCTCTTCATCGTTATCTCAGCCGGCCGGCCTGCGGCCGCCGCACCCGTCTCCCCTGCTTCCCGAAGGAGCAGCTCCGATGGACCGTATCCAGATCAAGGTCAAGCGGCCGCGCCCGACCCCTTCCCAGAGCCCGGCGATCCGGCGCAGTCAACCCGGCCCGCCAGACCGGACCGGCGAGGACGTCCATCCTGCCGGTGGCACGCGGCCCGCTGGACCGCCATCAGATCTATCCGCCGTAAAGGGCTGAGGCGACAACGCGCCGCAGCGCATGCGGTGTGACCCTGACCGGCCTATCCGGCAGATGCGCCACCGCCCCGGCGGTCGCTGAAATACAAAAACGGCCACAATCCGGACGGCACCGATGCCCAGCGCGGAGCAGTCGCCTACCTACTGGCGGGTAGGCGCGCGGGCAGCACCAAGCCTACGCGTTGTCGACGATCCGGCAGTCCCGGGTGCAACCCACCAAACGGCCGACCATCCTGCATAACTATGCAGCGCCACCCTGAGCCTAGAACGCACGCTACTGCCGCCGACGGGTCGAGCGTCGTCGGCCCGGCAGGGCGGGCGCCCGTTTGGTGATGGGCGCGGCGTGGCCGCGGACTCGGACGGCCGGCGGGCGGAGTTCACACTCCACTTCGGTGGCCGCCACCAGGGGCAGTTTTCGATCGGAACGAGAAGACCGGTGGGGACGACGGTGGGACTAACGGTCCTGCAAGCTGGGGACGGCTCCCACGGCCTGCGATAGCAGCCCGCCTAGGATCCGAAGCGGCGGCATCGACCCGTGTGGTGGGGGTCGGAGCGGAATCGGGGACGATGATCGCGGGACGCGCGGGGTGACCGTGGGCCGGGTGGCTCGGGACGACGCCCGTCACCTTTCCGGGCGGCCACGCCGGGTTCCTCGGCGGCGAATTCGGCCGGACCGGCAATCCGGACGCCTTCGCCGGCGCCTTGCGCCAGATCCTCGCCGGCTGACGGCCTCCCTGTCAGGGACCCTGGTTACCGAAGTAGGTAAGCAGCGCCGACTGGTTTTCCGCAGCGGCGGCGGAGAGCGTGGATCCGCCGGCGAGCATGTTGACCAGGACGGCGTTGCTGATGTCGCGTTCCTGGGTCTTGCTGCCCGCCAGGGCGTCATAGAAGAAAGCCGCCCCGTAATCGGGCATCGGATAAGTCTGGTTCTTACCGTTGGACGGATCCTCGGTAATCCATTCCGCCGTCGTGCCCGCCAGCGAGCTGTTACCCGGTGCGGTGAGGGGCGCGTTGGCGGTCTGCCGCGAGCTTTCATTCAAAACGCTGACAGCGCCGTGAGTGCTGTCAACCGGCGCGCACACCAGGAAGTTGACCAGATCACCGGGCATGACGGTGAGGCTGGAGAAGGCGATCTCGCCGGCGGGCCACCACTCGTACCAGGCGTAGCAGCTGCGCGAGCTGATCTGCCCGCCCGAGACCACGACCTGTGACGCGGTGCCGCCCTGGAGGAGTTCGGGGATGCCATTCCAGCCGTCGATGCCCACCCATGTCGAGCAGTGATAGGTGCCGTCATTCCAGCCACTGCCGTTCCACGCCGATGCTGGCGGCCAGGCGTTGGGTACAATCCAGCGCGCGGATACCGACTTGAACGTCTCCCCTGGCGGGGGCGACTGGACGACCGCACCGGACCATGTGGGGCTGGTCGCGTTGTCCTCGGTCAACGGCGCGACTGGAACGTGTACGACTCCGGTGATGGAGAATCCGGGAGGGACCGAGCGGATAGGCAGGCTCAGCGCCCGCTGCCACTTGGCGAAATGGCGGGGCAAGGCGTCGCGGTCAGGTTGCGGCGGCAACCCGTAGCGGATCAGTTCCTCGTTCGAGGCGCGCAGCGGGTCGAATCCAGCCGGGATAGCTAGCGGGCGGCCCAGCTTCGCCAGGACCTCCTCGGTATGGGCGCGGACCTCGTCAGGATTGTATTGCTGGAGTCCCCCAGTCGCGGGCTCGGTGACAGGCTGGCTCATGCTGGCTGCTCCTTCGGCCAAGGCGACACGGTCATCGCGGATGTCTTGCGGAGAGGGCACGCACGGCTGCTGATACAGACCGGAGGCACCGCGCTTGGCGCCCGCTCTACGGAATACAAGTCCGCGGGCGTCGCTGTCCGTGAGCCCACCGCATGGAGCCGATCACTACCATCGGCGGGCGGCTCCCGGGGCCGCCCAGGACGCGGGGCGGCCCGGCGGCCAGCGGGCGGCCGGGCGTGTTCAAGCAGTGTCTGGTTTGCGTGAAAGCTACCGCGATCGACCCCGGCTGGCAGAAGCCGGGTGGCAAGACGTCGCAGGGGAGAGGTACATCGACCCCTAGCGACCCCACGATTGGCCCGGCCGCAGCCCGTACATGTCAGCTGCGGCGCACGGAGCCTGATGGCCGGGCACCCCCGCTCAGCGAGTCGGCCACGTTACCCTTTTAGCCGACGAGCGGACGTTGGGACTCCACATGTCTATGCACTTGCCTGGATATCACCGCGGTCGGCGGCGTTCATCAATTCGGCCTTATGCCGGCCCTGTCGGGCGGGCCGAACGCCGACTATGAGCTGCGTATGGATCTCAAGCTCGCCTGGGGCGCAGGGCGCAGAATAGCCGGTTATGGGCGCTGTCGGCGCTGGCCGGGGGACTGACGACCTCTTGCGCTCCGCTACGCGCTGGCCACCCTCCAGTGGGGTGAATGCGATGGCCACGTAGCGGGAGGTCCCGGATGGGATGAATTGTCCATGCCGTAGGAGCCGAAGCGTTGCGACACTGACCACCTGCGCTTGCCAGGATCAGGCGCGGGTGCCCAACGCAGCTTATGAATCGCCCCGTAGCCGGCATCGTTCATGATGCTGCCGCTGATCCATGGCGAGAAGGGGGATAGCGTCAGTCGGCTGCTGACCAGCCGAGAAGCTCATCAGCGGCGTACTGGTCGGTGCTGGCATCTCAGAACTCCTCCTCCATGCCGTCGCGCGGGCGGAAGACGTGTGCGTGATCGGTCGTGGCGCTCCGGCCAGCCACGCTGCGACGCCCTGGTGGCGAAAATCCGAACCGCGCGTGGAATCCGGCAAGACCGACGTACCTGTTCGCGGCAGAGCCGGATGGTCACCAGGTGCTCTGCTTCTGTTCCTCGCTGGGTCTCGGATGGTATTCCATGCCGATGCCCCGGCGGCCCGGATGGGTCAAATAGGGGGTGGCTGGCACTAGTTTCTCGGTCAGGCTGTCACCCTTGGCGCCGTGGTGGCGGTGTGCGTTAATTGGCTGGACCATGAAGGAGCAGCTGGCGATGGGTGTGGTCTGGTATCGGCTGCGGGCTGACCTGCGGGGCAGGTGGCGCACGCTGGTGCTGATCGCGGTGCTGGTGGGGATCGGCGGGGGCGTGGCCCTGACGGCGTTCGCTGGTGCCCGGCGCACGGCGGCGGCGGTCCCGCAGATGCTGGCCTACAGCCGCCCGGATGACGGTAGCGTGGTCTTCGGTTATAGTTTCTGTCCGCCGCCCAGAGTTGCCGGCCCGGCGGCCAGGTCCCTGGCGCCGTTGCCCGCGGCGGCGCGGGTGCTACGGCTGCCCGAGGTGGCGGCCTTCATGCGCTCGCCCTACCTGTTTTTCTCCGCTAGCACTTCAGGCGCGGACGTCGGGAGCGTCAACGTGACCGCCTCCGCCGACGTGCAGGGCTATCGCGCCATCGACCGGCCGCTGATGGCCGCGGGCCGGTTCCCCGACCCGCGGCGCCCGTTCGACGCCGCCATCAACGACCTTGCGGCGGAAAGGCTCCACCTGGGCGTCGGAAGCCGGCTGACCCTCTACGCCTACTCGCAGGCGCAGGTGGCGACATGCCACCTGACCGTGGCCGCAGGCGGGCCCCCCGCTCCGGCGGGCCCGCGGTTCACAGTCCGGGTGGTCGGGATCGCCAGGCTCCCATCCGACGTCAACGCCATCGCGCCGCTAGCCGCCGCCCAGAACGTCGACTACGACGGCCAGGGCCAGGTGTACCTGACCCCGACCTTCCTGTCGCGTTACGCCGCCGCCCTGGGTATCCCGGTCCAGGACGTGACCTCGATGAACGCCTATTTTGTGCGCGTGCACGGCGGGCCCGCCGGGTGGAATGCCTTCGCGGCCGCGGCCGCGCGGCTGGATCCCGCCGCCGGGCTGTCGGCCGGCGGCGGGGACGCGCTGCAGGTCGCCGCGGCCAGCGCCGAGCAGGGCACGCACCTGGAAGCCGTCGCGCTGCTGCTGTTCGGGGCGCTCGCCGGGCTCGTCACCTTGCTCCTAGCTGGGCAGGCGCTGGCCCGGCAGGTGCTGCTGGAAGAAGCCGACCTGACGATACTGGCCGGCCTGGGGATGACCGGGCCCCAGGTCGTGGCCCTGGTGGTGCTGCGGGCTGCGCTCACCGCAGTCGCCGGGGGGCTGCTGGCCGTGGCGGCGGCGGTGGCGGCCTCACCGCTGATGCCGGTGGGACTGGCGCGCCAGGCGGACATCTCGCCGGGGATCTCTGCCGATGCCGTCGTGCTCACCGCCGGGTTCTTCGCCATCGTGGCGCTGCTGGCGGCGGCGGCCGCGCTGCCCGCCTGGCGGGTCAGCCGCCGCGTCCACGGACGGCGCGGTGAGAGCCCCAGCCCGCCAGGCGCGCCGTGGCTGGGCGGCTGGCTGGCCCATTCGCCGCTGCCGCTGACGACGATGCTGGGCGTGCGGTTCGGGCTGGCCCGCGGCCGCGGCCGGACTGCGGTTCCGGCAGGAACAGCGCTGGCGGGGGCAGCCGCGGCGGTGATCGCGGTCGCGGCGGCGCTGACCTTCGGCGCCAGCCTTGCCGCCCTGGTTGGTTCCCCGTGGCAGCAGGGCTGGAACTGGGACGTGCTGGCCGGCAACCCGAACACCGTGACCGACCCCACCGGCTGGGCCGTGCCCCGGCTAGCCGGCGACCCACTGGTCGGCTCCTACTCGGCACTGACGGACCTGAGCGGCGGCTTCACCGTCGACGGCGCGGCCGTGGATAACGTCCTGGTCTTCGACCCGCTCAAAGGCGCGGTGTTCCCGCCGCTGCTCGACGGCCGGCCGCCCCGCACCCCCGGCGAGATCGTGCTCGGCAGCAGCACGCTGCGCCAGATCGGCCGGCAGGTCGGCCAGACGGTCAAGCTGGCGACACCGGCCGGCACGACCACCATGCGGGTCGTCGGGCGAATGATCGTCCCGTCAGTCGGGGACATCCTCACCAACGGCCTGGGCCAGGGGGCCTGGGTGCCGGACAGCTACTTCCAGCGTCTCAAGGCGGAAGCCGCCCGCCTGCCTGACGTGCCGCCGCTCTTCTACCAGCTGTTCGCCGTCCGCTACGCCCCGGACGTGCCGCCGGCCAAGGCGTTCACCCGCCTGCAGCACGACTTCGGCCCCGCCGTACTGCGGCATATCCCGGGCGCGAACATCGTCAACCTCCAGAGCGTCGACGGGCTTCCGCTGGTCCTGGCCGGACTGGCGGCCCTTATCGGCGCCGCTGCCGTCGGCAACACGATGACGGTCTTCGTCCGCCGCCGCCGCCGTGACCTCGCCCTCTTGAAAACCCTGGGACTCAGGAAGCGGCAGATCGCTGGCATCGTCGCCTGGCAGGCGACCTCCTTTATGCTGGCCGCCCTCGCGCTCGGGCTGCCGCTCGGCGTGGCCGCCGGACGCTGGGCCTGGGACCTGGAAGCCGCCCAGCTCCAATCGGCCGCACCCCCGGCCGTCCCGGCCCTCGCCATCGCGCTCATGGTGCCCGCGGCGCTGCTAGCAGGCAACGCCCTGGCCGCCATGCCGGCCCGCAGCGCTGCGCGGACCGCGCCGGCAACCTCACTGCGCCAGGAATAACCAGCCACCCTCCCTTAAACTTTAAAACGCGCTCACATCGGCGACCGAGTGTCGGATTGGCAAGATCAGGCCCGACCCAAACATCAGCCCGGAGCGCGACTGGTCTCGCAGAACTGCAGCGAGCGCCGTGGCGCGGCCGGCACCAGCGAGCACTGGCCGACACCAAGGCGACAGATTGCCCACATCCGTACCCCTGACGATAAGCCGCTATGCGAGCGCCGCCCGCACGTAACGGCGGATCGCGCGCGGTAGCAGCAGCCAGCGATTATGACGCAGCGTGATAACCGCTCGGTGGCGTGAGCGACCTGATCGCCGAATAGGGCGTGGTGCCGATTCCTGCGACCGTCCTGGCGCCGTGAACGCATACCGACCAGTTCTGCGCGCGGAAGCCGGCATGAGAGTGGATTCTTACCGGGCCGGGCTGCGCGGGGGCGGAAGGCGGCAAGCGGGGTGCCGCGGGTCGATCAGCCAGGCGCTGGCTCATGGCTCCCGAGCCGTCGCCGGCTCCCAGGATGGCCCTCAACCGGCCCCGAGCGCTGGGGGTGGCGAGACAAGGGCTCTGAGCTGGCGCGCTCGGCAGGACCCTCATTAGGCCAACCGGAGGTAAGCGCGAAGCTGCTGGTCGCCGGCTCGTTCGTGGTGCAGGATTGGGGCCGACGGCGCCGAAGCGCGTCGTAAGACCGTCGGGAGCGGTCCTGGCATCCGGAACGATCAGAGGTGACAGTCCGCATCACGGTGTACCGGGTAGCGCAGATGGAGCACCCCGTCGCCTTGGATGGCCACCTCCGGATCCTGGAGCGTCAGGTGGCCGTTCGCGTGTGTCCCGAAGTACGGCTT
>JAFAPY010000225.1 GCA_019246795.1 Streptosporangiaceae bacterium | reverse complement strand
CGAGCCCCTGACCTGGGAGCTGTGGCAGCGCGCGCTGGCGCAGAACACGCTCGAGTTCCAGGGCGCGCTCATGCGGCTGGAGTCGGTGGCGCGGATGATCGTCACCTTCCTGGGTCAGTACGACATGCTGCTCAGCCCGGCGCTGGCCCAGCTTCCCGTGCCGATCGGGGAGATCAACGGCCTGGGAGAAGATCCCTTCGACAGCTTCCGTCGCTCGGGTCACTTCACGCCCTACACCGCGATCTTCAACGTGACCGGACAGCCGGCGATCTCGCTGCCGCTCTACCAGAGCGATGACGGGCTGCCGCTCGCGATCCAGCTGGCCGGCCGCCCGGCCCGCGAGGATCAGTTGCTGGCCCTGGCCACGCAGCTCGAGCAGGCGCTGCCCTGGCAGCAACGGTGCGCCGAGCTCTAGTCGTCCTGCTGGCGACGCTGACGGTTGCGCCCAGCGCCAGTGCGGCCCTGGGGCTGCACGTCTCCGGCAACCGCCTGCTGGACAGGCACGGCCGCCGGCTGGTCCTGCGCGGGGTCAACCGCTCGGGCACCGAGTACGCCTGCATCCAGGGCTGGGGGATCTTCGACGGCCCCAGCGACGCCGCCTCGGTCCGCGCCATCGCCGCCTGGCACATCAACTTCGTGCGGGTGCTGCTCAACGAGGACTGCTGGCTTGCCATCAACGGCGTCAAGCCCCAGTACGGCGGCCACGCCTATCGAAGCGCCATCGAGCGCTACGTGCGCCTGCTGCACCGCCACGGCGTCTATGTCGAGCTCTCCCTGATCTGGGCGGCTCCGGGCACCTACCCGGCCACCTACCAGTCAGGTTCTCCCGACGAGGACCACTCACCCGCCATGTGGCGAAGCCTGGCCCGGACCTTCCGCCACGACCCGGACGTGGTGCTGGCTCCTTGGGGCGAGACGGTGGTGGACGCCCACTGCTTCCTCCACGGCGGCGTGTGCGAGGCCACCTACGGCCAGAACAACACGCCCTACCGCACCGCCGGGATGCAGCAGGCGGTGAACGTGATGCGCAGGGCGGGCTACCGCGGTCCGATCTCGATCCCCGGGATCGACTACGCCAACGACCTGCGGCCCTGGCTCTCGCACGAGCCCAGGGACCCCCGCCACCAGCTGATCGCCGAGGCTCACGTCTACGGCAAGAACACCTGCGGCTCGGTCAGCTGCCTGGACGCCACCATGGCCCCGGTGGCCAGGCGGGTGCCGCTGATCTTCGGCGAGACCGGCGAAACCTATGATGCCTCCAGCTGCGGGTCAGCCAACACCTCGGCCTTCATGGGCTGGGCCGACGCCCACCACGTGGGCTACGCGGCCTGGACCTGGGACACCTGGAGCAGCTGCGAGGCGCTGATCAAGAGCTACGACGGGACCCCCGCCAACGGCTACGGCGCCTTCGTGAAATCGCACCTGGCCGCGGTGTCGGCGAGCACCTATCGCCTGCGTCGCTAGCCCACTCCCAGCACCGCACGCATCGGCTTGGGCAGGACCCCCAGCCGCTCGGCGTCGGCGGTGCCGTGTCGCGAGGTCATTGGGATCTGAAGCAACTCAGCCTCGTCCCAGGTGGCGAACGCGGCGGGGCCCATCACCACCTCCATTGCCCGCAGCAGCCGCCTGACCACCCGCAGGGGGACCTTCGCCACCGCCCGCCGGCGATGAAACGACCGCAGCACGGTGCGCACGATGTCCTCGTGGGTCAGGGTCTCCGGGCCGGCCAGCTCGTAGCGGACGTTCGCCGAGTCCTCGCGATCCGAGAGCGCGGCCATCACGCAATCCGCCACGTCCTCGGACCAGATCGGCTGGTAGGCGGCCCGGCCCGGACCGGGGATCGCCATCACCGGCAGCAGCGACATGCGCTCGAGCAGGCGCAGGTAGGGGTCGCTGGGCGAGTAGACGATTGAGGGGGCGAACACCGTGTGCGGGATCGAGGTCTCCCTCACCGCCTGCTCGGCCACCGCCTTGGCCCGCATCAGCCGGGCCGGGCTGCGCGTGGAGGCACCCAGGGTGGAGAAGAACACGAAGCGCTGCACGCCCGCCCGCTCGGCCGCCTGGACCAGCCGCCAGGTGGCCACTCCGGCCAGCTCCTCGATCGACCCGCCCGGCTGATCCCGGATCACCGAGGCCAGGTGAACCACGGTCTCCACGCCGCGCAGCGCGTGCCTGAACGACAGGTGGTCCGAGAGGTCGCCCAGTGCGATCTGCACCCTCACCCGCTCGCTGCCCAGCCGCCGCGGATCCCGTACCAGGCAGCGCACCGGCGTGGCGGTGGCGGTCAGACGGCGGAGCAGCGGCAACCCCACGGTGCCGGTGGCGCCTGTCAGCAGCAGCACCGCCGGGAGCCTACCGCGGTCCGTACAATGCCCCGTCCTATGGCGTATGTCATCGCTGAACCCTGCATTGGAACCAAGGACAACTCCTGCGTCGAGGTCTGTCC
>JAFAPY010000002.1 GCA_019246795.1 Streptosporangiaceae bacterium | reverse complement strand
AGCGCAGCCTGGACAGCTCGGCGTCGGTGAGGCCGGCATCCCGCAACCGGGCGAGCCTGTCGTCGTGGGTACGCCTGCTGCCCATCGCCCCGATGTAGCAGGCGGGGGTGCGCAGCGCCACCTCGAGCAGCGGCACGTCGAACTTGGGGTCGTGGGTGAGCACGCAGATGACGGTCCTGGCATCCACCGGGGTTGCGGCCAGGAAACGGTGCGGCCAGTCCACCACCACGTCGTCGGCGTCGGGGAACCGCGAGGAGGTGGCGAACACCTTCCTGGCGTCGCACACGGTGACGTGGTAGCCGAGGAACTTGCCGATGCGCGCCACCGCCGCGGCGAAGTCGATCGCGCCGAAGACCAGCATCCGCGGCGGCGGGGCGAAGGAGTTCACGAACACGGCGAGCTCGTCGCCGCGCCGCTCGCCGTGCGCGCCATACCTGCGGATGCCGGTCAGGCCCTGGGCCAGCATGCCCCGGGCGTCGTCGTCGACCGCCGCGTCCAGCCTGCCTCCCGAGCCGAGCGTACCGGATGCGGCGTCGCCCGACCTGACCGCCCGCCGGGCGCCGACCCGGCCGGGACCGGCGATCACCGTCGCGACCGCGACCGGCTCCCCGCGCTCCACCGCCGCGGCGACCTCGCCGAGCTCGGGGAACCGGGCCCGGTCCACGGGCTCTACGAAGACGTCGATGATCCCGCCGCAGGTCAGGCCGACGGCGAACGCGTCGTCGTCGCTGACGCCGTAGGTCTGCAGGACCGGGTTACCGGTCTGGCACGCTTCCAGCGACAGCTCGTAGACGGCACCCTCCACGCACCCGCCGGAGACGCTGCCGACCACCTCGTGGTCCGCCGCGGCCGACACCGCCAGCGCGGCGCCGGGGTCGCGCGGTGCGCTGCGGAAGGTGCGCACGACCGTGGCCAGGCCGAAGGTCTCCCCCGCTTCCCACCACTTCGTGATCTTGCTCAGGATGTCGCGCACTGCGTCACCTCAGTGCCTTCTGGAGCGCGCGCGTCGGGCAAGCCGCCGCGCGGCCGCTCAGTGCTTTCTGGAGCGCGCGCGTCGGGCAAGCCGCCGCGCGGCCGCTCAGTGCTTTCTCGAGCGCGCGCGTCGGGCAAGCCGCCGCGCGGCCGCTCAGTCGTTGGCGTCCTGTCATCTTCCACGCTACGCGCACCGCGCGGATGCGTTATCGCGGCTGCGCTGCCCCGCGGGCTCGCACGGCTTCGACGGCGGCGCGGATGAGCCGGGGGATGTCCGGGTGCGCCGGCGAGCCGTCGGCTTCCAGCTCATCGGCCGACAGCCAGCCGTAGCCGTCGGTGGTGGCGCGTTCCCACTGGTCCAGGCCGTCGAGGCTCACCTCGGCCGAGGCGACGGCGACCGCGTAGAAGACCTGGTCCTGGACGATGTCGTGGCTGCCCCAGGAGAACTCGACCGTGTTCTCCGCGATCGGCTCGCCCAGGCTGGCCGGGTCGACGGCGATCCGCGCCTCCTCGTACAGCTCGCGGGATGCCGCCTGGCGCATGGACTCCCCGCCCGCCTCCCCGTCCCCCTCCTCTACCGCGCCGCCGATGGTGAACCAGAACGGCCGGTCGGGCCGGCGCGGCTCCCAGCCGTGCAGCAGCAGCACCCGCCCCCCGGGACCGACGGGCAGCACCCGGGCGGTCCTCCTGCGGATCACCGAGCGTCGCGGCAGGTCCGTGGGCCCGATTGCCATGTCACTCCACGATCTTGGAGATGGGGATCTCCAGGATGTCCTGGGCCCCTGCCGCCTTCAGCGCCGGTATCAGCGTGTTGACGCCGCGCTTGGGAACCACCGTCTCCACCGCGTTCATGTCGCCCCGGGCGAGGGTGGTGATCGTCGGCGAGGACAGCGCCGGCAGCATGTCGGTGACCACGCCGAGCCGCCCGCCGGGCACGTTGAGCTTGAGCAGCACGTTGCCGCGGGCCTGGATCGCGCCGCGCAGCAGCAGCGCGATGTCGTCCATGGCGGCGCGCTTGGCCTGGTCCGCGAACGCCGCCGCCGAGGCGATCAGCTCGGTGTAGCTGGTCAGCAGCGTGTCGAGCACCCGCAGGCCGTTCTTGCGCAGCGAGGACCCGGTTTCGGTGAGGTCCACGATCGCGTCGACGATGTCGGGCACTTTGGCCTCGGTCGCGCCGTAGGACGGTATCACCATCGCCTTGACCCCGCGCGCGTCAAGGAACCGCCTGGTCAACGAGGGGAACTCGGTGGAGATCCTGACTCCTTCCGGCATGTCGGCCGCTGATTCCCACGGCGCCGAGGCGGGCACCGCGAGCACGACCCGCACCGGAGCCGAGGTGGCCTTCGAATAGTGCAGTTCGCCCAGGGACACCACCTCCGCCTCGGTCTCCTCGATCCAGTCGCGGCCGGTAATGCCGAGATCGAACAGGCCGCGCTCGATGTAGGACGGGATCTCCTGCGGGCGCAGGAACCGGGCCCTGTCGATCCGCGGATCGTCGATCGAGGCGTGGTAGTCCCGGTCGGAGGACCGGCGCACGGTCAGGTCTGCCGCGTCGAACAGCTCGAGCGTGGCCCGCTCCAGCGAGCCCTTGGGCAGTACAAGCGAGAGCATGGGTGTCCTCGTTACGGCCGGACGGTGATCTTCTGGTCCGCCTGGCGGATGGAGCGCAGCACCAGCGCGGTCTCCAGCGCCGCCACCACAGCGTCGGCGCCCTTGTCCTCGTGACTGCCAGGCAGCCCGCACCGGTCGCGGGCCGACTCTACCGTGTCACAGGTCAGCACGCCATTGCCCACCGGCGTGCCCGCGTCAAGCGCCACCCGGGTCAGCCCGGCGGTCACCGACTCGCAGACGTAGGCAAAGTGCGGGGTGCCGCCGCGGATCACCGCGCCGAGGCAGGCCACCGCGTCGTGGCGCCTGGCAAGCTCGGCGGCCACGACGGGCAGTTCGATCGCACCGGGCACCCGGACCACCACCGGGTCGGTGATGCCGCACGCGGCGGCGGCCGCGATGCCGCGCGCCACCAGCGCGTCGGTGATCTCGGCATGCCAGCGGGTGGCCACGATGGCCAGGCTCAGGCCGGACGCGTCGACCGCGGCCCCGGCGGCCCTGCCCTCGCCGCTCATGCCGGGGTGGCCAGCGCTCGTTCGGCCTCGTTGAGGTCGTGGATCTGGTGGCCCAGCCTGTCCCGCTTGGTGAGCAGGTACCGGAGGTTGGCCGGGGTGACCGCGACCGGCAGCGGCACCCGGGCGGCGATGTCCACGCCGCAGCCGGCCAGGCCGCTGACCTTGGCCGGGTTGTTGGTCAGCAGGCGCACCGAGCGCACGCCAAGGTCGGCCAGCATCTGCGCGCCGGCGGAGTACTCGCGGGCATCAGCGGGCAAGCCGAGCTCCAGGTTGGCGTCCACCGTGTCCGCGCCGGCGTCCTGCAGCTGGTACGCCTGCAGCTTGGACAGCAGCCCGATGCCGCGGCCCTCATGCCCGCGCAGGTAGAGCACCACCCCGCGGCCCTCGGCCGCGATCGCCGCCATTGCCGAACCCAGCTGCGCGCCGCAGTCGCAGCGCAGCGAGCCGAACACGTCCCCGGTCAGGCACTCCGAATGCAGCCTGGTCAGCACGTTGGCGGCGCCCGCCACGTCGCCCAGCACCAGCGCCAGGTGCTCGGTGCCGTCGATCTGGTGCCGGTAGCCGAACGCCCGCCACTGGCCGGACGCGTTCGGCAGCATGGTCTGTGCCACCCGGCTGAGCTGGCGTTCGGTGCGGCGGCGGTAGTCGATGAGCTGCTGAATGGAGATCAAGGCCAGGCCGTGCGCGTTCGCGAACTCGCGCAGCTCGGGCAGCCGGGCCATGGTTCCGTCGTCGTTGGTCACCTCGGCAAGCACGCCCGCCTCCGGCAGCCCGGCCAGCCTGGCCAGGTCCACCGCGGCCTCGGTGTGCCCGGGCCTGCGCAAGACGCCGCCTTCGGCGTAGCGCAGCGGGAACACGTGCCCGGGCCGCACCAGGCCTGCGGCGGTCGTCGCCGGGTCGGCCAGGCGCGCGATCGTGGTGGCCCGGTCGGCCGCGGAGATGCCGGTGCTCACGCCGTCCCTGGCGTCCACGCTCAGCGTGAAGGCGGTGCGCATGCGCTCGGTGTTCTGTGAGGTCATCAGCGGCAGCTGCAGCCGGTCGAGCTCGCTGCCGCGCAGCGGCACGCAGATCACGCCGCTGGTGTAGCGGATCATGAACGCGAGCAGTTCCGGGGTGGCCATGCTCGCCGCGGCGATGATGTCGCCCTCGTTCTCCCGGTCCTTGTCGTCCGCCACCACCACCGGGCGGCCTTGCCCGATGTCGTTGATCGCCCGGTCGACGTCGTCGAATACCTGGCTCATCGTGCCGCGCCCCCGTTCAGCATCCGCTCGGCGTACTTGGCGATCACGTCCACCTCCAGGTTGACCAGCCCGCCCGGCGCAGCGGTGCCGAGGGTGGTGCGCCTGAGCGTCTCGGGGATCAGGCTGACCTCGAACCAGCCGTCCGCGTCACTGCGCGCCGAGACCGTGAGGCTGACCCCGTCGACGGCGATCGATCCTTTTTCGACGACATAACGAGCGATGCCGCGCGGCATCGTGATCCGGACCCGGTCCCAGTGCTCGGCGGTCGTCCTGGAGACGACGGTGCCGGTGGCGTCCACGTGACCCTGGACAAGATGGCCGCCGAGCCGGTCGGCGAGGCGCAGCGAACGCTCCAGGTTCACTCGCGCCCCCGGGGCCAGCGCGCCGAGGCCGGACCTGGCCAGCGTCTCCCCCATCACGTCCGCGGTGAACGTTCCGTCCCCGACGCCGGCGACGGTCAGGCACACCCCGTTGACCGCGATGGACTCGCCGGGGCTCACGCCGCCGGCGCATCCCCGGATGGTCAACCTGGCCGCGTCGCCCTGCTGCTGGACCTCAGCGACCTCGCCGAGCTCCTGCACGATCCCGGTGAACATCCGCGCTTCCCTCCTCGAAGCCCTGCTGCGGGCCGGGCTCCGGGGGAAGTGCTGAGCGTACACACCTGGCACGGCCGACGCCTGCCGACCGCGTGCGTGCTGCCTCCCATCCGGACTTTGACCGTCGGTCCCGGGATTCCACCGGGTCAGCCGTCCGCTGGCTGCGGACGGGTCGCGGGCTTTCACCGCCGGTTCGGAGTTTCACCGACCCCGGAGCACGCTGTTGCTCGTATAGCCAGTGTGCCATACGGGATATTCCGGCCCTGGACCGAGGGTGCCCGCCGGGGGATGCATAGGATTCGGCCGTGGTGGTCAGGGCGGTCATCTTCGACTGGGGCGGGACGCTGACGCCGTGGCACACCGTGGACCGTTCGGATCTATGGCAGGCGGTGTGCGCGCGGCATTACCCGGCCGCTGACGCGGCCACGATCGCCGCGGCGGCCGGCGACGCGGAGGCGGAGCTGTGGCAGCTGGCCGAGCGCTCGCACCGCAGCGCCACGCTGGAGGACCTGTTCGCCCGGGCCGGGCTGACCTCCTCCGCCGACTTCGTCGCCAGCTACTTCGAGGCCTGGGATCCGCACACGCTGACCGACCCGGACGCGGCGCCGCTGCTGCGCGAGCTGCGGCGGCGCGGCACCAAGGTGGGTGTGCTGTCCAATACCATGTGGCCGCGCACCGTCCACGAGCAGATCTTCGCCAGGGACAACATCCTCGACCTGATCGACGGCGCCGTTTACACCAGCGAGATTCCCTGGGTCAAGCCGCACCCGGAGGCGTTCCGTGCCGCCATGCGCGCCGTCGGCGTCACCGACCCCGCCAGCTGCGTGTTCGTGGGCGACCGGCCGTATGACGACGTGTACGGCGCCAAGGGCGCGGGAATGCGGGCGGTGCTCATCCCGAACTCCGAGGTGCCTGCGTTCCGCGGCGCCGTGCCGGACGCGGTCATCACCCGGCTGGCGGACCTGCTGACCCACCTCGACGGCTGGTAAGGCTGGCCGGAGACACCGCGTTCGGACCTTCCCGGAAAGTTCTCCGTGAAAAGCGTTGGCGGATGCGACCGCGCCGACTCATGCCCGCGGGGAGCGAAAAAGGGCCTTTAGTGCACGAGGCCGGTGCGCTTGAGCGTCCGGATGACCGGCGCGGTCTCCACCGAGCGCACCCCGGGCAGGCTCGCCAGCTCGCCGGTCAGGTACCGGTACAGGTGCTCGCTGTCGGTGAACAAGCCGCTGACGATCAGGTTGGCAGGGCCGGTGGACGCGCCCGCGAACGGGACCTCGGGATGGGCGGCGATGGCCTTGCCCACCTCGTCCAGCCGTGCGGGCTCCACCGAGAGCCAGAACATGACGTAGACGGTCATGCCGAAGGCCCCGGAGTCGATGTCGACCTCGAAGTACAGCAGCTCGGACCGGCGCAGCTCCTCGATCCGGCGCCGCACCGTGGACTCGTGCCAGTGCAGCCTGGCTGCGAGTGCGGCGTTGCTGGCCCGCCCGTCGCGGGCGAGTTCGGCCAGCAGCGGCTCGTCGCCGGGAAGCAGCCCGGCCGCCGGGTCCGTCGCGGGCTGAAGCGGGCGCAGCTTGGCGAGCTGCGCCGCGGACAGCGCGCAGGTGATTCCGCCCCATGCCGCCGGGCTGAAGGCATGCAGCTTGGAGTGCGCGGAGATCCCTACCACGCGGCGGCTGCCGGGCAGCCCGCGCAGGAACAGCTCGTCGCGCTGCTCCGGGGTGCGCGCCTGCAGCACGCAGACGACCTCGGTCCCGCCTGAGGCGAGGTGAACCCAGCGGGTATCGGCCCGCAGCGCCAGGGCCTCGGCGATCGGGCCCGCGCCGCCGGGCGTCGTCTGCAGCCGGACGAACCAGTCGGCCCAGCCCAGCCGTGACCCGTCGACCACGCCGAGCACGCGCAGCCCGACGGTCTCGGTGAGCCTGCGGTAGCGGCGGGCTGCGGTCTGGTCGGACACGCCCACCACGTCGGCGATGGCGCGGAACGACGCCCTCGACTCGATCGTGAGCATGTGGATGATCTGCCGGTCGACGGAGTCGAGTACAGGAATTTTCATACTAATCAGCTTATCTGATGTCGAGATCCGGCACAGTAACCCCGGAACGCGGTGATCGTTCGAGTCGATGGGGCAGCATGAATAACGGGTGCCACACTGGAAAGGGCTCCCGGTACGGAGGCAAGCCTTGTGGACAAGAAGTGGTGGACGCTGCTCGCCGTCAGCGTGGGCGTCTTCATGCTGCTGCTCGACGTCACGATCGTCATCGTGGCACAGCCGGCGATCCAGGCCGGGCTGCATGCCGGGCTGTCCGACGTGCAATGGGTGCTCGACGCGTACGCGCTCTCGCTCGCGGCGCTGCTGCTGACCTCGGGCGTGCTCGCCGACCGGTACGGCAGGAAGCTGCTGTTCGGTGTCGGCCTGGTCATCTTCACGGTGGGCTCGCTGGTGTGCGGCCTGGCGCAGAATCCGCTGATGCTGATCCTGTCCCGGACCGGGCAGGGCATCGGCGGCGCGATCATGTTCGCCACGTCGCTGGCCCTGCTCGGGAACGCCTTCCGCGGCCGGGACCGCGGGGTCGCGTTCGGGGTGTGGGGCGCGCTCGCAGGCGTGGCGACCGCGGCTGGCCCGGTGCTCGGCGGGGTGATCGTCACCGGGTGGAGCTGGCGGGGCATCTTCCTGGTCAACGTACCGATCGGGGTGCTGGCCCTGGCGGTGACCGCGTGGCGGGTGGAGGAGTCGAAGTCGCCGCGCCCGGAGCCGCCGGACTG
>JAFAPY010000189.1 GCA_019246795.1 Streptosporangiaceae bacterium | reverse complement strand
CTAGCTCAACCGGATAGCGTGTGTGACAGTCAGCTGAGGAAGAGAAGAGAGGTCCGCCATGCCCCGCAGAACCAGCCCCCCGTTCCGGGCCGACCACGTGGGCAGCCTGCTGCGGCCGAGGCGGCTGCTGCAGGCGCGCAACGATCTCGCCGTGGGCGCGATCACGGCCAGCGAGCTGCGGGCGGTCGAGGACGAGGAGATCGCCAGGGTGGTCCGGATGCAGGAGGACGTCGGCCTGCAGTCGGCCACCGACGGGGAGTTCCGCCGGGCCTCCTGGCACATGGACTTCATCTACCAGATCGGCGGGATCTCCAAGGCGCCGGGCAACCTGAAGGTGAAGTTCATCAACCCGTCGGGGACCATCGAGTGGACCCCGGCCGCGCTGCACGTCGGCCGCAAGCTCACCCTGGACCACACCATCTTCGGCGAGGATTTCACGTTCCTGAAGTCCCAGGTGCGCACGGCGGTGCCCAAGCAGACCATCCCGTCGCCGAACATGGTGCACTACCGCGGCGGTCCGGCCGCGCTCGACCCGCAGGCGTACCCGGACATGGAGCAGTTCTGGACTGACCTGGCCGCCGTCTATGCCGAGGAGGTGCGGCGGCTGGGCGAGCTCGGCTGCACCTACCTGCAGTTCGACGACACGTCCCTGGCGTACCTGAACGACCCGGCGCAGCGCGCCGAGATCGCCGCCCGCGGCGAGGACGCCGAGCACCTGCACCTGCGGTACATCAGGGAGATCAACGCCGCGGTCAAAGACAAGCCGGCCGGCATGGCCATCACCACGCATATGTGCCGGGGCAACTTCCGGTCGTCCTGGGCGGCGTCCGGCGGGTACGACTTCGTGGCCGAGGCGCTGTTCTCCGAGCTGAACGTGGACGGGTTCTTCCTGGAGTACGACGACGAACGCTCCGGCGGGTTCGAGCCGCTGCGGTTCGTGCCCGAGGGCAAGATGGTCGTGCTCGGCCTGGTCACCACCAAACGGCCCGCGCTGGAGTCCCCGGACGACCTCAAGCGGCGGGTGGATGAAGCGGCCAAGTACGTGCCGCTGGACCAGCTCTGCCTGTCGCCGCAGTGCGGCTTCTCCTCCACCGTCGAAGGCAACGCCCTCAGCTACGACGACCAGCTCGCCAAGCTCCGCCTGATCGTCGACGTCGCCAGCGATATCTGGGGCGACTGAGCCGCTTTGCCCGGCCCCCGTCGCCTGCCCGCCGGGGACCGTCCCCCCGAAACCCGGGACTTCCCCCTGAGGCCCCGGACCGCCCAGCCGGGACCGTCCCTGCCGGGGCCGTCCCCGCCCGGACCGGTGTCTGTGGCCCCCCGCCCCCGTCTATCGGGGGCGGGGGGCCACGCACCCCAATGGGGGGCCGCTTCGGCGACGCCGTTTTGTCAGACCGGTGTGACAGTGTGTGGTCATGCCCGCGAGATCTGCATATGCCGTGGAGCGCTTGGGACGCATGTTGCAGGCGCAGTATGAGGTGATTGCTCGTCACCAGGCGCTGCGGTGTGGCATGCCGCCGAACACGCTGGACCGCTATACCGCGCAGGGTGGCCGCTGGCAGCGGCTGCTGCCCGGCGTCTACCTGGCGGTCACCGGGATGCCGACACAAGACCAGCGCGAGGTTGCGGCGCTGTTGTACGCCGGCGCGCGGAGTCTCATCACCGGGCCAGCCGCGGTGCGGCGTCATCACCTGCGCTGTCCTGGCCCGGACGTGGTGGACGTGCTGATCCCGTGGCGTGTCAAGCGGCAGGGCGTCGCGTTCGTCCGCGTCCACCGCACCAGGCGGATGCCAGACGAGATGTTCGTCACCGGCGAGATCCGCTTCGCGAAGCCTCCGCGCGCGGTAGCCGATGCGGCGCGCTTTCTTACCCGGTTCGATGACGTTCGCGCGGTCGTTTGCGAAGCGGTCCAGCGCAGGTCCTGCACGGTGTCCGGGCTGGCTGCGGAACTCGAGGCCGGCCCGATGGTGGGGTCCGCGCTGCTGCGCCGGGCCGTCGCCGAGATCGGCGACGGCGTCCGGTCGGTCGCCGAGGCGGATTTCCGTCGGCTGATCTTGCGTTCGGGCCTTCCCGCGCCGATGTTCAACGCCCAGCTCTTCGACGTGCACGGCACCTTCATCGCCACCGTGGACGCCTGGTGGCACAGCGCCGGGGTCGCGGCGGAGGTCGACTCTCGCGCCTACCACCTGGCGGCCGCCGACCAGGATCGCACCACCGAACGGCACGACATGCTGATAGCCCACGGCGTCTTCCCGCTCCACTTCCCACCTCGGCGGATAAGGACCGACCCCGATGGGGTAGTCAGCGACCTCCGGTCCGCGATTGAGAAAGGGCTCCACCGGCCCACGCTGCCGATCCATGCGGTCCCGCTGGCCGCGTAGCGTCACTGGGCACCCGGCCGTCCATCGCCTGGCCGCGGGCGCCGCCTCCGGTGCCCGAAC
>JAFAPY010000152.1 GCA_019246795.1 Streptosporangiaceae bacterium | reverse complement strand
AGCATCTGGGTCGGCATGCCCAGCGCGTCGCCGATGGCAAGCCCGTACAGCGCTCCCCTGGCCCGCTGCCGCTCAGTGCCGCCTGGAGCGCGCGCGTCGGGCAAGCCGCCGCGCAGCCGCTCAGTGCCGCCTGGAGCGCGCGCGTCGGGCAAGCCGCCGCGCGGCCGCTCAGTGCCACCTGGAGCGCGCGCGTCGGGCAAGCCGCCGCGCGGCCGCTCAGTGTTTCCTGGAGCGCGCGCGTCGGGCAAGCCGCCGCGCGGCCGCTCAGAGGACGTGATGGCCGTACATCTCGCCGAGCGGGTCAGCGAGCAGTTCCAGGCGGGCGCCGTCCGGGTCGCGGAAGTACAGCGAGGTCCCGCTTTCCTCGGTGTAGGGCACTCCGGCCGCGTCCAGCTTGCCACGCAGCTCGGCCCATTTGTCCGGGGTCACCGAGATCGCGATGTGGTGCAGGCCGCCGAGGACCTCGGCATAGGGTCCGAGATCCAGGCCGGGGAAGTCGAAGAAGGCGAGCAGGTTGCCGTTACCGAGGTCGAAGAAGAAGTGATTGGACCCCTTGTAGTCCCGGTTCTCGATGATCTCGGTGAGCGGGAACCCCAGAACCTGCTGGTAGAACCGGATCGTCCGTTCCACGTCCGAGCTGACCAGCGCGGTGTGATGGATGCCGCGCGCGTTGCTTGGCGGCCGGATGTCACCCAGGTACTCGGCGCGCAGCCCGGCCCGTTTCGCCTCGGTCGCGGCGAGATCGATGTCAGCCATTGCCGCACCCTGAACAAAGAGTTGAGGAACGCGCCGGCCATGGTGCGGTCGCCGCTGGCCATGCACGTTCGCATCCCGGACCGCAGTTCATGATGGGAACCTAGACCGCATTGCGGCCGGCGGTCAACGGCTGCATCGATGGTGCAGCGCTGCCACCAGGACAGGCAGCCCGGGCACGGGCCCTTCGGTGATCAGCCGGGCGAGCGCCGAGGTGTCCAGGTGCCCGGCCACCAGGTCGCCGAGCGCGTCGAGCCGCGCCTCGCGCAGCGCGGCGAAATCGGTGCCCGGCGCGGGCGTGAAATCCCGGCCGGCCTGGGTAGCGACCTCGTTCAGGAACGCGCGCCGGAACTCGTCGTTGTCCAGCACGCCGTGCCAGCTCGTGCCGCACACCGCGCCGCGGCGGCACCCGTCGAGGAACGGCTCGGCCGCCGGGTCGGTGACCTCGGCGATGCCATGGTGGATCTCATAGCCGGCTACCGGCGCGCCGAGCGCGCGGCCCGCCGTGCGCCCGACCCGCTTGGCGGCGGCGAACCGTACCCGCACCGGCAGCAGGCCCAGCCCCGCCACCAGCCCGCGGCCCGATTCCACCGGGTCGTCGATCCGCTCAGCGAGCATCTGGTACCCGCCGCAGATGCCGAGCACCGGAGCGCCGCGGCGGCCCCGCTCGGCGATCACCTCCGCGAGCCCGCGCTCGGCCAGCCAGTCCAGGTCCGCGACAGTGGCCCGGGTACCCGGCAGCACCACCAGGTCCGCGGCGGCCACCTCCGCCGGGCTGTCGGTGAACCGGACCACCACCCCGGGCTCGGCGGCGAGCGCGTCGGCGTCGGTGAAGTTGCTGATCCGCGGAAGCCGCGCCACCGCGACCCGCAGAAAACCATGATTACCGAACGAACGGTCGCTTCGCGGCCCGGGGCATGCGTCGAGGGCGAGTGAGTCCTCGGCGTCTCCCTGCAGCCCTTCCCGCCAGGGCAGCACGCCGTAGACCGGCCTGCCGGTCAGCTCGCGGAGCATGGCCAGCCCGCCGCGCAGCAGCTCAGGGGCGCCGCGGAACTTGTTGATCACGAAGCCGGCCACCAGTGCCTGGTCGGCCCGCGGCAGCAGGGCGAGCGTCCCGTACATGGCGGCGAACACCCCGCCCCGGTCGATGTCGCCGACCACGATGACCGGCAGGCCGGCCGCCTGCGCCAGGGCCATGTTGGCCAGGTCGCCCTCGCGCAGGTTGATCTCGGCGGGGCTGCCCGCGCCCTCGCAGATCACCACGTCATAGCGGTCCCGCAGCCGGGCCAGGCTGTCCAGCGCGACACGTCTCAGCTGCGGCACGTGCCCGCGGTACCCGACGGCGTCCGCCTCGGCCAGCGGTCGGCCGAGCACGATCACCTGGCTGCTCCGGTCGCTGCCCGGCTTGAGCAGCACCGGGTTCATGTCTGCGGTCGGCTCGATCCCCGCGGCCGCCGCCTGCATCGCCTGGGCACGCCCGATCTCCGCGCCGTTCCGCGTCACGAAGGAGTTCAGCGACATGTTCTGCGCCTTGAACGGCGCCACCCTGACGCCGCAACGGGCCAGCCACCGGCACATCCCGGCAACGAGCACGCTCTTGCCGGCGTCCGAGCCGGTCCCGGCGACGAGCAGCGCACCTTGCACGGATGCAGGCTACTGGTCAGCGATCCTGGAGGAAGCCTCCACGTTTGCCTCAACATATCCGGGTATGCCTTGAGGAGTCAGCCACGAGAAGGAGGCCGGAGAAATGCTTGTGCTGCTGGCTTTGCTGGTCATACTCGTCATCGCCGGCGCCGGGTTCGCCCTTCACCTACTGTGGTGGGTCGCCATCGCGGCGCTGATCGTCTGGCTGCTCGGCCTGCTGTTCCGCCGGCGCTGATCAGCACGGCCACGGCCGTGACGGCGCGGCACAGCCGCACCGCGCGGCGGATGTCGTCTGGTTCCGGTACCCGGCCGTCGCCGAGTTCCGGGCGGTCCTCGGCGACGCCGCCGTAGATATTTGTGCCGCCAAGCCGGACGCCCAGCGCGCCGGCGAAGGCAGCCTCGCAGCGCCCGGCGTTCGGGCTGGGATGCCGGGCGCCGTCGCGGCGCAGCACCCGCAGCGCCGCTGCCGCCCCCGCCCCGGGAACCAGCGGCGCGCAGCCGACCGTCAGCGCGGCGGTCATGCGGGCGGGAACCCAGTTGGCGATGTCGTCCAGGCGCGCCGCCGCCCAGCCGAACCGCAGGTACCGGGGAGACCGGTAGCCCACCATGGCATCCAGGGTGTTGACCGCGCGGTAGGCGGCCAGGCCCGGAAGGCCGGCCACCGCCGCCCACAGCAGCGGCGCTACCGCCGCGTCGCAGGTGTTCTCGGCGACCGACTCGATCACGGCCCGGGCGATGTCCTTGGCGTCGAGCTGGTCCGGGTCCCGGCCGCACAGCCCCGGCAGCGCCTGCCTGGCGGCGCCAAGGTCGTTACCGTGCAGAGACGCCATCATTCGTTCGGCCGAATGACGTAGCGAACGGGCACCGGTGACAGCCCACACCGCGGCCGCGACCGCCGCAGCTTCCAGCGGCGGCCAGCGCCTGAGGCAGCGGTGCACGAGCGCGGCGGGGGCGGCGACGGCCAGCACGCACGCTGCCGCGTGCCCGGCGCCGCGGAGCCGGGAGTCGGCATAGTCCCTGGCCTCGAGCGCGGCGGCGGCGCGGCCGAACGCGGCCACCGGATGGCCGCGGCGCGGGTCGCCGAACAGCGCGTCCAGGGCCGCCCCGGCCGCGATCCCGGCCGCAAGCGGCCAGCTTCCCCGGTGGCGCACCACGCCATTGTGCCAGCCGCGGCCGCGCTTTATCGGTGCCACCCGGCTGAGGTACCCTCCGAGTCGGCGTGTTCGCGTGCCCGGGAACGCGCCGCTTAACCGGGACCGACGCAGGTACGCGCCCATGACGCGACACACTGCGACCTTCACGTAGCCGACGCGTGACCTTCGCCACGCACAATGATCTCCGGGCGCCCGTAGCTCAGCCGGACAGAGCAGCTGCCTTCTAAGCAGCCGGTCGGGGGTTCGAATCCCTCCGGGCGCGCCCCGCCAAAATACCAGGTCAGCGCATGTGCGGCCGGGCTGGCCGGTACCGTTCATCATGCTCTCCCCCGCCTCCGTGCCCGCTGCGTGCCCGATAGCTTCGCCCCAGACCGGCCCAGCTGCTCCGCGGCCTGCCTGCTCAGCACGTCGGCGATAGCCTGCTGACGCTCGTTACTGCCGTGCAGGTAGGCCATGGCCGCCCGGGCGGTGGAGTGCCCCATGCGGTCCATCAGCTCGCGCAGGTTGGCGCCCGCATTCGCCGCGAGCTGGTTTCCGGCATGCCTCAGATCGTGAAAGTGGATCATCGGGAGCCCTGCTGCTCGCAGAGCTGGCCGCCAGA
>JAFAPY010000108.1 GCA_019246795.1 Streptosporangiaceae bacterium | reverse complement strand
GTCGCGCAGCCGGTATCCAAGGGCGAGCTGCTGGCCACGGTCTGCGGATACGACTTCGACCCGGGAACGAACGTGGTCGGTGTGTGCATCCGGCGCCTGCGATCAAAACTCGGCTTTGACCTGATCAAGACGGTGCGCGGCGAGGGCTACCAGCTCGCCGGCCAGTTACCAGTCCCGGCGCAAGGCATTGGGGCCTACCGGACCGCCACCATGACCGGGTATCAGGCGGCCTTGACGTGCCTGAACTGCGGAGATGATGACGGCCGGGCCGAACGAGCCCGTGCAGGCTGCGGGCCAGCCGGCGAGTGTAATCCAGCTCTCCACGGCTGGCCGGCCCGAAGACCGCGTCGATGAGGGTGCGGATGCCGCAGGCCACCAGGACCCACCAGCCGCAGCAGCGGGTAGCCCGAGCCACCGGGCATCATGCGCTTCCAGCCCGGCCGTCTCTAACCAGATCGGGCCATGAACCTGACATGCGCTACACCGCGCCTCAGGCGAACCCCGAGGCAGGAGGCGCTGGAAGGGTTCAGCGTGCGCCAGCCGAGCAAGGCAGACCAGGTTCAGCGCGACAGTGTTCCGGCGTCGAGGGGCGAGTCTTCCCGGGCCAAGGTCGGCCTGGGCCGCGCCAGGCTATGCGTTTTCGCCGCTGGGTCTGGAGCGTGTGCGCGGAGGAGCGCCTGGACGTCGGGCCGGTCGAGGGCGTGGAGGAGCGCGGCCCCGCGGCGGGTTGGCCGCATTGCCTGGCGGGTGGTGGACCGTTAGTAGAGCTCGGCTCCGATGTCGCGTTCGAGCCGACGGAACTGGTGGACCAGCGACGACTGGTGTACGCCCAGGCTAGTGGCAGCGGCCTGGATGGTGGGGAAGGTCATGACGATCTGGAATCTGTGCAGCCGGTGCCAGCCCTGCAGGCCGTCTTCGACGGCGCGGCGGACATCCTGGGGGGTGTCCTTGTCCAGCTTGATGATCATCTGGGGGAAGCTGTGCACACCCGGCGCGCGGGAGGTGATGCCATACCGGCGGGCGGCGTCGTAGACCGTCATGACGGCGACACCCAGTTCTGCAGCGATGTCAGCGTAGGGGCGCTGCCGGTCCAGGTACTGCTCGCGCAGCCAGTCCTTGTCTATATCTTTCGGTGGCGGTGAGTGGGCGAGGCTGATCCCCGCCTTGCGTGCGTAGAGTGCGACGAGCGGGCGGTAGAACCCGGTTTCGGCCGCGATTTGCCGCAGCCTCTTCCCAGCTTGAAGGTATTCGCGTTCGAAGAATTCCCTGGTCAGGATTGCGGCGCCTGCTGCCGAAGGATCCAGGCGGACGGCGGGGTGCTGCGGCCCCATTGCCGGGCAGCCCTTGGAATGGATTCAAGCGCGAACCGGACGTGGTACGTGGTGGTCCGCAGCTGCCCGGCGGCTTGGCCGACTGGCACCTTCTAGAGGACGACCAGCTCGTGTAGCGCCCGTGGGTCGATGTCGGCGGGGTCGCGGCCGGGCAACACAAGCTCGCTGCAGCAGTCGGGGGCGGTTCCCAGGTGACGGGTTCGTCGATGCCGAGGCGGTCCAGCATCTGGCTAGCATGCTCGTACAGCGCGGCCCGCAGCGGGGCCGTCATTGAGTCGCTGAACTCGTAATAGCGGTTGTGGTCCAGGCCGGTGCGAAACGCCAGCTTGTGACGGGGGTCGTGCAGGTCGGCTCCAGCCGCTGCGGACGGGGGCACCGCAGGGCGAGCAAACCCAGGTCGCGGACGGGGGCACCGCGCCAGGACGCAGTACCGCCCTACGGCGCTAACGATACACGCCATAACCATCAGGTACGACGCTGATCCTCACCGCCGCAGCAGCCACGCCCCGCAGGCGCGGAGTGGGCCGAGGGCGGCGTCCCGGCATGCTCATGGACGAAGTGCTCCAGGTTCCCACGGCGGGGGACGTATCACGAGCTTGCTGGGGGCGCTGCACCGCGGCGGGGCGGTGCTGCTGCCGCGGCAACTCCCGCTCACGCTATGGTGACTACCGAGGGAATACCGCACACTCCGAATAAGTGATCTCCCCCAGTATGCCGGGTTATGCCGGGACGGAGCCGGACACGATGAGGTGAGTCAACCTTTCACCGTTCCAGGTGTCTTATGGGTATGACCGACGTGCGGCGGCCTTCGGCTCCGGAAACAGGGGCGGTACCGGTAAGCGCCTTGTTCCAGGCCCGGTACCCGGAGCTGGTGCGGCTCGCTGACCTGCTGGGCGCCGACGATCCCGAGGACATCGCCCAGGAGGCATTCGCCCGGCTGATCCGCAGGCAGCGGGCGCTCCGCGACACCGGCGCCGCGCTCGCCTATGTCCGCTCGACCGTGTGCAACCTGGTCCGTAACCGCCGCCGTCACCTGCGCGTCGTCCGGCTGCGGACCCCCGCCGGACACGACGAGGACTCCTGCGAGCAGGCGGTCATGCTGCGCGAGGACCACCGTGAGCTGCTGGCGGCGCTGGCGGCCCTGCCGCCGCGGCGCCGGGAGGCGATCGTGCTGAGGTACTGGCTCGGTCTGTCCGAACGCGAGATGGCCGCCGTCATGGGCGTGTCGGCGGGAACCGTGAAATCGCTGGTGAGCCGTGGCCTGGACGCACTCGGTCAGGCACTGGAAGGCAAGGTATGAACACTCTCGAAGACCAGGTGCGGGAAGCCCTGGCGGAGCGGGCCTCGCTGTCGCCCGTCGACCCGGACGCGTGGGACAAGACCGTGGCACGCAGCCGCGGCCGGCGGCTCCGGCGGCTCGGCTGGCAGCGCCCGGCAAGGGCCGGGCTGCTGGTCCCGGCCGTGGCGGCCGCGGCCGTCGCCGCCGTCATCCTGGCGTCCGCCGCGCTGGCCGGACATGCCGGCCCGGGTCCGAACTCGCCCAGGCCTGCGGGCGCGTCGCCGTCGGGCCCGCCGCCGCCGCGAGACATTTCCTTGGCCACCCGCCAGATCCCCCCGGTTACCCCGTTCGTCCCGGTCAGCCTGTTCGCCGACGGTCACCAGGTGCGGGACTTCCTGTGGTTCGGTTACGTGCCCGGGTATGCCGCCGCGGGGATCGCGCTGTGCCAGTGGAACGACGGCGGGGTGTACAACGAGTACTACGCGTGCACCGCCGGGGACCTTCCGGGAGGGGCACTGGCCCGGTACGCCGGCACCGACGGCTCGGGGTGGATCCGGCTGGGCGTCGCCGCGCGGCAGGTCACCTCGGTCACGGCGCTCCTGCCCGGCGGCCAGGCACGGCAGGGAGCCGTCACGGCCGTCCGCGGCGTCCCGTACAAGGTGTGGGCGGTCAGCTACCCGGTCACCCCCGCGGCCCGAGTGGTGTTCCGCGACGCCGCCGGACACGAGGTCACCAGCCTGGACGTACCCGGGGAACAGCCCACCCCGTCGCGCCCGGCCGGTGGCGGGATCCCCCTGTTCCGCTACGGCACCGACATGGTGACGGCGTACCGGATCAGCGGCGACCGCATCGGGTTCTGGTGGGGCGGCAACTCCACCTGGTCCGACGTCCCGGTCAGCCAGTCGGCGCTGAGTCTGTTCTTCACACCAGGCCCCAGGCCGCTGCCAGACAAGTGGTTCGGGTACGCGCCCAGCGGCACCGCGCGCGTGGCGCTGCGGCTGGCCGACGGCCGCCAGTTCGCCTCGCGGACGATCCCTGGCTGGCCGGGCAGCGGGGTCGTGTTCTGGGGGCCGGTGACGCTGCCGCCCGGGACCGCCGTGACCTACGACACGGTCGTGGTCACCTACGACGCTGCGGGACACGTCCTGCGCGAGGTGCCGCTCGTCTTCATCGGCTAGCGGCCTTGCGGCAAGGCAGGCGCCGTGATGCGCGCCCGGGCCAGCGGGCCAGGACGCTGATGCCGGAGCCGCGGTCCAGGCGCTGGTGCCGGAGCCGCGCAGCCGGTTACCGGGAGGCTCTGCCGGCGGCCTTCGCAGCCTTGGTGGCGGCCTTGGCGCCGCCCTTGGCCGACCCCTTGGCGGCCCGCCCGGCGAGCTTCCCCGCGCCGGCGCCTTTGGCCGACACCTTGGCGGCCCGTCCGCCGGCCTTGCCCGCGCCGGCGCCTCCCTTGGCCAACATCTTGGCGGCCCACCCGCCGGCCTTCCCCACTGCGGCGGCTTTCCCCGCGCCGGCGCCCCCCTTGGCCGACACCCTGGCGACGCGCGCGGTGCGGGCTGCCTGCTTGCGTGCCAACTCGGCTGTGCGCCGGGCGGTCCGGGCGCGATAACGGGCGCGCCAGGCGAGCGACGGCTTGCCCCCGGTGTCGGCCGCCGCGATCAGCAGGCCGCCGAGCATCGACAGGTTCTTCAGGAAGTGGACCTGCTGCTGTGCCTTGGTCGCCTCGTCCTCGGCTTCCCAGAACCGGTGCCCGGCGGCCGTGGTGGGCACCAGCGTGGCCGCGATCGCGAGCGAGGACAGCCGCGGTAGCCAGCCCAGGCCCAGCAGCGAGCCTGCCACCATCTGGATCGCGCCGTTGAGGCGTACCGCGTCCTCCGGCTTGGCCGACATGCCGGGGATCGAGCTCACCACCGGCTCCGCGGTCGGCGCTACCCGCTCCGGGTTCCGGAAGGTGTCGTAGCCACCCAGGATGAAGATGGACGCCAGCATCGGGCGTGCGAGGGTTCTCAGTCCTAGCATGAGCGCTCCCTGCCCACGGAAACGGCTTCCTAACATCGCTGCATAATAACGAGGTGACCGAGCCGGAGACCAGCATCAGGCCCGTACACGACGGTGACCGCCCGATGCTGGCCTGGCTGATCGCCGAGCTGTGGGGCTCCGAAGCGGTCGCGGTGCACGGCAGCGTGCTACGGCCCGCCGAGCTGCCCGGATACATCGCCGAACGGGCCGGGCGGGTGGTGGGTCTGCTCACCTACCAGGTGCTCGGCGCCGTGCTGGAGATCGTCACGCTCAACGCCATCGACCGCAGGACCGGCGTCGGGACCCGGCTTGTCGAGGCCTGCGCGGGCACGGCGCGCCGTTGCGGCTGTCGTGAGATCCGGCTCACCACCACCAACGACAACATCGACGCGCTGCGTTTCTACCAGCGGCGCGGCTTCCGGCTCGCCGAGCTGCGGCCGGGAGCCGTCGACAGGTCCAGGCAGCAGAAGCCCGGGATCCCCACGGTTGGCGACTACGGCATCCCGCTGCGCGACGAGATAGACCTCACCCGGGCGGTGTAGCGGCGCCTCGACCCCTTGACGCGCCCGCGCGGGCGGGGTCCATCATGGAGAGCCGGCCGGGTTCGCCAGGAAGGGGCCCCGTATTTTCACCCAGAGTATCCAGGTGTGTGCTGTCACGGTTGTGCGGGGTGCGGTATACAGGGACGTACAACTGTCTGGCAACCGGGTGCCGCATGCAGGCGCCGCCGGACCGCGGAAAGGCTGGGAGGCAGGGACTAAGGGCAAGGAAGCATGACGTTGCCGAACGACAGGACCCAGCCCGCCGTGACCGACAAGCCTGGCTGGCCGACCCGGCTGCTGCGCGCGCACCGGCGGCTCCCGGCATGGCTGAAGATCACCGTCGTCGCGTGCGCGGTGCTGTTCTTCCCGGTGACGCTGGGCCTGATCGTGCTCGCCGCCTTGGCGTACGCGGTCGTCGCGGTGGTCCAGGGACGGCGGACCGCCGCCGCCTCGGCCTCGGTCGCGGTGTGGGGCCTGACAGTGTTTTCCGCCTTCTACAGCGGCGACCGCAGGTGGCTGTACGTGGTGCTGCTCCTGCCTGTCGCCGTGGCCCTCGCCGCGCATGTCAGGCCGCTGGCCCGCTGGTTCGTGCCATGCCGCACCGTGGCCTGGGCGCTGGGCTGGTCGGTGCCGGTCGGCGTGATCGCGCTGCGGCTGTGGCCGCAGCAGCCGTTGATCGGCGTGATCGCCGCGTGGCTGCTCGCCGTCGCCGTGCTGGGCTGGCGGGTGGCCAAGGGCCTGCAGGAGGCCCGCATGTACGGGCGTTCAGGGAGGTACGGGGCGGCGGGCAGCCCCCCCATGATCGGGGGGTTCCGGGGGGATGGAACCCCCCCGGATAGGACCGGCAGCGTCGTCCCCCCGGACAGGCACAGTCCCGGCGGCCGGTTCGCCGGCCAGCCAGGTCAGCCGGGCCAGCCAGCGGGCCCGCATGGCTACGGCGTCCGGGCGCAGCAGGCCGCGCTGCCCTACGCCGAGCATGCGGTGCGCGGCTACCCGGGCGCCGGCCTGCCGCGGCCGCGGCCGCAGATCTCGGTCGCCGACGCGATGGCCGAGCTGGACGCGATGATCGGGCTGGCGCCGGTCAAGGAGCAGGTCCGCTCGATCGCCGCGTCCATCGAGGCCGCGCGGCGGCGCGCTCAGGCAGGTGTCGCCACGGAGCGGCCGATGCGGCACTTCGTCTTCCTGGGGCCGCCCGGCACCGGGAAGACCACCGTCGCCAGGGTGCTGGCCACCATCTTCTACGCCTTCGGCCTGCTGGAGCTGCCCGACGTCACCGAAGCGCACCGGGCGGACCTGGTCGGCGAGTTCCTCGGCGCGACCGCGATCAAGACCAACGAGCTCATCGATTCCGCCCTCGGCGGGGTGCTGTTCATCGACGAGGCGTACAGCCTGGTCAACGAGGGCGACGGGCAGACGGACCGGTTCGGCGCCGAGGCGGTGCAGACGCTGCTCAAGCGGGCCGAGGACGACCGCGAACGGCTCATCATCGTGCTGGCCGGATACGAGAAGCAGATGGAGACGTTCCTGGCCTCCAACCCCGGCCTGGCATCGCGGTTCGCGACCCGGCTGAAGTTCCCCAGTTACTCGCCCGCGGAGCTGCTCGCGCTGGCCGAGGCCGCCCTGGACCGGCGCGGCGAGATGCTCGACCCCGACGCCCGGCCGGTGCTGTGGCGCACGCTGGAGGAGGTCGGCCGCCGCCGGATGGCGGACGAGCTCGGCAACGGCAGGTTCGTCCGCAGCCTGCTGGAGAAGGCGGGGCAGGCCCGCGACGTGCGGGTGATGCGCGGCAGCGCCGATCCCGCCCCGCAGGACCTGGTCACGCTGCGCGCCAGCGACCTGCAGCAGGCCTACGCCGAGCTGACCTCGCGGCTGCGCGGCTACGAGGACACGCCGACCGTGGAGGGGGCGATCGCCGAGCTTGACGAGCTCGTCGGCCTGGAGCCTGTCAAGCAGCAGGTGCGGGCCATCGCCGCCCAGCTGCGGGTGGCCAAGATGCGCGACACGCACGGGCTGACCAGCCAGCCGCCTGCCAGGCACTTCGTGTTCACCGGGCCGCCAGGCACCGGGAAGACCACGGTCGCGCGCATCCTCGGCCGGATCTTCGCCGCGCTCGGGCTGCTGGTCCGTCCCGAGGTGGTGGAGGCGCACCGGGCGGACCTGGTAGGTGAGCACCTCGGCTCGACCGCGATCAAGACCAACAAGCTCATCGACTCGGCCATGGGCGGCGTCCTGTTCGTCGATGAGGCGTACTCGCTGCACAACGAGGGATACTCCGGCGGTGACGCGTTCGGCGCCGAGGCCGTGGCCACGCTGCTCAAGCGCGCCGAGGATGACCGCGACCGGCTGGTCATCGTGCTCGCCGGGTACCCCGACGACACGGACAGGTTCCTGCGCAGCAACCCCGGCCTGGCGTCGCGGTTCAGCACCAGGGTCACCTTCCCCAGCTACGCCCCGCGCGACCTGGTGCGCATCGCCGAGCTGCTCGCCGAGCAGGCCGGGGACTGTTTCGATCCAGCCGCCAGGGACGTGCTGGGCACCATCTTCGCCGAGGCGTGCCAGGCGGGCCGGATCGACGAGCTCGGCAACGGCAGGTTCGCCAGGTCGCTGTTCGAGCGGGCCTGCGCCTGCCGCGATGTCCGGGTGGTGCGCCTGGGGGAGCAGGTGACCGCGGAGGACCTGACCACGCTGACCGCCGCGGACGTGGAGACCGCCTACCGCGACCTGGCCGTGTCGAACCTGTAGCCTTCCCGATGGCCGGGCTCTGGGAATTCTGGGTCGACCGGGGCGGCACGTTCACCGACATCGTCGCCCGCCGCCCCGACGGGCGCCTGGCCGCGCACAAGCTGCTTTCCGACAATCCCCGGGCCTACGCCGACGCCGCGGTGGCCGGGATCCGCCACCTGCTGCGGCTCGAGCCGGGCGAGCCGATCCCCGCCGGCGAGATCGGCGGCATCAGGCTCGGCACCACGGTCGCCACCAACGCGCTGCTGGAACGCAAGGGCGAGCCTACCGTCCTGGTCATCACCGAGGGGTTCGCCGACGCGCTGCGCATCGGCTACCAGAACCGGCCGCGGATCTTCGACCGGCACATCGTGCTGCCCGAGATGCTCTATGACCGGGTCATCGAGGCGCGCGAGCGGATCGGCCCCCGCGGGGAGGTCCTCATCCCGCTGCAGGAGGACACGGTCACGGCAGGCCTCACGCAGGCCTACGACGACGGCTTCCGCAGCGCCGCCGTGGTGTGCATGCACGGCTACCGCCACCCCGAACACGAACGACGCATCGCCGACATCGCCCGCGCCGCCGGCTTCACCCAGGTGTCGGAGTCGCACCGGACCAGCCCGCTGATGAAGCTGGTCTCCCGCGGCGACACCACGGTGGCAGACGCCTACCTGTCACCGATCCTGCGGCGCTACGTCGCCGAGGTGGCCGCCGAGCTCACCGGCGTCAGGCTGCTGTTCATGCAGTCCAACGGGGGACTGACCGACGCGGCGGGCTTCCGCGGCAAGGACGCCATCGTGTCCGGGCCTGCGGGCGGCATCGTCGGAGCGGCCAGGACCGCCCGCCAGGCCGGCTTCGACAAGGTCATCGGCTTCGACATGGGCGGCACGTCGACCGACGTGTCGCACTACGCCGGGGAGTTCGAGCGCAGCTACGAGACGCAGGTCGCCGGGGCGCGGATCCGGGCGCCGATGCTGTCGGTGCACACCGTCGCCGCAGGCGGCGGCTCGGTGCTGCACTTCGACGGCAGCAGGTACCGGGTCGGGCCGGACTCGGCCGGGGCGGACCCGGGCCCAGCCTGCTACCGGCGCGGCGGCCCGCTGACCGTGACCGACGCCAACGTGCTGCTCGGCCGCATCCAGCCGGGGCATTTCCCGAAGGTGTTCGGCGACGGCGGCGACCAGCCGCTGGACGTGCACGCCGCCAGGACCGCCTTCACCGAGCTCAGCCAGCAGATCGCCACGGCGACCGGCGACATCCGGGGCCCGGAGCAGGTCGCGGCCGGGTTCATCGACATCGCCGTCGCGAACATGGCCAACGCGATCAAGAAGATCTCGGTCCAGCGCGGCTACGACGTGACCGGCTACGTGCTGAACGTGTTCGGCGGCGCCGGCGGCCAGCATGCCTGCGCGGTCGCCGACGCGCTCGGCATGACCACGGTGCTCATCCACCCGCTGGCCGGCGTGCTGTCCGCGTACGGCATCGGGCTGGCTGACATCATCGCGATGCGCGAGCAGGCCGTCGAGGCACCGCTGACCGGCGACCTGGTCGCGCGGCTGCCCGCCATCGCCGAGCCGCTGCTGGCCGACGCGCGCGCCGAACTGGCCGCCCAGGGCGTGCCCGCCGGCCGGATCACCGACGTGCGCCGGGTGCACCTGCGCTACGCGGGCACCGACACCGCCGTCATCGTCCCGCTGGGGGGTTTCGCCGAGATGACGAGCGCGTTCGAGGCCGCTTACACCCGCCGCTTCTCCTTCCTGATGCGGGACAAGGCGATCGTCGCCGAGGCCGTCTCCGTCGAGGTCGCCGCCGCGGGGGATCAGCACCCGCGCGCATGCGATCGTTCGGCTCACAACAGCCCAGCCCAGCCGGAGCGGCCGGCCAGCGAGGCTACGGTCGCCATGTTCACCGGCGGGGCATGGGCGGATGTCGGCCTCTGCGAACGGTCCGCGCTGCGGCCCGGGCAGCTCATCGACGGCCCGGCGCTCATCGCCGAGGAACTGGCGACCACGGTGGTCGACCCCGGCTGGCAGGCCGCCGTGACCGCCCGCGGCGACCTGCTGCTGTCGAGGGTGGCTCCCCGGGCGGCCAGAGCGCGGGTGGGCACCGAGGCCGACCCGGTGATGCTGGAGATCTTCAACAACTTGTTCATGTCGGTCGCCGAACAGATGGGCGTGCGCCTGCAAGCCACCGCGCACTCGGTCAACATCAAGGAACGGCTCGATTTCTCCTGCGCCGTCTTCGACGCCGACGGCGGCCTGATCGCCAATGCCCCGCACATGCCGGTGCACCTGGGCTCCATGGGCGAGTCCATCAAGATGGTGATCGCGCGCAACACCGGCAGCGGCCGCGGCATCCGGCGCGGCGACGTCTACGCGCTCAACGACCCGTACCACGGCGGCACCCACCTCCCCGACGTCACCGTGGTCACTCCCGTGTTCGCGCCCGACCACGACGAGATCTGGTTCTACGTCGCGTCGCGCGGGCACCACGCCGAGATCGGCGGCATCTCGCCCGGATCGATGCCGGCCGCGAGCAGCCGGGTCGAGGAGGAGGGGGTGCTGGTCGACAACTGGCTGCTGGTCAGCGACGGCAGGCTCCGCGAGGCCGAGACGCGCCGGCTGCTGGAGACGGCCGAGTTCCCGTCCAGGGACCCGGCCACCAATCTGGCCGACCTGCGCGCCCAGATCGCGGCGAACGCCAGGGGCATCGAGGAGCTGCACCGCATGGTGGAGCATTTCGGGCTTGACGTCGTGCACGCCTACATGGGCCATGTCCAGGACAACGCCGCCGAGTCGGTGTGCAGGGTGATCACCGCGCTGCGCGACGGCCGCTTCCGCTACGAGCTTGACGGCGGGGCGGTCATCAGCGTGGCCGTCCGCGTCGACCAGGAGAAAAGGACCGCCGACATCGACTTCGGCGGCACCTCGCCGCAGCTGCCCGGCAACTTCAACGCGCCGTCCAGCGTGGCCATGGCGGCGGTGCTGTATGTGTTCCGCACCCTGGTCGATGATGACATCCCGCTGAACTCCGGCTGCCTGAAGCCGCTCCGCGTGATCATCCCGGAGGCCACCATGCTGTCCCCGGCCTACCCGGCGGCGGTCGCGGCCGGCAACGTGGAGACCTCCCAGGCGGTCACCGGCGCGCTGTACGCGGCGCTCGGCGTGATGGCGGAGGGCTCGGGGACGATGAACAACGTGACGTTCGGGAACCAGCGGTACCAGTACTACGAGACCGTGGCCAGCGGCTCGGGCGCCGGCGACGGCTTCGACGGCACCGACGTGGTGCAGACCAAGATGACCAACTCCAGGCTCACCGACCCCGAGGTCCTGGAGTGGCGCTACCCGGTGCTCGTGGAGTCGTACCGGATCGCCGCGGGCAGCGGCGGGGCGGGCCGCTGGCACGGCGGCAACGGCGGCGTGCGCCGGCTGCGCTTCACCGAGCCGATGACGGTGTCCACGCTGGCCGGCCACCGCCGCGTCCCCGCGTCCGGCATGGCCGGCGGCCAGCCCGGAGCCCTCGGCCGCCACTGGATCGAGCACCCCGACGGCACCGTCACCGCGATGGGCGGCTGCGACACGGCCCGCGTCGCCCCCGGCGACGTCTTCGTGATCCGGACCCCGGGCGGCGGCGGGTACGGGGCAGCTCCGCCGTAGCCGGCTGAGCGCTGTGATCTTCATCCCGAACGAGCCAATGATGTCCCGGCCAGGGGCGTCGTTGCGCCAACCATGCCCGCGGGTGGGCGTCGTTGCGCCAACCATGCCCGTGGTCGAGCCAGCCCGGCGCTATTCGTCCGCGTCGAGCTCGCGCAGCACCGCGATCAGCGCGGCCTCGTCCCCGTTGGTGTGGTCGAGCACTGCCATCAGCGCATGCAGCACCAGGTGCCGGTCCTGCCCGGCGTCCAGCAGCCGCTGCGCGGCCTCCCACAGCTCGGGCGGGTCGCCGCGCCACAGCCGGTCTGCCAGCACCAGGTGCCGCTCGACGTGGCGGCCGGCCCCGCCGGGGGACGGTGTGGCGTGGTCGGCGGCCAGCAGCGCCCGCCTGTCCTCGGGGTCGGCCGGGTCCAGGCCGCCCAGGTCGGCGCCGGCGTGCCAGCCCTCGAGCACCGGGAACGCGAAGGCCCGCCGGGGCAGCGCTTCCAGGTCGCCGTCCGGCAGCAGCCGCCGGATCAGCGCATAGTCCAGGCCGGACTCCGCCAGGTTCCGGTAGGCCTGCGCGAACATGCCCATCGAGTTGAACACGGTCTCCAGCATCTCGGTGATCACGGCATCGGCGAGCCCGCGGCGCCGTCCCGCCCACCGTACCCACGCCGCCAGCACGTGCGGCATGGCGTCCTGCTCGGCGAACGACAGCATCACCTTGCGCGGCAGCCAGCCGAGCAGGAACGCCTCCACCTTGGCCGGGCTCATCCGCACCGGCCGGCCGAAGTCCCTGTCGCACCCGTAGTCGATGATGCGGTCCGCGCAGTGCGACGCCGCTCCGCGGTCGGACAGGTCTTCGGCCTCGTCAGAGGCGAGGAACTCCGCGGCGAGCATCGCCCGGCGGTCCTTGCTCCACGCCTGGCGCCGCGCGCCGGTGCCGGATGACGGCCGGCCGCGGTACGGCGGCAGCGCCCTGATCCGCGCCCTGATGAAGGCGTGATAGGACGGGAACGACTCGCTGACCAGCGGGTGGTCCGCTGCGTCGGTCACGGCCAGCGCGGTCTGCAGCATGTGCCGCGCCTGTCCCGCGTCCACCTGCCGGAACGCGTACTTGCCCTCGGCCCCGCGCTGGCTGCGCGCATCCCGGCAGTGGTCGAGCAGCTTGGCCACGTGCGAGGTCACCCAGCCGTCCCTGATCATGCCGTCGGCGTTGTAGTCCACCACGGTGACCAGCGCGTGCTGCTCCTCTCCGTCGTAGCTGAACACGCAGATGACCTCATCGGTGTCACCGAGGGCATCCGGGTTCAGGTAGCACTCGCCGGAGGTGACCGCGCCAAGGTGCTCCGCCCAGCCAGGGCACGGCACCCCGCCTTCGATCAGGTCCAGCGCGGCCCGCTCGGCCTTGGCCGCCTGCCGGGGCGTGCCCAGGCAGGCGATGCCGGTCAGCAGCGCCAGCGCTGCCGGGTTACGCTGCCGCGCGGCGTAGTCCACCAGCCCCTCGCCGACCAGCTGTTCCACGCCGGCGCCGCGGCGGTCGGCACCCCGCCCGGCGGAGGCCGCAGCGGCGGAGCCGCGCAGGGCTCGCGAGGCGCCCCTGCGGGGTGCGGACCCCCCGTGCAGGGGGCGATAGGCCCGTCCCGCCGGACCGGCAGCAGTGCCCTCTGGCGGCCAGCGCATCCCCCACCAGGTGCCGAGCAGCTCGCTGGTCATGAGCTCGGCGTCGAGCGGGCTGCGCACCGCGAGCAGCTCGCGTGCCGCGCGGAGCATCTCGGCGAACAACGCGGCCAGCGGCGGCGCGGCGCCTCCCACGTGGCCTCGCTGGCCGCCGCCGGAACCCCCTTCGTGGGACTGGCTGCGTCGGGGATGGGCGCTCACCCTCATAGCCTCCCAGATCTGGACGTGCGGACGCTATGCTACGGTGTCATGCCCGCTGTGATCCCGCGTTCTGGCCGGCGGCTGCCACCCGGGCGCGCATGAGCGGCGTGCCAGGGCCGTCCGCCGCCCCCCGAATCCGGATACCTGGCCGCACGCAAGGCCGGACTGTGGCACGCTTGACTGGTTGACTGGGTTGGCTGCGGGAACCATGACCTGGGGAAGGAGCCGCCTATGGCAGCCCCCGGCGCGGTAGGCGGGTGCCCGCCGTGAGCACAGAGACCTCCGTGCCCAGGCCACGCGATGCGCCCGATGCCGCACTGGTGGACATGCTCATGCTGGAGGCGCCGTTCGGCCTGGCGCTGTTCGGGCTCGACCTGCGCTTCCGGTGGCTGAACGCTGCCCTGGCGGGTGCGCTGGCCGGGGAACCTGCCGGGGACGCCGCGGCCAAGGGCAAGCCCAGCCAGGTCGGCGAGCAGGCCGCCGCCGCACCGCACCCGCCGGCGCTGACCGGCCTGCTGCCGTCCCAGGTCTGGCCCGAGCACGTGGGGAAGAGGGCGGAGGCAGCGCTGCGCAAGGTCCTGGCCGACGGCGTGCCGCTCACCGAGCCCGGCTACCCGGCCGCCGCGCCGGCCGCCGACGCGTCGGCGTCGTGGTTCCCGGTACATGACGAGGACGGGCAGATCCTCGGCGTCGGGCTCATCCTGACCGAGGGCGCAGCCGCAGGGCAGGCCGCAGCCGAGGAGATCAGGCGCAGCGAGGAGCGTTACCGCACCCTGGTCCAGGGCGGAGCCCAGGTGGTCTGGGTGGCGGCCCCGGACGGCTCGATGCAGGAGGACTCGCCGGAATGGCGGCGGGTCACCGGCCAGTCGGCCGAGGAATTCCTCGGCATGGGCTGGCTGGACTCCATCCATCCTGAGGACAGGGAGCGGGTCGAGCGCGCCTGGCGGGAATGCGTCCGGTCCGGCAAGGTGTTCGACGACCGTTACCGGGTCCGCACCAAGGCCGGGTCCTACCGGCACTACGACGTGCGCGCGGTGCCGGTCGAGCGGGACGGCAAGGTCGTGGAGTGGGTCGGCGCCAGCGCCGACGTCACCAGCCAGCGTGAGGCCGAGGAGATGCGCGGGCGGCTCACCGAGCAGCTCTCCGCGGCAGCGCTGCGCACAGCGCGGCTGCAGCAGGCCACGTCCATGCTGGCCGAGGCGCTGACCGTCGAGCAGGTCGTCGAGGTCATCACCGAGGTGGGCAGGACCGCGATCGGCGCGCTGCGCTCGGCCGTGGCGCTGCTGGAGGGCGGTTCCCGGCTGCGCTTCGTGAACGAGGAGAACGAGGAGGCGCCGGCCGGCCCGGACCTGGTGTCCGGCAGTCACACGCTGGAGTCCCCGAGCGTGGTGACCAAGGCGATCGCCTCGCGCAAGCCGGTGCTCGTCGAGGACCCGGAGGACTTGCGCAGGCAGTTCAGCGGCGAGCTTGACGTCGAGCCCGAACGCGTCCTCGCCTCCTCCGATGAGCGCTCCTGGGTCGGGCTGCCGCTGATCGCCGCCGGGGCGCCGCTGGGCGCGCTGCGGTTCTCGTTCGGCAGGCCGCGCAAGATCATCGAGGAGGAGAAGGTTTTCCTGGAGGCACTGGCCGGGCAGTGCGCTCTCGCGGTGGAGCGGGCGACGATGTACGAGCGGGAGCACAAGACGGCAGAGACGCTGCAGCGCAGCCTGCTGCCGGATAAGCTGCCGAGCGTCCCCGGCCTGGTGCTGGCGGCCAGGTACCTGCCGGTGACCAGGAACATGGAGGTCGGCGGCGACTGGTATGACGCGTTCCGGCTGGCCGACCAGCGGCTGGCGGTGGCGGTCGGCGACGTGATGGGCAAGGGCCTGCAGGCGGCGGCCGGGATGGGCCGGGTACGCCATGCGCTGCGCGCCCTGGCCCTGACCGACCCGCGCCCGGCTGCGGTCCTCGGCGGCCTGGACCGCCTGTTCAGCGCCACCGAAGAAGACGAGCAGGTGACCACCCTGGCCTACCTGGTGATCGACCCGGAGACCGGCGCGGGGGTGCTCGGCAACGCGGGGCACTTGCCCGCCTTGGTGCTCGAGCCGGATGCCGCGCCGCGGTTCGACCAGGTCGAGCCGGGCACGCCGCTGGGCCTGGCCAGCCCGCGCCACCAGCACCCGTTCAGCCTGCGGCCGGGCAGCACCGCGGTGTTCTATTCCGACGGCCTGGTGGAAAACAGGAACCGCGGCCTCGGCGTCGGCCTGGCCGAGCTGGCCGAGGTAGCCGCCCGTGCCGACGCCAGGCTGTTCGGCCGTCCGGAACGGCTGCTCGAGTACCTGGTGGACCGCATGCTGGCCGGTCACGAGCAAGACGATGACGTCACGGTGCTCGTCATGCACCTGCCGCCGGGGGGCGCCCCGTGAGTGCCAGGGCCGGGCGGCGCCCCGCGAGCGCCAGGTCCGGGCGGGCGTACAAGTCACTCCCGGCCGCCGCCTATGGTGGTTGAGTGGGAGAGAGGCAGGTTGAATCCGTCCGAGTGTCATCTACCCAGCGAAGGAAGGGGTGACCGTGGTCGT
>JAFAPY010000069.1 GCA_019246795.1 Streptosporangiaceae bacterium | reverse complement strand
TGACCATGCAACCCCTTGGGACCCAGCCCGGTGATGGATTCACGGAAGCCGGTGTCCCTTACATGAGTCATTGACGCCCGTACTGCGAGCGTGGTTCATGTTGATGGGACGGTTTGGCGGGACCAAGGAGCTACTACTGACTCAGATCTACGACGCCTGGCTCAGATGGGATGGGACAGGACAGGACACTTGACCCCGGAGGGCACTTTGACCTTGGCTGGAGTCGGGGCCATTTGGCTCCCGGAATGGCTCCCACGGCCTGTTCGATTCGTTCTAATTAATTCTTTGGCCTGGAGCCCCGTTACGGAATCGAACCGTAGACCTTCTCCTTACCATGGAGACGCTCTGCCGACTGAGCTAACGGGGCCGACTTCGTCCTGGCTTGCCCTGTCGTGCGAGCCAGCGAAGGAGAGCCTAGCGTACTTCTGTTGTGGTTGCGTCCTCCGATGCCGCGGCGGGGGCGAGCTTGCGACAGCCCGCCGACCACAAGACAGCCCGCCGACCACAAGAGGGCACCATCCATGGAACCGGTCAGGCGTGCCAACCGTCACATCAGGGCACACAAGTCCACCGGGTCGCGATCGGGGCTTCCGTGACGCATATGTAGTGTGATACGGGAGATATGAGCAGTGGTGTCCGCTTCCGAACACACAAACAGCACACGGGGCTCCTGAGCAGCGTAGACAGGGCAATGCCTATGCGTTTGGCGTACGTACGAACAGCGGCCGGCAGCTTGCTGACCGGGAGTTTCCTGGTCATGGGAGGGCTGGGCACTGCGCAGGCGGCACCGCTGGCAGCCGCGGCGAACACGGCGGCCGCCACTGACACGCAGTGCCAGGCGATGCCGTCTACCGCCACCAGCTCGCCGTCACCGACGGGTTCGCCATCGCCGTCCTCGTCGCCGTCTTCGTCGCCGACCAGCTCGCCTTCATCGTCACCGACGAAATCGACACCTTCCTCCTCTCCTTCCGGCAGCTCGCCGGGCGCTCCGCGGCCTAGTGCCAGCCCGAGCACATCGAGTTCGGCGTCGCCGACGCCATCGGGATCGGTTACGCCGTCGAAATCGGCGTCGCCTTCCACATCGGCGTCGCCCTCACACTCGGGTTCCCCGTCGGCATCGCCGTCGTCATCGGGCTCGCGGTCCGCGAGCCCGTCGCCGTCAAAGACCGCCCCGTCGGCGTCAGGCGCCGCCTCTGCCACGCTGGACGCCTACGTCGCCGGGAGGCCGAGCCCAAGCCCAAGCCCCAGCACCACCTCGGCGACCGAACTATGCGTGAGCGTGCAGCGCTCGCAGGCTAGCGTCCAGCGCGGGCAGACAGCCGGGTACGTGGTGCAGGTTTCCACCAAGAAAGGTTCGGCTGCCAACGTGTCGGTGACGCTGACGTCGCAGCCGTCGAGCGAGAAGCCGAAGTTCAGCAGCGGCTGCGCCAAGGGCAACGGGGGCACCTCGTGCGCGATCGCCTCGGTGACGGCCAAGCGGCCCGCGGTCCTGGATGCGCAGATCCCGGTCGCGGCCAGCGCAGCCTCGGTCACCTCGGTTAAGTTGACCGCCACCGCCAGCATCGTCACCACGGCGAAGTGGACACCGCCTGCCGCGGCCGAGACCACTGCGGTCACCGCCGCCCCAGCGGCGGCTTCATCCGTCAGCAAGGCACCACCTCGCCGGTCTCCGGCCAAGGTGGCCGGATCGAGCGCGGCGCTGCCGCTGGGGCCCTATCCGGACCTGAACGGCTTCACCACCACGCTCATCAGCATCGGCAAGACCTCGCTCATCGGCGCTGGCGACGCATCGAGGCTGTTCCCCCAGATCAGTCCCTCATCGCCCAGCCCGGCGCCCGGGGGTAACTCAGGGACCGGGAACCCTCTGTCCGTCGGCTCCACCGTCGCCCTGCAGAAGTCGCCGCTGTCCGCCCAGGTCGCCGGATTTGTCGCCCTAGCGGTCGCCATCCTGCTCATGGTGGCGCGCCTGTCGCTGCGCAAGCGGCCCGGCAGGAGAGGTCCGGACAGCTCGGGATAACCCGGTCACTGCTTCGCGAGCAGCTCGACCGACGGACGGAACGTCCGCATCACCCCGGCCAGCGAAGCGGCGTTCATCGTGGGTGAGACGACCACGCCGAAGCTGTCGTCGTCAAACCAGGCGCACATCGACACGGCGTCCGGCGTCCCGGCCTCCTTTGCGACGCACGCCGCCTTGCCGCCCAGGGTTCCTGCGCCGACGACGACGGCGCCGGGGAACTTCGCCGTGAAGTCCGCGACCGACGCCGCGGGTGCCGCGTTCGCCAGGTGACCCCCGATGAACATGACGATCTGCTCTGTCCCGCCAGCGGCGGAGTTCCCGGATTCGTAGACAGCCGACACGACCTTGCTGGCCCGCCCGGAGCTCATCTTGATGACCTCATCGCGCAGTTCGGCCAGGTGCGTCTGGCGCTCCAGGTCCAGCGTGCGGACGTAGGTCCCGATCTGGGCTGGGGTCACCATCGCGTGCGCGGGTCCGCCGTGCGACGGGAACTCGTACGTGAGGATCCCGGCGATCGCGGCGGCCGTGAGGACCACCACGCCGCCGAGGGCTAGCCAGAGCCGATGATCCTTGCTGCGGCCCCGGCGGCGGCCAATGGGACGGCCGCGCGTCGTGCCCCTCCTCCCGGCGCGACGGAGGTCATCCAGGCCGTCGTCAGCGAGCAGGCCACAGTGACCGCCGTCCTCGTCGTCCTGCCAGATCTCATTGAAGGCGGCAAGGTCATCAGCCTGAGCCTCGGCAGGCCAGGAGGACGTGATCTCCGGCCCGTCCAGACCGTGACCGGGACGTACCGCCGTCCGGCCGGTGTCCGGAGCGCCCAGCAGCGGGTCACCGTATAGCCGATTCCCCGCCGACGGCATCAGCAGCCGCACCTGCGCGGCTGGAGCGGCGAGATAATCAGGCGCGGGGGCCTGCCAGGCCGCGGGAAGCCGCCAGTCGCCGGGACGCTGGTCCGCCTGGCCACGCTCGTCGTAGCGCAGCCGGTCATCCAGGCGCGGGCTGCCGTACCACTGATCCGGGTACGCCGCAGGCCCGGCTTCCGGGGCGCCGCCGTCCCAGGCGCCGCGCAGCGGGTCATGTGCCCTGGTCTGCGGGAACATCCTTCCGGTTCCGGCGAAGTCCTGCCGGTAGCCGGCTCCCGGGTACTGCGGCGGGTCGGGGATCTGGTAACCGCGTCCGCCCCGGTAGCCGGGCCCCTCGCCAGGCCGAGCGCGGTCACCGAACTCCGGGCGGCCATAGGAGGTCCGCGGCCCGTCGTAGGCGGGGTCCTGGTAGCCGGGGTCGCCGTATCCGTAATCGTCTATGGCCGGCTGCTGAGATCCGGGACTGCCGCGGTATGCGGCCTCCAGCATCTCCCTTTCTCCCGTGTCCAGCGGCCTGAATCCGGAAGGCCAGGAGATTTCCGGCCCGAACGGGACGTCACGCCATCCCTCCGGGCTGTGCGGAGGGTCGCTGCGTGGCCCCGGCCCATACGGTGCCCCATCCGGGTGCGGATGCTGCGTGGACGGCCAACGCTGGCCATCGTGAGCCGACGAGCCACTTCTCATATACCCGGTCACTCCCCTGTCTTTGGTCCAGCAGGTTTCAGATCACGAGCATCTGCTCACCAGCATCATTACGGCAAAGCAGACACTCTGCTATCTACATGCATGTTTCGTCCGCCGAGTCCGCGGGGGTGCTGCTGCACTACGGTAGCGGGCCGCCGCCCCGCACATGATGGATTCCGCTTGATCCGCGTGTCGCTCTTTGCGGCCGCCTGCCGCGGGCGACGTGACCGGCTTGAGGCCGCTTACCGCGGGACGGACATGACCGGCTTGATGCCGCCTGCCGCGAGCGACGTGACCGGCTGATGCCGCTTACCGCGGGACGGACGTGACCGGCTCACGTTGGCCGTTCGGGCTTAAGGGCTTAGCAACGGGGAAGGGCTGCAAGCTGGCTGCAACGCCTGGCAGGCAGGCTGGAGGCAAATCCCGGCCCGTCAGGAGGCGACCATGGCAAACACACCGGTTATCGACGAGTTCCTGCACGCGATCGAGAACGCGGCGATCCCCGACTGCGACGTGTGGAGCGCCGACGCGACGCTTGATGCCACCGTGCCCAACTGGCGGTTGCACGCCACCGGTCCCGACGCGATCCGCGCCGAGTACGCACGGTGGTTCGCGGACCCGGCTCACTTCGACGAGCTGCGGCGCTGCCCGGTCGACGGCGGGGCAGGGGAAGTGGTCGAGTACACGCTGAGCTGGACCGAGAACGGCGTGCCGCACGCGGCGCATCACATGCACCGGCTGACGGTGCGCGATGGCCGCATCGTCGCCGACACGGTCTTCTGCGGCGGCCGCTGGCCGGCCAAGCTGCTCGCCGAGATGGAGGACGCCGGTGACTGACCTGCGGCCGTCCGGCGGCTGGCACGGCTACCGCGACGTGGCCGAGCTGGTGGCCGGAGCCACCGAACGGCTGGTCCTTGACGAGGTGCCGGGCAAGTCCGGCGCGGGGCTGGAACGGCTGGTGATCGACGGCCAGCGGTACGTGCTCAAGCACCTGGACCTGGCCCAGGACTGGACGATGCGGGCATCAGGATGCCTGCCCGGCGCCCCGCTGGTCCTGTGGCAGCGAGGCATCCTGGCCCGGCTGCCCGATTGCTTCAACCAGCCCATCGTCGCAGCCGTGCCGGAAAACCGGGCCGGGACTGGGCAAGCCCGGGGCCCGGCCGGAGGATGTGCCTTGCTGATGCGGGACGTGGCGCCGTGGCTGGTCCCGGTAACCGATGAGCCGATCCCGGCCGGCCAGCATGCACGATTCCTTGACCACATGGCCGCGCTGCACGCCGAGTTCTGGCAGTGCGGGCCCGAGTTCGATGTCGTGCCTGGCATGCACCGCTACCTGGAGCTTTCCCTCTGGACGGCGGAGGCGGAGGCGGCGCTCGGGTCGGCTCACGTGGTGCCGCAGCTGGTGGCCAAGGGCTGGCCGCTGCTGGCGGAGGTGGCTCCGGCCGCGGCCGTCGTGGTCACCCCGCTGGCCCGCGACCCCGGTCCGCTGCTGGAAGCCCTGGACGGGACGCCGCATACGTTCGTGCACAGCAACTGGAAGCTGGACAACCTCGGCACCGACGACGCCGGGCGCACGGTGCTGCTGGACTGGGAACAGCCTGGCCGCGGCGCTCCGCTGTCCGACCTGGCCTGGTACCTGGCGATCAACTGCCGCCGCCTGCCGCAATCTAAAGAAGCCGCGATCGGCGCATACCAGGACGCGCTGAGCAGCCGCGGCATCGACACCGAACCGTGGTGGGAGCGCCAGCTGTCGCTGTGCCTGCTGGGGGCGCTGGTCCAGTTCGGCTGGGAGAAGGCGCTCGGTGGTTACGACGAGGAGCTCATGTGGTGGGAGGAAAAGGCCGTCCGGGCGGCGCCGCTGCTGGGCTGACCGGAGCGGCGCGGACCGCCCGTGACACCAGGCCGACCGCAGCCGTGCAGGCCGGCCGCGACACCACGCTGACCGGAGCGGTGCAGGCCGACTACGACGCCGCGGCGGCCGGGTGGGCGGATGGTCCCGGACAGATGTATGCGGTGCTCGCCCGGGAGCTTGTCGCGGCGGCGCCGGTACCGCTGGCCGGCCGCCGGGTCCTCAACCTGAGGGCGGGCGCCGTGACCGGCGCCGACCCGCTGACCGTTTCCGTGGCGATCCTGACCGCCGGCTGAGCCGGCGCGCCGCTGCCCGGGTCGGCTGAGCCGGCGCGCCGCTGCCCGGGCCGCAGTCGGCCTGCGTCACCGTGCCGCCGCCTGGCGGCGGCCCAGCCACCGGTCCGCCTCGCGCCGCAGCCCGTCCGCGTGAGCACCCGCGGCGCGGGCCAGGCGGCCCGCGCGGTCGGCGGCCCGGTCCAGCCAGGCGGCGACGCCGAACTCGGTGGCGATGTCCGCGGTCCACCGCCACGCCTCGACGGCCACGGACCGGTCGAGCAGGTCGAGGTCCGCGGCGACGGCGTCGAGGTCGGCGGCCAGGCCGAGGGCGTGCCTGGCCCGGTGCGCCAGCAGCCGGGCCACGCTCACGTAACGCGGCACGGCCAGCTCGGCCGCGGCCGCCTCCAGCGAGCCGGCCTCGGCGAGCGCCCGTTCGGCATCCCCGGCCAGCAGCGCGAGCCGCCCGCTGATCAGCCGGTGCTTGAGCCGCAGCCGCCACCCGAACACCAGGTCTCCGTGCAGCAGCGCCAGGGCCTCGCCAAGGAACGCCTCTGCGCCCGCCGGGTCGCCGGTCTGCATGGCGTGCTCGGCCAGGTCCTCCAGCGCGGCGATGGTCACCTCCACGGTGCCCTGGCGCCGTGACACCTCAAGCGCCTGCTGGTGATGGTCCAGGGCCTGCGACCAGGCGCCCAGGTTGCGCAGCACCCAGCCGGCGAAGTTCACCGCGCGGCCGGCGAAGCGCGGCACCTGGCGGCGCTCCACCTCGGTGGTGCAGCTGGCGAACGCGCCCAGCGCCTGGGCCGGCCGGCCGGCCAGCGCGTGCGCGTGCCCGGTGAACAGCAGCGAGTGCAGGGTCGCCGAGGTGTGCTCCACGCCCACCTGTCCGCGCGTTGCCGGGCGCATCAGCGCCAGGCCTTCGTCCACCCGGCTCTGGTGGGTGCGCAGCACGCCGAGCCACGCGGCCGCGGTCACCCGGTCCGCGCCCTCGGCCAGCGACATTGCCGAAGCCAGCAGCTGCTCGGCGGCGGCCAGGTCCCCGGCGGCGTGCCGGGTGCGGCCGCCGACCGCCAGGCACCTGGCCCGGGTCGCCGGATCGGCGGCGGCCAGCGCGCCGTCCTCGGCGAACTGCGCCGCCTGCGCGAACTGCCTGCCGAAATACGACGCCCACGCGCCGATTTCCAGCGCCGCGGCGCCGGCTGACGTGGCCCGCTCCACGTCCTGCAGCGCCTCGGGGTAACGCCGGCGCAGGGTGCGCACCCTGGCCCGCGCCAGCCACCCGTCCGGGTCCGGGTGGAGCCGCAGCGCGTCGTCGAGCAGCGACTCGGCGGCCGCGTGGTCGAAGCGATCCGCGGCGAGCGCCGCGGCTTCCCGCAGCGCGCCGGAGGCCAGCGCCAGGTCACCGCCCAGCCGGGCATGGTACGCGACCGTCATCGGGTCGGCGCCGGGCCGCTGCGCGAGCACCCGGCCCGCCTGGCGGTGCAGCAGCGCCGAACGTCCCGCGGTGGCGCTGACCGCCAGTGCCTGCCTGACCAGTTCGTGCCGGAACCGGAAGGTGCCGTCCTCCTCGACCAGGAACTGCGTGGCGACGGCCTGCTCGGCATCGTCGAGCAGCGTGAGCACGGGCCGGCCGAGCACCGCCGCGAGCAGGTCGATGTCGAGCTCCTGGCCGATGATGGCCGCGGTGCGCAGCAGGGCCGCGGCCGTGCCGAGCTCGTCACACCGCGCGGAGACCGATTCGACAAGCGACGCGGGCAGGTCGGCGCCCGCGCTCCGCTGGGCCAGCTCGGTCAGGAACAGCGGGTGTCCCCTGGACCGCGCGTACAGCTCGTCGACCCGGCCCGGCCCGACCAGCTGGGCGGCCGCGTCCCGGCCGAGCACGTCCAGGCGGACGAACGCGGTCGCGGGCAGCGGCTGCGACTCGCCGGGCCGGACCGCGGCGATGACCGCGAGCGGGAGCCGCTCGCGCCGGAGGTACCGCAGCCAGTCCGGCAGCGCGCGCCCGGCCAGGTGCGCGTCGTCGACCAGCACGGCCAGCGGCGCCCGCCGGGCCAGCCGGCCCAGCACCCGGCTCAGCGCCGCGTACAGCACCGCCGGGCCGAGCATGGGATCGGCCAGCATCGGCGCGGATCGCAGCCCCGGCGCGGTGCCGAGCACCGGCGCGAGCACGGCGGCGTCGGCGCCGAGCACCCCGGCACTGTCGGCCGGCCCGAGCCGGCGCAGCAGCCCGGCCAGCGCGGTGAGCACGGCATCGAGCGGCATGGCGCGGTCAAGCTCCCCGCAGGTGGCCAGCAGCACCGTGTCCCCGGCCGCGGTGCGCCGGGCGGCCCAGGCACGCAGCAGCGTCGTCTTCCCGAGCCCGGCCTCGCCGTCTACCACGACAACCTCGACGGTGCCGCCCCGTGCCCTGGCCGCAGCGGCGTCCAGGCAGGCCAGTTCGTCGTCCCGGCCGACGATCCCCGGCGTTGCGGCGGCCGGCCGCGCCGGCGCGGTCAGCTCGCCGCGCAGGATCGCGGTGTACAGCTCGGCGGTGGCCGGCGCCGGGTCGGTGCCCAGCTCGTCGGCCAGCCGCCGCCGCGCGCTGTCGTAGGCGGCCAGCGCGGCCGCCGGCCGGCCGCCCATGACGTTGGCGCGCAGCAGCACCCGCAGCGCGGCCTCGTCGTACGGGTCGTGTTCCAGGGACCGGGTCGCCGCGTCCGCGGCTGCCATCCAGTCGCCGCCCTCGAGCAGCGCGGCGGCCGCCGCGAGCCGGGCCCGGCTGACCAGGCGCTCCAGCTCCGCGTGCTTGAGCTGGGCCCATTCACCGGGCAGCGGCTGCGGTCCTTCGCCGCGGATCAGCGCCAGCACCACCCTGGCGGCGGCGACCGCGCCGAGCACGTTGCCAGCCCGCTGCCGCCGTTGCGTCTCGTCGGTGAGCGCGGCAAGCTCGGCCGCGTCAAGCCAGTCGCAGCGCAGCAGGTAGCCGCCGTCCCCGCGTTCGATCCTGTCCCGGCCCAGCACCGAACGCAGCCTGCTGACCAGCACGGCAACCTGCTCCTCCGGCCGCGCCGGCGCGGCGTCGCCCCACACCGCGTCGATCAGCGCGCCGGGCGGCACCGCCTGGCCGCCGCCCATGGCGAGCAGCTGCAGCACCAGCCGCGCCTTCTTGCTGCCGAACGCCGACGGCTCCACGCCGTCCACGCCGAAATCGCCGAGCACCCGCACTGCCAGCGACTTCATGCAGCTATCAAACCTCGCGCACCGCCCCGCCGCCAGGCCGGCATCAAAGTGGCCGCCCGGCGGCCTGCCCGACGCGCGCGCTCCAGAAAAACACTGCAAGGTGGCTGCAACCCCGGCCGGCCATGCTCGGTTCCGCAACCGCACCACGCGAAGGGAGACCGACATGGCACGCAAGGCGGAGCAGAAGAGCTTCGACAAGGCAGACGAAACCCGCACCTTCGGGCACGGCGCCCTGGACCTGCTCAGGATCGGCGACGCCGAGATCGGCAGGCTCACCCTGCAGCCGGGCTGGCGCTGGTCAGCCGACGTCAAGCCGATAGCGGGCACCGAGTGGTGCGAGGCGCCGCATTTCCAGTACCACGTGCAGGGCACGCTGCACGTGGTGATGGCCGACGGCACCGAGTTCGACGCCAGGCCGGGCGATGTCACCGCGCTGCCGCAGAACCATGACGCCTGGGTGGTGGGCGACGAGCCGGTGGTCCTCGTGGACTGGTACGGCGCCAGCAACTACGCCCGCGCCTGACCGCCCTGCCGGGCACCTGCCCGAGCCGTGCCCGGCGCACCGTGCTTGGATTGGCCCAACACTGACTGTCCGTGCGGCGAAGCAGACCAACCAGCGGAGGTATGGCGTGGACATCGGGATCGGCCTGCCCAACACGGTGCCGGGCACCGGCGGCGGCACGCTCATCGAGTGGGCGCAAAACGCGGAGGAGGCCGGGTTCAGCACGCTCGGCACGATCGGCCGGATCGTGTTCCCGACGTATGAGGAACTCGTCGCGCTGTCCGCCGCCGCGGCGGTCACCAGCCGGATCCGGCTCACCACCGGCGTGCTGCTGGCCCCGCTGTACACCAACACCGCGCTGCTGGCCAAGCAGGCGGCCTCGCTGGACCGGATCTCCGGCGGCCGCCTGGTGCTCGGCCTGGGCCTGGGCGGGCGCGAGGACGACTTCGCCGTAAGCGGGCTGACCACCAGGGCGCGGGGACATCACCTGGACCAGCAGATCGAGCAGATGAAGCGGATCTGGTCCGGGGAGAAGTTCGGTGACGGCGAGCGGATCGGCCCGGAGCCGGCACGGCCCGCGGGCCCGGAGCTCATCCTCGGCGGCGGCGCGCAGGCCAGCTTCGACCGGGTCGCCCGCCTCGGGGACGGCTGGATCATGAGCGGCGGCACCCCGGAGATGTTCGACCAGGGCGCGGCGGCCGTGGACCAGGCCTGGCAACGGGCGGGACGCCCCGGCAAGCCGCGCAAGCTCACCCTGGCCTACTTCGCGCTCGGGCCGGACGCGCGCAGCATGGCCGACACCTACCTGCTGCGCTACTACGCCTGGCTCGGCGACTTCGCCGGCCGGATCGCGGCCGGCGTGGCGGTGAACCCCGACATGGTGAGGTCCTACGCGGCCGCGTTCGAGTCCACCGGCTGCGACGAGATCATCTGGGTGCCCACGTCGTCCCGGCTGGACCAGGTCCGGCTGCTCGCTGAGGCGATCGGCTGACCGGCCCGCACGCCGCTGTCCCGCCCGCGCCGCCGGCGTGCGGAGCGTTATGGCCGAACGAGCCGCTGGTTCGCCGGCCGCCAGCCAGCGGGACTGGCTCGAGGTGCGGCGCTACCTGCAGGAGCACCGGTACGACCTGACTGCCCGCGCCGCGGCCGGCCACCCGGCCGCGGCCAGGGTCGCCGGGACGCCGCTATTGGCAGCCCCGGGCTGGCTGCCGCCTGCCCCGGTTCCGCTGCAGGACATCCGGCTGGACTGGCGCCCGCCGGACGGCGCTCCCGCGGCAGCCGCCGGGAAACCCGAGTGGCCGGAGTGGACCGAGTGGGCGGAGTGGCCGACGCCGCTGCTGCCCGCCCGCGCGGACGGCACCCGCTACGCACGCTACTCCGACGCGGTGCGCGACCTGGCGCCCCCGGCGGTGTTCGACAACCGCGTCACCTACCGCCTCGTCGCGGCGGCGCTGGCCGGCCCGGCGCCCCGGCTGCAGTTCACCCGCGGCCGGTACTTCGACGGCATCGACACCGGGGAGGCCGCCGCGCATGAGTACGCCGCCGCGCGGCTCGGACGGCTGCCCGCCGGACAGACCCTTACGGTGCGCGCCCTGGCGGGCGATCCGTGCGACGTCAGCCGCCGCCCGGCGAACCTGGCCATCAGCACGCTGACGCTGCGGCTGGACCGCGCGGCTGGCCGGGCATCGTTCCTGCTGCACTGGCGGGACCCCGCCACGGTGGGCCACGCCGGCGGCCTGTACCAGGTGATCCCGGTCGGGGTTTTCCAGCCGTCGAGCGACGGCGCCCGCAGCGAGAGCCGTGACTTCTCGCTGTGGCGGTGCATGGTCCGCGAGTTCGCCGAGGAACTGCGCGGGCACCCGGAGGACGGCCCCGCCGGCTACGACTCGTGGCCGTTCGCCAGGACGCTCACCGGCGCGCTTGACCGCGGCCAGGTCCGCGTCTGGTGCCTGGGGCTGGGCGCGGACCCGCTGAGCTACGCCACCGACCTGCTCACCGTCGCCGTCGTCGACGCTGAGGTGTTCGACGACGTGCTCGGCGGCGGGCCGCCGCATTTCGCGGAGGGGCGGGTGCTGGCCCCGCGCAAGTTCACCGCCGGGGTGATCGAGCACGTCGTCACCCGCGAGCCGGTGCAGGCCGCGGCCGCTGCCGTGCTGCGCCTTGCCTGGCGGCACCGCGCCTGCCTGGGGTTGTCCGGGAACCGGGGGTGAGGTGGCCCGGGTAGGCTGGCGATCTGCCGGGTGATGCATGGCGCGCCGATAGCTGGGCAGGTATCCCACGACGCAGACGTCATGCTTACAGTTGGAGAAGCAGTGACAGCCAGGACTGAATACACTAATGCGGGCCAGCACGTCGTTCAGTTCTACAGCCATGACGATGAACTGGCCGACGGTGTGGCTGGCTACCTGCTGGGAGCGCTCCGCGAGGGCGGCGCGGGGATCGCCATTGCCACCGAGGCGCACCGGCGCATGGTGGAAGCGCGGCTTGCTGAGGCAGGCGTGGACCTGGCGGCGGCGAAGGACAGCGGCGCGTACCGGCCCATGGATGCCGCACAGACGCTGGACGCGTTCTTGGTCGATGGCCGGCTTGACGGCGCCGCCTTCGAGCGCGTGGTGAGCGGCCTGATCCGGAGCGCGGACTCCGCAGCAGCCGGCGGCGGCCCGATCCGCGCCTACGGCGAGATGGTGGCCCTGTTGTGGAACGACGGGATGGTCAATGCGGCCATAGAGCTGGAGCAGATGTGGAACAGCCTGGGCCGGAAGCTGTCGTTCTCGCTGTTCTGCGGCTACCCGGTCGGCTCGGTGACCCGCGACGGCTACCTTGACGCGTTCGCCGAAGTGTGCCGCCTGCACGGCGAGATCTTCGGCGGCGCGCTGGCCGACGAGCCTGCCGGCCCCGAGGCAGTGCGCGCCTTTGCCTGCTACCGTGACGCGCCGGCGCATGCGCGCCATTTCGCCGTCGACGCGCTGCGGCGCCTCGGCGACGGCGACCTGGCCGACGATGCCGCGCTGGTGGTGACCGAACTCGCGGCCAACGCCGTCGTGCACGCCGGCACCGGCTTCACGGTCGCAGTGTCCGCGCAGCGGGACACGGTGCGGATCTGGGTGCGCGATGCCCGTCCGCTGCCGGCCGGCGAGGCGCTGATCCCGGTCCCGCTGCACGGCCTGGGTGCAGTGGCCGCGCTGTCCAGCCGCTGGGGCGTGCAGCTGCTCGGGCAGGACGGGAAAGTCGTCTGGGCCGAGCTGGGCCGGTAGCGCGCCGGAGCAGGGACGGTAACCCCGGAGACGGCGCGATGCCGGCAGATATCCGCATCCGGCGCGTCTACGACCAGCCGCAGGCCGGGGACGGCGTCCGGGTGCTCGTGGACCGGATATGGCCGCGCGGCCTGCGCACCGATGCCGCCGCCCTGGACGACTGGGCCAAGGAGGTCGCGCCGTCCGCTGAGCTGCGCACCTGGTACCGGCATGACCCGGCCAAGTTCGACGAGTTCCGCCGCCGCTACCTCGGTGAGCTCCTCGGCGCCCCGGCTAGCGCCGCGCTGGGCCGGCTCCGCTCGCTCGCCGCGGCCGGCCCGCTGACCCTGCTGACCGCGACCAGGGACGTCGAGCACAGCCAGGCTGCCGTGCTCGCCAGGCTGCTGCGCCAGGCCGGCGAGCAGGACGAAGGCGGCGATCCCGCGTGCTACGCCCACCTGGTCTGCCCGGACTGCGGCGCGGTGACCAGCGAGGGACACCGCGAAGGCTGCCCCGCGACCCGCTGACCGCTGCATGATCAGCCGGGCGGGCCGGCGCGCGGCGGCCGGCCGGGCCCGCGCATCGCCGCCACCCGGCTCGGGAGCCGGCCGGCGTCGGCGAGGGCGCGGCGGAGCAGGAACTCGATCTGGGCGTTGGTGCTGCGCAGCTCGTCGGCGGCCCACCGGGCCAGTGCGTCGTGGACCGCGGGATCGAGCCGCAGCAGGATGTTCTTGCGCTCGCTCACCGGATGACCGCGCCCGCCGTCACTGGTACAGGGAGCCGGCGTTGACGACCTGCTGGGTGGCCTGCTCACTGCACAGGACCACGAGCAGGTTGGATACCATGGCGGCCTTGCGCTCCTCGTCCAGCTCGACCACGCCCTTCTCCTCCAGCCGATGCAGGGCAAGCTCGACCATGCCGACGGCACCCTCGACGATGCGCTGCCGGGCGCCGACGATCGCGTTGGCCTGCTGCTGGCGCAGCATCGCCTGGGCGATCTCGGGGGCATACGACAGCCGGGTCAGCCGCGACTCGATGATCGCCACCCCGGCCGGGGCGACCCGGTCGGCGATCTCGGCCGACAGGCGCTGGGTGATCTCCTCGGCGTTGTCGCGCAGCGACAGCTCACCCGGAAGGTGGCTGATGTAGGGGTAGCTGGAGGCGATGTGCCGGACCGCGGTCTCGGCCTGGAACGCGACGAACTGGGGGAACTCGTCGACCCCGTACAGCGCCTTGGCGGTGTCGGCCACCTGCCAGACCACCACCGCGGCGATCTCGATCGGGTTGCCGTCGGCGTCGTTGACCTTCGCCACCGCGGTCTCATGGTTGCGCAGCCGGACAGAAACCTTCCGCCGCCGGGTGAACGGGTTCACAAACATTAGCCCGGCGGTCCGCACGGTGCCGTCGTACCGGCCGAACAGCTGCACCACCCGCGCCTCGCCGGCGGTCACCGGCACCAGCCCGGACAGCAGCAGCCAGCCGGCGATCAGCAAGATGGCGCCCCCGGATCCCGTCGCGCCGCTTTCCGCGCTGCTGGTGAAGGCAGATATCAGCAACCCGATGCCGACGCACACCGCCGCGAAGCCGATCAGCAGAACCAGGACGCCGGGGATGGACCAGGCTTGGCGCTCGGCCAGCGGCGCCGGGGCCGTCTTCCCCACGGGGGCAGGGGCCTGCATGACCATTTCCTATCACCTCCGTTGACAGGCCTGATATTACACGTCTAGCATAATGATATCAGTTTTTGAGGGCAAGGACCCGCCCGGCGCGGCGGGGCACACGGCGGCCCTACGGACGGGCCAGCAGGGAGAAAGCCATGGGCATACTGCACAGCGTGGCCGACACGAGCGCCGGAGCCGACGCCTCCCCGGCCGCGCGCGCTGCCGCGGCCGGTCGGCGGCCCGACCTCGGAGCCGGCGCCTCCCCGGCCGCGGACGGGCCAGCGGTGGAGATCACGCATCTGCGCAAGACCTACGGAAGCCTGGTCGCGGTGGACGACGTGTCGTTCTCGGTGGCCGAGGGTGAGATCTTCGGCATCCTCGGGCCGAACGGGGCCGGGAAGACCACCACGGTCGAGTGCGCCATCGGCCTGCGGCCGCCGGACTCCGGCACGATCCGGCTGCTGGGCCTGGATCCGCAGGCCGACCGGGACCGGGTCCATGAGATCGTCGGCGTCCAGCTCCAGGAGAGCGCGTTTCCCGCCAAGCTGAGGGTCGGCGAGATCCTGGAGGAGTACCGGTCCTTCTACCGCAGGCCTGCCGACGTCACCGAGCTGGTCGACGCGCTCGGGTTGGCCGGGAAGCGCAGGGACTACTACCGGTCGCTGTCCGGCGGTCAGCGGCAGCGGCTGTCGGTCGTGCTGGCGCTGATCGGCGGGCCGAAGATCGCGGTCCTGGACGAGATGACGACCGGGCTGGACCCGCAGGCCCGCCGGGACGCCTGGGAGCTGATCGAGAAGGTGCGCGACCGCGGGGTCGCGATCGTGCTGGTGACCCATTTCATGGAGGAGGCCGAACGGCTGTGTGACCGGGTCGCCCTGATCGACTCCGGGCACCTCGTCGCGCTGGACACCCCGGCCGGGCTCACCGCGCGGGCCAGGGGCGGCAAGCGGATGCGGTTCGTCCCGTCGGGCCCGTTCGACGACCGGCTGCTGACCGGTCTTACCGAGGTGGCGGCGGTGCAGCACGACGGCCGCCACGTCGTCGTCACCGGGACCGGCGAGCTGGTCAACGCGGTGATCCTGGCACTGCACGCGGCCGGCATTACCGCCCGCGACGTTCAGCTGGACGCATCGACCCTGGAGGACGCGTTCGTCCGGCTCACCGGGACCCGCCTGCACCAGAACGGAGACCAGCCATGACCAGCCTGTACCGGCCCGCACGGCCCAGTGCGCCGCGCGGCGCGTTCGGCCAGATCGTCCGCAACGAGGCCCGGCTCGCCTGGCGGCAGCCGGCCGGGATCATCGCCGGCATCGGGATCTCCCTGCTGCTCCTGGTCATCTTCGGCGAGGTGCCCGTGTTCCAGCAGCCTTCCCCGCGCCTCGGCGGCCTGTCTGCGTTCGAGGCTTACATACCCGTCCTCATCGCGTTCGCGATCGGCGTGCTCGCGCTGACCTACCTCCCGGGCCCGCTCGTCTCCTACCGGGAGCAGGGAGTGCTCCGCCGTCTGTCGACCACGCCCGTGCCCGCGTCCTGGGTGCTGGCCGCGCAGCTTGTCGTCCAGGCATGCCTGATGGTGATCACGGTGCTCATGCTCATCAGCGTGAGCATCGGGTTCTTCGGGGCGAGCGCGCCCAAGGACCCGGGCGGCCTGATCCTGGCGGTCGTGCTGGCCATCGCCGCGCTCTTCATGATCGGCCTGGTGATCGCGGCGGCGGCCCGGACCACGGGCGCCGCCCGCGGCCTGACAGCCGCGGCCTTCTACCCGCTGATGTTCTTCGCCGGGCTGTACGTGCCGATGCAGATCCTGCCGCGCGTGTTCCAGGACATCAGCCACTTCACGCCGCTCGGCGCGGCCGTGCAGGCGCTCGAGGACTCGATGTGGCAGGGGTTTCCCCCGGCCACGCCGCTGGGTGTCCTGGCCGGATACGCGGCCGTGTTCGGCTTCCTGGCCAAGCGCTTTTTCAGATGGGAGTAGCGGTCACGCTGGCTATCCGCAGGCACGACGGAGCAGCGGCCACGACCGGGAGCGTGGTGCCTGCGGCCAGGGGTTAGTGTCGGCCAATGACCAACGAGGATCCCCGGCCGGGGGCACTACGGCGCGGGCTGCGGGCCGGATGCCGGTGAGCTGCCAGCGGTCGGCGGCTGGCTGGCCGACGCGGACCGCGCATCACCAAGGTGACCCTGAGGCCGCCGCCTTGCGGCCGCCTCACGCGATCACGCCGCGACGCCGTTGACGCGGATCCGGCCGATCGGCAAGCCTGCTGAGTGTGCGGCCCTGACTGCCACCGGCGCAGCCCGCGCCTGGCCGACAGCCCAGGAAGGGGATCCCGACGTGACCGTCCCTGCGAAAGGCGACAGCGTTCCCGAGGTGCGTGCGGCGCAGCTGGTGAGGGTGCCCGCGGTCTGGGTAACTCCGGTCCTCCTGGTATCGGTCCTGATCTTCGCGATCACGCTGATCTATCTCGGCGCGATCGTCGACCCGGCCTCGCACTTGCGCGGCTTGCCGGTGCTGGTGGTCAACGAGGATGCCGGGGCGAGCACCCCGTCCCAACGCGTCGACCTGGGCCAGCAAGTCGTAGCGGCCCTGACCCATTCCCCCCAGGTCTCAACGCCCCTGTCCCTGCAGCCCGTCACGCTGGCCCAGGCCAAAGCGCAGCTGAACATCGGCAATGCCTACGCAGCGATCGTCATCCCGCCCGGCTTCACCAGCTCGGTCCTGGCGCTGGATGACCGGCGGGCCGCAGCCGGGCGGGCGCCGGGCGCCCCCGTGATAGCGCTGCTGACGAATCCGCGCGCTGGAGGACTCGGGGTCAGCCTGGCCACCAACATCGCCCAGCCCGCCCTGGCCCGGATATCGCAACAGATAGGCCAGCAGCTGCTGCGCGCGGGGCGCGCCGACGGCCCGGCCAGCACCGGCGCCAGGGCCCTGCTGGCCAGCCCGGTCACCGTGGCGGTGGTGCCCTACCGGCCGCTCCCGCCGCGCTCCGCGCTCGGGCTGAGCGCCTTTTACATATCACTGCTGTCCATCATGTGCGGCTTCCTGACCGCGACAAGCGTGAACACATCGATCGATTCATCTCTTGGATATGCCACCAGCGAGATCGGGCCGTGGTGGCAGCAAAGACTGCCGCTCCCCATGACGAGATGGCAGACCCTGCTGGCCAAGTGGCTGATGGCGGCGGCCACCGTCCCGGTAACGACCGGCCTGGTGCTGCTGGCGGCGATCGCGATCTTGAACATGGACGCCCCTTACCCGTGGTACCTGTGGCTGTTCACCACGTTCGCGGCCGAGGTGGTCGCGATCGGCACCCTGGTGCTGTTCGCGGCTCTGGGCAGCCTGGGCCAGCTGATTGCCGTCCTGTTCTTCCTCTACCTCGCCCTGGCCTCCTCCGGGGGGACGGTGCCGCTGCAGGCGCTGCCCGGCTTCTTCCGGTTCTTCAGCAACGTCGACCCGCTGCGGCAGGTCCTCGACGGGGTCCGCTCGATCCTCTACTTCGACGCGGCAGGCGCCGCCGGCCTGACCCGGGCGCTGATCCTTACCGGCGCGGGGCTGGTCTTCTGGGTTGCCCTCGGCATCGCCGTTACCACCTGGTATGACCGGCAAGGATTGCGAAGGATGCAACCCGAGCTCATGGCCCATCTGTACCGTTCCGTGCGCGACTACACCCAGCGAGCCAGCACCAAGGAAGAGGCCGCCCCGCACAGCTGAGCACGCTCCGGTCCGCCGCGATCACCGACGCCGGTCACTGCGGGACGGCGGCCGCCTTCCTGGCCAGCAGCAGCTGCCGGGCCTGGCTGGCGTCGCGGGGCACGCCGCCGGCATGCGACATCCCGATGATGAACCGCGTCGCGGACAGGACTCCGTTGAGGAACAGCTGATCCTGCTGCTCGGTGGTGAGGTCGAACTGGGTAGCGGTCAGCCCGGCGTTGTCGACGAAGATCGTGCGCGCGGCGGCGGTGGCTTCGACGTTGTAGCGGTCCCACTCGTTCATCATCGTGTGCAGGGCGCGGATGGCCACGCTCAGCGCTGTGCCGCTGGCCTCGGTGGCCGGGAACTGCGTCTGCAGCACGGACAGCTTGATCCCGATGGTCGGCCAGCGCGCGGGCCGGCCATCGACCCGGTCGAAGGCGCCGATGGGGAAGTTCCGCAGCATGCCGCCGTCGACCCAGGTGACCGTCCCAGCGTCGTAGTGCTCGCATATCGAGCTGCCGTCCGGCATCGCCACGTCAACCGTGGCCTCGTTGGCCTCGATGACGACCGGCTCGAAGAAGAACGGGATCGACATGGACGCGCGGACCGCCCCCGCGACGTCCTGCTCGTCAGCGGGCAGCCCGTAGTAGCCGTAGTCCCACGGCAGCTGCACCAACTCCCCGCGGGTGATATCCGATGCGTGCACGACCAGGCGGTACCGCCGGTCGGGCGGCAAGCTCATGCCCGGATCCTCGGACTGCTCGATCTTCAGGTCCGCGAAGGTGCGCACCCCCAGGCCGCTGAGAATCGGCTGCAGCCACTCCCCCAGGTACGTGCCCGGGTACAGCCCCATCCGCTGGGTGAGGATGACCGCATCCTCGATCTTCTCCACGGTTCCGCCGAGGTGATCGAGGAAGCGGTGCAGCTTGCCCTCGGGCATGAACTTGGTGAAATCCATCTGGCCCAGATAGCTGCGCAGGTCGGTCATCGGCTTCCCGGCCCTGGAGATGGCAGCCACCAGGCATGCGGCGATCGCGCCCGCGCTGGTACCCGCAACGCGGGCGAAGGAGTAGCCGGCCTCGGCCAGGACCAGCACTGCGCCTGCCAGGCCGATACCCTTGACGCCGCCGCCTTCGAGTGCCAGGTCGGCGCGGAGCTGGGGACGGTGCTGCGGATCGAGCGGATCGACGTACCCGTCGACCTGACGCAGATGCTCAGCCGCGGCTTCGAAGTCCTGCTGCAGCCGCGCGGTGCGCGCGTATCCCCAGTCGCTGTCCGGGTCCTTCCACACCTGGCGGGACGCAGGGTCACTGCTGCTGGGGCTGCTCATGGCGATGTCTCCTTGTTAACGGTGCGGCCAGGAAGTCGCGCACCGGATCGCGTCGGTGCCGGGTCGACCTCGCGCACGAACGGCCCGACGGCTTGCGCCAAGCATGCTCCGCGCCCAAGGGCTGATTCAATAGGCCGGGTGTCAGCCCCGCCCGACGTAGGGCATCGCGGTCGCCATGATCGTCAGGAACTCCACGTTCGCGTCCAGCGGCAGCGAGGCCATGTACAGCACGGCGTCGCCGACGTGGCGGGAGTCGAAGACCGGCTCGGGGGCGACCGACCCGTCGGCCTGGAGCACGCCGCCGGCGAAGCGGCGCGTCATCTCGGTTGCGGCGTTGCCGATGTCGATCTGGCCGCAGGCGATGTCGAACGCCCGGCCGTCCAGCGAGATCGACTTGGTCAGGCCGGTGATGGCGTGCTTGGTCGCGGTGTAGGCGACGCTGTTGGGCCGCGGGGTGTGCGCGGATATCGAGCCGTTGTTGATGATCCGGCCGCCGCGCGGCCGCTGTGCCTTCATCATGGCAAAGGCGTGCCTGGCGCACAGGAACGCCCCGGTGAGGTTGGTGTCGACCGTGGCCTGCCAGCCCGCTACGTCGACCTCGTCCACCGGTGCCGACGGCCCGAACACCCCGGCGTTGTTCACCAGCAGGTCAAGGCGCCCCCAGCGCCGGTGCACGGCGTCGAACAGCGCAGCGACCGAGTCCGGGGCGGTCACGTCGGTCGGCGCCACCAGGGCGGACCCCTCGCCGGCCGCGGTCTGCTCCAGCGGCCCGGCGCGCCGGCCGGCCAGCGCGACCTGCCAGCCGGCCCTGAGCAAGGCCGTGGCGATGCTCCTGCCGACACCCGAACCCGCCCCGGTGATGACCGCGACGCCCATCCTGGTCGTCCTTTCTGCTCGCGGCGCACGCTTGCGGTGACCGCGGGCCCGTCGGTGCCCAGCTCGAAGGCGCCGTTTTCCGCACCCGCCACGGCGAAATTATAGAAAAGCACGTCAGACAGAACGGGCGGTGGCAGCCGGCGCCGTCACCCCGCACCGGACACGCCAGTATCGGTTTGTATGTAGCCTGGCCAGCGTGGATGAGAATCGCGCGCCGGGTTGTCGATTCCCTCAGAGACCGGGGCATCAACGCGCACCTGAGGAAGTCCGGGATCGACGCGTACTCGGTGCAGGTTCCCGCAGGCGGCGGGCGTGAGGCCATCTGGGGTTCGGAGGGCACCAGCGGCCTGGAGGCCGAGGTGCTGCTCGACGGCGACCTGGTCGGCTACGTCCCGGAGATCCCCGGGTCGGGCACGTTCGACGACGCCCAGATCGTGGACGCTATCGCGCGGGCGGACTACCGCGACCCGGTCGGGCGCGAACGCGCCGAGGCCCCGCCGCCCGGGCCGTCGCTGCCCAGGGAGGGCGGCGTGTTCCGCCGCTTCATCGAAGGCTTCCGCGAGGACCCCGAGTAGCAGGACGGGCGCCCCGGGTGGCAGGCTGTTGCGATGCGCCTGGCGACATGGAACGTCAACTCGGTCAAGGCCCGGCTGCCGCGGCTGCTTGACTGGCTGGCCGAGGCCAAGCCGGACGTCGTCTGCCTGCAGGAAACCAAGGTCGGCGACGCCCAGTTCCCCGCGGCCGAGGTCGAGCAGCTCGGCTATGCGGTCGCCGCGCACGGCGACGGCCGGTGGAACGGGGTCGCGCTGCTGTCCGCCGTCGGCCTGGACAACGTCACCCGCGGCTTCCCGGGCGAGCCCAGCTATCACGGTGAGACCGGCGAGCCCGCGCTGCTGGACGTGCCGGAGCTGCGCCGCCCGGAGGCCAGGGCCATCGGCGCCGAGGCCGGCGGCATCCGGGTCTGGTCGCTGTACGCGCCGAACGGCCGCGTGCCCGGCTCAGCCCACTACGCCTACAAGCTGGACTGGCTGGCGGCGTTCCGCGCCGCGCTGGCCGCGGAGCTTGAGCGGTACCCGCAGCTGGCCGCGTGCGGCGATTTCAACGTGGCCCCGACCGACGCCGACGTGTGGGACCCGGCGGTGTTCGCCGGCTCCACCCACGTCACCCCGCCCGAGCGGCAGGCCCTGGCCGACCTGCGCGCGCTCGGCCTGGCCGACGTGGTGCCCACCCCGATGAAGGGCCCGCACCCGTTCACCTACTGGGATTACCGGGCGGGCATGTTCGCCAAGAACAACGGCATGCGCATCGACCTGGTCTACGCCACCGAGCCGGTCGCCGCCCGGGTGCGTTCGGCGTACGTGGACCGCGAGGCCCGCAAGGGCAAGGGCCCGTCGGACCACGCTCCGGTCGTGCTGGATCTCAGCTGAGAATCCTGGCGGCGTTGTCGTGCAGGACCGCCGTCATCACGTCGTCCGGCAGCCCGAGCCCTGCCAGCTCGGCCAGGCAGCGTTCCGGAGCCAGGAACGGGAAGTCGCTGCCCCACAGGAACTGCCCGGACAGCCGTCCGCGCAGCTCGGCGATCACCTCCGGCGGGATCCGCCGCGGCGACCACCCGGAGATGTCGATGTACACGTTGGTCTTGTGCAGGGCGATGGCGATCAGGTCCATGTGCCACGGCCAGCCGAAATGCGCCGCCACGACGGTCAGGCCGGGGTGCGCCGCCGCGACCGGGTCCAGCTTGACCGGGTGCGCGTAGTCGATCCTGATGCCCTGCCCGCCGGGCTGCCGCGCGCCGATCCCGCTGGTCCCGGTGTGGAACAGCGCGATCAGGCCGTGCCGCTCGCAGGCCGCGAAGACCGGCCAGAATGCCGGGTCGTCCGGCGAGAACGCCTGCATCGACGGATGGAACTTGACCCCGCGCAGCCCGAGCGCGGCGATGGCGGCCACCTCCGCGACCGCCGCCTCGCCCTTGTGCGGGTCGACGGACCCGAAGCCGGTGAACGCGTCCGGGTAGTCCCGGCACGCGGCGGCCACGGTCTCATTCGGCACCCGCGGCCGCCCGGTGGCCGTCTCGGCATCCCAGGCCAGCAGCACCGCCTTGACGCCCAGCCCGCGGTACCGCGCGGCGAGCTGGTCCAGCGGCTCCCGCTGCACCGGGGACCGGAAGTAGGCCTCGGCCGCCGCCACGTAGCCCGCCATGCTCCCGTCCAGCCAGTCCGGCGTCGGCAGGTGCACGTGGAAGTCGATAGCCCGCAACGGCACCGTCCTATCCGACCTCATGACCACCGGCCCCGGCATTTTCAGGAACCGGGACCGAGCATCGATGCCACCAAGGTCCCCCGTTCCACCTCCGTGGCGTATTGCGTGCTCAGCATGCCGAAGTCGAGCATGTCCACGGCCTCCCGCTGGATGCGTTTGGCAACCACGGGACCGGTCGGGAACTGCGGCAGCGCCATGACCGCGGTCACCCAGGGCGGCAGGTTGTCATACTTTCCCAGGGCGGCCCGGACGACGCTGCCGTCGGTATTGGCCAGCGTCTGCCCCTCCTCGATCGCCCGGACGAACGCGGCCGCCGTCTTCGGGTGCTTCTGCACCCACGCCTGAGTGGCGATGTAGCCGTCGATGGGGAGATCCGACAGGGAGCCCTGGTCGAAGTCGGCCAGCACCTGGTCGCCGTAGTCCTCTTCGGCGAGGGTGAGGTACGGCTCGGAGAGGAACGCCGCATCGTAGTCCCCCTCCTGCAGGTGACCGGGCATCGCGGGGAAGCCTTGCTTGTCGGTGACGAATTTCACCTTCGTCGGCGAGATCCCGTCTTCCTGCAGCAGCGCGCTGATCAGCAGGGTGCCGATGCTCCTGGTTCCGTTGACCCCGATTTTCTTGCCGGCCAGGTCGGCGACTGTGGTGATTGGCGAGGCCGCGTTGGTGACCAGCACCCGCGTGTGCGGCTGCAAAGTGGATGCCTCGGCAAGGATGCGGAACCTGGCGCCCGCCGCCTGCGCCGAGATGTAGGCGACGTAGGCTCCGGCAGCGATATCAACCTGCCCCCTCAGCTGGGCGGCGACGACCGCGGCCGAACTGGATATCTTCTCGATCGTCACGTTCAGCCCCTGCTGGGCGAACAGCCCTTGGCTCAGCGCGGCGTACAAGCCGGCCAGGTCGGCTGCTGGCAGGGCCGCGACCGTGACCTGCGGCGACTCGAGCTTGGACGGTAGCGAGCCACCCGCCGAGCCGCCAGACGCAGCGCTGCACCCGGCAACCATGCTCACCGTCACTGCCGCAATGAGCGGCGCCGCGCGGAACTTCCGCGTATTCATCGTTGCTCCCACGGCATTGCGGGCCAGGTCGTGTCCATACGCGAGCATCCCGTGCGTGTCCCGGAGAGGGCCGCCTGGGATTGGTCATTGGCTGCCTCACGGGCTGTTCGTCCAACGTAACGGGTCAACGGCAGGCGTTCTGCCCGTTCGGTAGAAGACGTTATATGTGGTAACAATGTGATCAAAGTGGCATACAGGACATTTCATGACGCAGATCACTTCCGCAAGGCAGCTGCGCCGTGCCCGGCACATCGGCCAGGGCGGTAGCGTGCATGCCAGCGGAGCGTAAGGAAGAGTACGGCGATGACCAATCAGGCAGTCCGGGTTGAGCGGTCGGGACCGGTTACCACCGTCTTCCTGCACCGCCCCGCCCGCCGCAACGCCGTCGACGGCCCCACCGCCGCCCGGCTTGCCGCGGCCTTCCGCGCGTTCGACGCCGATCCGGACGCCGCGGTCGCGGTGCTGCACGGTGAGGGCGGCGTCTTCTGCGCCGGCGCCGACCTGACCGCGATAGGGACCGGGCGCGGCAACCGGGTGGCGCCGGGCGGGGACGCCCCGATGGGTGTCAGCCGGCTGCGGCTGTCCAAGCCGGTCATCGCGGCGGTCGCGGGGCACGCGGTGGCCGGCGGCCTGGAGCTGGCCCTGTGGTGCGACCTGCGGATCGCCGATGAGACCGCCGTGTTCGGGGTCTTCAGCCGGCGCTGGGGCGTCCCGCTGATCGACGGCGGCACGGTGCGCCTGCCCAGGCTGATCGGCACCAGCCGGGCGATGGACATGATCCTCACCGGACGCGCGGTCGATGCTGGCGAGGCAGCAGCGATCGGGCTCGCCAACCGGGTGGTGCCGGCCGGTCAGGCGCTTGCCGCTGCGCAGGTACTGGCGGCCCGGCTCGCCTCGTTCCCGCAGATCTGCCTGCGCAGCGACCGCGCGTCGGTGCTGGACTCCGGCGGCCTGAACCAGACCGCCGCCCTGGCATCGGAGTTCGCGCACGGACGCGGCGCGCTCGAGCATGAGGCCGCCGCCGGCGCCGCCAAGTTCGCCGCCGGTGCCGGACGTCACGGGACCTTCGACACCTGGGCGCCCGGCTCCTTCCCATCGTGATCCCCAGGGCCACTCGCCCCGCCGTGGCCGGGACTAGGCTGAGCACGGGGCCACTTCCGGGTAAAGGGGGCTGCCGTTGGCCAGGGACGAGTCCTCGATCGGCCGCGTCGGCGTGCTCACCGTCGCCACCCGGGGCGGGGACGGGCCCGGCGAGGTGCGCATCAAGATCCGCGGCGGTTCGGAGACCTTCCTCGCCTGGTCACAACGGCCGCTGCCCAGGGGGGCGACCGTGCTCGTCGTCGAATCGCGCGGGGCACGCGCGGTCGATGTCATCGAATGGGACGACGTCCTGGGGGACGCGCCGCGCATCGGCCCAGGCCGTCCCCCAAACCCGCTGTAGCTTCCTCCCCCAAACCCACCGTACTTCCTCCCCCAAACCCACCCTAGGAGGGCACCATGTTCGGCTACCGTGTTCCGGCCCCCGACGAGGCCATGCTGATTTCCGGGCGCGGGTACGGCAAGGACGGCCTGCCGTTCCGGGTGGTGATCGGCCACGGGGCCTTCGTCACGCCGCTGTTCCGCAAGGTCCGGTACCTCACCTTGTCCATGCAGGAAGCGGAGGTGTCGGAGACCTGCGTGACCAGGCAGGGCATCTCGCTGAACGTCCGCGCGGTGATCGCGTTCAAGGTCGGCAACGACGAGGAGTCCATCGTCAACGCCGGGCAGCGCTTCCTGTCCGACCAGGACCAGATGTCGGTGCTGAGCGGGCGCATCTTTGCCGGGCACCTGCGCTCGATCATCGGCTCGATGACGGTCGAGGAGATCGTCACCGAGCGGCAGAAGCTTGCCACCGAGGTGCTCGACGGCTCCAAGGCCGAGATGGCCACGATCGGGCTGATCGTGGACTCGCTGCAGATCCAGTCGATCGACGACATGGGCGCCGGGTACATCGCGGCGATGGCCGCGCCGCACAACGCGGCGATCCAGCGGCAGGCGAAGATCGCGCAGGCGCAGGCCGACCAGGCGGCGGCGGAGGCGCAGCAGGCCTCGGCGCGCAAGCAGGCCGAGTTCGCCCGGGAAACCTCCATCGTGCAGGCGCAGTACAAGGCCGAGGTGGACAAGGCGCAGGCGGAGGCCGCGCAGGCAGGCCCGCTGGCCGAGGCGAACGCCCAGCAGGCCGTCATCGCCGCGCAGGCCGACCTGGCCCAGCAGCAGGCCCAGCTCCGCCAGCAGCAGCTGGTTTCCGAGGTGATCAAGCCGGCCGAGGCCGAAGCCGGGCGGGTCAGGATCCTCGCCCAGGCCGACGCCGAGCGGACCCGCATCCAAGCCGAGGCCGCGGCCTCGAACAACCGCGTCGCGCTGGACCAGGCGCTGATCAACCAGCTCCCGCAGATCGTCAAGGAGGCCGCGGCGGGCCTGGCCGGGGCCAACGTCAGCGTGCTCAACGGCGCCGACGGCCTGGGCGAGATAGCCGCCGGCCTGGTCGGCCAGGGCCTGACCATCCTGGATTCGGTCCGCGGTGAGATGCGCGGCCAGGCCGGCGGCACGGCCATGGGCGCCATCGACCGCCGCGCGGAATCAGAGGCGGCTCAGAGGTTGGCCGCGGATTCATAACCAGGGCAGAGGTCATTCCGCGGGCACGCAGAGCGGCGCCGGGCAGTCTGGTTACCGAAGCCGATAACCGACCGCAAGGAGCTGACGATGACCTGGCTGTGGATGAACATTCCGCTGACGTTCCTGTTCTTCGCCCTGTGGGTGGGCGTCCCGCTGCGGATGGTGCTGAAGCACCGGCAGGACGGCCCGAAGCCGGCCGCGGCACAGGCCGCCCGGATGGCCCGTGCCCGGCGCGCCGAGCGCGCCGAGCGCGCCGAAGACGCCTACCGCCGGGTTCGCCACCGGGAGCTGGTTCCCGCCGCCGGGAGGTGATCCCCGCCCCGCGTTGCCCAAGGCGCGGTTGCCGCGATCGCGGCGGCCGCGCCTTTTGCATGTGAGAGGCTGCCGGGATGCTGGCATGGAGCATCGTGTGCGCCGCGGCGGCGGCCGCGTGGGCCTACCTGGTCGCCGGGCACGGCCGGTACTGGCAGACCGGCCAGCGGCTGCCGCGCGCCGCCCGCGACCCGTGCCCGTGGCCGGACGTGGTGGCCGTGGTCCCGGCGCGCAACGAGGCGGGCATGCTGGCCGCCACGCTGCCGACGCTGCTGCGGCAGGACTATCCGGGCACGCTGGAGGTCGTCCTGGTCGACGACCGCAGCTCGGACGGCACCGCCGAGGCCGCGGCGAAGCTCAGGCCCGGGCCGCGCCTGCGGGGCCGGTCGCTGCGGGTGCTCGCCGGCGCGCCGACCCCGCCCCGCTGGGCCGCCAAGGTGTGGGCAATGGCGCAGGGACTCAGCGCCGCCGGCGTGCCCGCGTCCAGGTCCGGGTACGTGCTGTTCACCGACGCCGACATCGCCTGGGAACCGGGCGCGCTGCGGGCGCTGGTGGGTGCCGCCGAGGGCGACGACCGGGATCTGGTCTCGCAGATGGCGCTGCTGCGCACCGCCAACCGGTGGGAGCGCGTTATCGTCCCCGCGTTCGTGTACTTCTTCGCCCAGCTCTACCCGTTCCGCCGGGTCAACAGCCCCCGGTCCCGGACGGCGGCCGCGGCCGGAGGCTGCATGCTGGTGCGCCGCGAGGCGCTGGCCAGGTCGGGCGGCCTGGCGCCGATCAGCGGCGCCCTCATCGATGACGTGGCGCTCGGCCGCATGGTCAAGCGGCAGCGGGGCCGGTGCTGGCTCGGCCTGGCCACGCAGGTGCAAAGCGTGCGGCCCTACCCGCGCCTGGCCGACCTGTGGCAGATGGTGGCCAGGTCCGCATACGTCCAGCTCCGCTACTCCCCGCTGCTGCTGGCCGCGACCCTCGCCGGGCTGCTGTTCCTCTACGCGGTGCCGCCCGCCGGATCGGTCACCGGGCTCGCGGCAGGTGCCGCGACCGCGCCGGCCGCGCTGGCAGCCGGGACAGGCCTGGCCGGCTGGGCGCTGATGTCGGCGTCGTACCTGCCGATGCTGCGGCTGTACCGGCTGTCGCCGCTGCGCGCGCCCGCGCTGCCGCTGATCGCGCTGCTGTACGCCGCCATGACCGCGGACTCGGCGCGCCGCCACTACTGCGGACGCGGCACCGGGTGGCGGGACCGGGCCAATTGACGCAAGATCATGGCAGGCAACGAAACGGAGAGGTGGACCAGTGACGATCAGCGTTCAGGGTGTGGTGGCCCGCGGCAAGGGCGAGCCGGTGGAGGTGACCACGGTGGAGGTCCCCGAGCCAGGCCCGGGCGAGGCGCTCGTGGCTGTGCAGGCCTGCGGCGTGTGCCACACCGACCTGCACTACAAGCAGGGCGGCATCGGGGAGGACTTCCCCTACCTGCTCGGCCACGAGGCGGCAGGCGTGGTCGAGGCCACCGGTCCCGGCGTGGACGACGTGGCGCCCGGCGACTTCGTCATCCTGAACTGGCGCGCCGTATGCGGCCGGTGCCGGGCGTGTGCCCGCGGCCGGCCCTGGTACTGCTTCAGCACCCACAACGCCAGCCAGAAGATGACCCTGGCCGACGGCACCACCTTGTCCCCCGCGCTCGGCATCGGCGCGTTCGCGGAGAAGACGCTGGTGGCCGCGGGCCAGTGCACCAAGGTCGACCCGGCGATCGGGGCGGCCACCGCGGGGCTGCTCGGCTGCGGCGTGATGGCCGGCATCGGCGCTGCGATCAACACCGGCGGCGTGACCAGGGGCGACAGCGTGGCGGTGATCGGCTGCGGCGGCGTGGGCGACGGGGCGATACTCGGCGCCCGGCTGGCCGGCGCTCAGACGATCATCGCGGTGGACGTGGACGAGGCGAAGCTGGAGTGGGCCCGGGGGTTCGGCGCCACCGACGTGATCAATGCGCGGGCCGCGGACCCGGTGGCGCGGATCAGGGAGCTGACCGGCGGGTTCGGCGCCGACGTGGTGATCGAGGCGATCGGCCGCCCGGAAACCTACGAGCAGGCCTTCTACGCGCGTGACCTGGCCGGCACGGTCGTCCTCGTCGGGGTCCCCACGCCGGAGATGCGGCTGGACCTGCCGCTGCTGGAGGTGTTCGGCCGCGGCGGCGCGCTGAAGTCGTCGTGGTACGGGGACTGCCTGCCCAGCCGGGACTTCCCGATGCTGGTGGACCTGCACCTGGCGGGGCGGCTGCCGCTGGACAAGTTCGTGTCCGAGACGATCGGCCTGGGTGACGTCGAGGAGGCCTTCGCCAAGATGGGCCGCGGGGAGGTGCTGCGCAGCGTCGTGCTGCTGTGAGCGCCGGAGCGGACGCGGTGAGGGGCATGGCCCCGCTCAGTGCTGGCCGGAGCGCGCGCGTCGGGCAGGCCGCCGCGCGGCCGCTCACCCGGATCGCCATGTGGTCCGGGCCCCGGACCGTGTCGACGGCGCTGATGCGGGCCTGGGAGAACCGGCAGGACACGGTGGTCGCCGATGAGCCGCTGTATGCCTTCTACCTGGCCCGCACCGGGATCGGCCATCCCGGCCGGGAGGCGGTGATCGCCAGCCAGCCCACCGACTGGCGCACCGCGCTTGCCCGGCTGGCCGGCGCGCCGCTGCCGCAGGGGGTGGCGATCAGCTACGCCAAGATGATGACGCATCACCTGCTGCCCGAGGTGGACCGGGTCGCGCTCGCCCCGTTCCGGCACGCGCACCTGATACGGGACCCACACGAGCTGCTGGCCTCCTACGCCAGGATCCGCACCGCCCCGACGCTGGCCGATCTCGGCCTCGCCGCGCAGGCCGAGATCTTCGAGGCGTTCGGCGGCCCCGTCGTCGAGTCCCGCGACCTGCTCGCCTGCCCGCACGGCGTGCTGCGCGCGCTGTGCCGGGCGCTGGGCGTGCCGTTCGACCGCGCGATGCTGTCCTGGCCGGCGGGCCCGCGGGACAGCGACGGGGTGTGGGCGCCTTACTGGTACGACAGCGTGCGCGCCTCCACCGGCTTCGCGCGCTGGCGGCCGCCGGCCGGGCCGCTGCCCGCCCGGCTCGAGCCGCTCGCCGAGCGCTGCATGCCGTATTTCGAGCGGCTGCGCCGGTACCGCATCTCAGCCGAGGGAGAACCTGATGCTGCAGGTCTTCGACGAGCGTAACCGCGACATCGTCGTCAACGTGGGCGGCAGGCTCACCCACCGCGACCGCGCCGCGGTGAGCCCGTTCGACTCGGCCGTTCAGGGCGGGGACGCGGTGTGGGAGGGGCTGCGGCTGTATGACGGGAAGATCTTCCGGCTGGAGGCGCACCTGGCCCGGATGCGCGCCTCGGCCAGGGCGCTGGCCTTCGGCCAGGTCCCGTCGGACGAGGCGATTACCGAGGAGATCCGGCGCACGCTGGCCGCCAACGCCATGCGGGACGGCGTGCACATCAGGCTCACCTTGACCCGGGGCGTGAAGATCACCTCCGGCATGGATCCGCGGCTCAACACCTCCGGGCCGACGCTGATCGTGCTCGCCGAGTACAAGGAGCATGTCTACGATCCCGCCGGGATCACGCTGATCACCGCCAGCGTGCGCCGCCCGGCGCCGGACTGCCTGGACCCGAAGATCCACCACGCCAACCTGCTGCCGTCGATCCTGGCCAAGATCGAGGCGAACGTGGCCGGCGCCGACGACGCGGTGATGCTGGACCACCGCGGCTTCCTCGCCGAGACCAACGCCACGCACGTCTTCTGGGTGACCGGCGGCATGCTGGCGACGCCGACGACCGTGTCCTGCCCGGAGGGGGTCACCAGGGCGGCCGTGCTCGACCTGGCCGCCGCGGCGGGGATAGGCTGCCGGATCGGCGACTACACGCTGCCGCAGCTGTACACCGCCGCGGAGGCGTTCGTGACCGGCACCATGGGCGGCCTTGTCCCGGTCCTGGCCGTGGACGGCCGCGCCATCGGCCGCGGCACGCCAGGCCCGGTGACCAAGCGGCTGACCGCCTCGTTCGCCGAGCTGACCGCCGCCGCCGGGACCCCGGTGGCGTGAGGGTTCGCCTGCGGAAGCGCTCAGTGTTTGCTGGAGCGCGCGCGTCGGGCAAGCCGCCGCGCGGCCGCTCAGTGTTTACCGGAGCGCGCGCGTCGGGCAAGCCGCCGCGCGGCCGCTCAGTGTTTACCGGAGCGCGCGCGTCGGGCAAGCCGCCGCGCGGCCGCTCAGTGCCTTCCGGAGCGCGCGCGTCGGGCAAGCCGCCGCGCGGCCGCTCAGTGCGTCTGCCCGGGCTCGCGCCGGTCCGGCCAGACGCCGATATGGTCCGGCTCGGCCTGCAGCCGCACCAGGTCGCGCATGCCGAGCGGCTCGGTCATCTCCCGCGGCAGCTGCAGCCGCCCGGCCCGGTCGAGCACCGCGTACTCCACCGCGTGCTGCGCCACCTCGCCGTTGTCCGCCGTCGTGGCGTGCCGCAGCGTCTCGGTGCTGGTCCGGCCGTCCCTGATCGCGACCACCCGGCGCACCACCGACGACACCGCCGGGTCGTGCGTGACGACCAGCACGGTCACGCCGAACTCGGCGTTCGCCTGCTGCAGCGCGGCGAACACCTCGGCCGCGGTGGCCGTGTCCAGCTCTCCGGTGGGCTCGTCGGCCAGCAGCATCTCGGGCTGATTGGCGAGCGCCACGGCGATCGCGGTCCGCTGCTGCTCGCCGCCGGACATCTGGTCCGGCCTGCGCTGCAGGCAGCTGCCCAGGCCGAGCGTCTCCAGCAGTTCGGCGGCGCGGGCCCGGCGTGTCCTGGCCCGGGCGCCTGCCAGCCGCATCGGCAGCTCCACGTTCTGCTGCGCGGTCAGGTACGGCAGCAGGTTGCGCGACGTCTGCTGCCAGATGAAGCCGACCACCCCTCGCCGGTAAGCCAGCCGCTCCCTGGCGGTCATCGCCGCCAGGTCGTGGCCGGCCACCCGCACCGCGCCCGCGGTGGGCGTGTCCAGCCCGGCCAGGATGTTCATCAGGGTGGACTTGCCGCTGCCCGACGCGCCGACCAGCGCCACGAGCTCGCCGGCGGCCACCAGCAGGTCCAGGCCCTGCAGCGCCTGCACCTCGATTCCGGCCGCGATGTAGATGCGCACCAGGCGGTCGCAGACGATCAGCGAGCCCGCGCCGAAGTCCCGGTGGTGCCGCGCCGATTCCGCGCCCAGGTCCGCGATGCTGGTCATGTTCGTCTCCTCTGCCTACTAGTTTGCCCGCAAAATGCCGGCGATACCCCGGCGGCGCAACGTCCTGGCCTCGGCGAT